>DATHNI010000198.1:0-13866 GCA_035486135.1 Acetobacteraceae bacterium
CGGCGCCACCACCCGCGCCGGCTTGCTCGCCACCCCGCTGCGCGACCGGTTCGGCATCCCGCTGCGCCTGGTGTTCTACACCCCCGAAGAACTCGAACTGATCGTCAACCGCGGCGCCCAGAAGCTGGGGGTGAACCTGACCGGGGAGGGCGCGGCGGAGATCGCCCGGCGCTCCCGCGGGACGCCTCGCATCGCCGGCCGCCTGCTGCGCCGGGTGCGGGACTTTGCAGCGGTGGACGGCACCAGCCCGATCGATCGCGCGGCGGCCGACGCGGCGCTGACCCGGCTGGAGGTGGACCGGCTCGGCCTGGACGCGATGGACCGCCGCTACCTCCGCCGCATCGCGGAGCACCACGCCGGCGGCCCGGTGGGGGTGGAGACGCTGGCCGCCGCCCTGGCCGAGGCGCGCGACACGCTGGAGGACGTGGTCGAGCCGTTCCTGATCCAGGAGGGGCTTGTGCTGCGCACCAGCCGCGGCCGCATGCTGGGTGAGCCGGGCTGGCGGCACCTCGACATGGCGCCGCCGCCCCAGGGGCTGGCGGCGGCGCAACTCGATCTGCTGCGGGACGATGGATGATCGGACATCCCGCCTCCATCCCGCCGGAGGGTCGCCATCGTTATGCCGTCAGAGTGTACTACGAGGATACCGATGCCGGTGGCATCGTCTATCACGCCACCTATCTGCGCTACGCCGAGCGCGCCCGGACCGAAGCGCTGCGCGACCTGGGCGTGCCGCATGCCGAGCTTGTGCGGCAATGCAACTTGATGTTCGTGGTGCGGCGCATCGAAGTGGACTATTTGCGTGCTGCCCGACTCGACGATTCGCTGGTCGTCGAGACCGAGGTCCTGGTGGCAGGCGCCGCGTCGGCGACCTTGCGCCAGACGGTGCGGGGCGTAACGGGGGCCTGTGCCGTGCTGACCGTCAGGCTTGCGTGTGTCAGGCTCCGGCCGGTGCCGGCGGACGTGGAGTCGGGGAAGTTGGGCGCCACAGAACGGGGGCCAGAGGGACTAAGGCCAGGGGAACTAGGGCCAGAAGGACTGAGGCCAGAGGAACCGAGTCCAGGGGAACTGGGGCCAGGGGAACTGAGGCCAGAAGGACTGGGGCCAGAAGGACTGGGGCCAGAAGCGCTAAGGCCGGAGGGACTGAGGCCAGGAGAGTTGGCCCCCGGGGAACCGGGGCCAGGGGGAAACAAGCCGGGACGGTTGCCGCCACGCTGGCGGACGGTGTTGCAGGCCATGCGCGATGCACGGCCGGTGGAAACGGCTACGGGTGCCGCCGGTGGTGGTGCCGGGATAGGGGGTTCTGGTGGATCGAGCAGTTGATGCGGTGAACCTGGGGACGGCCGGGGGCGACTTGTCGCTGTGGGGGCTGTTCCTTGAAGCGGACATCGTCGTGAAGCTGGTCATGCTCGGCCTGTTGGGGGCGAGCATCTGGGTGTGGGCCGTGGTGTTCGAAAAATGGTCCAGCCTGCGCAAGATGAACCGCGCCTCGGACGGGTTCGAGGACCGGTTCTGGTCCGGTGGCAGCCTCGACGAGCTGTTTGATCAGGAAGGCACCAACCCGACCCATCCGATGGCCAGCGTGTTCGCCGCGGCCATGGGTGAGTGGCGGCGGACGGTGCGCGTCGCCGGTGCCGATGTCAGCCACACCTCCGTGCGGGAACGCATCGACCGTGCCATCCAGGTGACGGTGCAGCGGGAGATGGACAGGCTGGAGCGATGGATGGTGTTCCTCGCCTCGGTCGGCGCGACGGCGCCGTTCATCGGGCTGTTCGGGACGGTGTGGGGCATCATGCACTCGTTCTCGGCGATTGCCGCGATGCACAACACAAACCTGGCGGTGGTCGCTCCGGGCATCGCCGAGGCGCTGTTCGCCACCGCCATCGGCCTGGTCGCCGCCATTCCGGCGGTGCTGGCATACAACAAGATCAGCACCGACCTGTCGCGCTTCGCCTCCAGGCTGGAGGGCTTCGGCGCGGAGTTCAGCGCCATCCTGTCGCGCCAGACGGAGGAGCGGGCGTGATGGGGCACATCTTGCTAAACCTCTCCCGCTTCGCGGGAGAGGAAGCCGCGCAGCGGCCGGTGAGGGTGATCGGGTCGGCAGGCTGCAAAGCACTGCTTCGGGGCGACCCGATCACCCTCACCCTCGCCGCTTCGCGTCTCAACCTCTCCCGCGCAGCGGGAGAGGTTCAGTAAAATGGCGTTCTCCCTCAACGCGCGCAATGGCCGCGGGCGCTACCGGCCGCTGGCCGAGATCAACGTCACCCCGCTGGTCGATGTCATGCTGGTGCTGCTGATCATCTTCATGGTCACCGCGCCGCTGATGACCTCCGGCGTGTCGGTGGACCTGCCGAAGACCAACGCCCAGCAGATCAACAGCGACAGCCAGCCGCTGACCGTGTCGATCAACGCGGGCGGCGACATCTTCCTGCAGGACCAGGCGGTTGACCTGCCCGACCTGGTCGCCAAGCTCCAGGCGATCGCCCAGAACAACCCGGAGCGCCGCATCTTCGTGCGCGGCGACAAGGACCTGGCGTACGGCCGCATCATGCAGGTGATGGGCACCATCACCCAGGGCGGCTTCACCAAGGTCGCGCTGCTGGCGGAGCAAACCGGGGGCTCGACGCCATCCGGGGCGAAGCCCGCTTCGCCCGGCGCTCCGTCCGCGGCGCCCGGCGGCGCACCAGCGGCTCCGACCGGCGCCGCCGCGCCAAACCCCCGCTGAGGGCTGCCGCACCGTGCTGCAGCGGGTGATGCATGGAGAGGACCGGCTTGGCCGGGGCGGCGCCGGCATGCCGCCGGCCCTGCGCCGCGGCGCCATCGCGTCCGCCGCCCTGCACGCCATCATCCTCGCCGTGCTGCTGATCGGCATCCCATTCGCCCGCCCGCCGGAACCGCCGCAGGAGACCACGATCTCGATGGTGTTCGCCGGCACCGCAGCATCCTCCATGCAGGCGCCCGCGCCGGCGCCGACGCCCGCGCCCTCCAAAGCCCCGCCGGCGCCCCCGGCACCGGAGGTGACGCAGCCGCCCAAGCCGCAGCCGGTCGAGCCACCGCCTCCTCCGCCTCCGCCTCCCCCCGCGCCTCCGCCGCCGCCCCAGGCAGCGCCGACGCCGCCAACGCCCACACCGCCGACCCCGCCTCCGCCGCCGCCCACGCCAGAGTTGGCGCCGCCGACGCCGCCTCCCCCACCGGCGCCGCCCTCACCGCCGCAGCAGCAGACGCCGCCCCAGCCGGCCAAGCCCCTGCCCTTGCCACCGCCGCCGGCCCCGCCGCCACCGGCGCCGGAGAGCGCGACCTCGCAGCCCAACCCGACGAAGAACGCGGCGGCGAACAGCCAGGCGCTGGACAACACCCTGGAGAAGCTGCGTCAGCTTGCGCAGCAGAGCCAGCCGCCGAAGGCGCGCTACAACCCGCAGGCCGGCGGGGCGCCGAACAGTGGCGGCAATCCGCTGAGCAACGACACCTCGGCACTGTCAGCGGCGCAGCGCGGCGCGATCGGCGACCACGTGCGTGAGTGCTGGACTACCGATCCGGGCGCACTCGACCTGGACAAGATGCAGGTGCTGCTGACCGTCACCACGGATGCCGCCGGCGTCGCGCGCCAGGCGGTGGTGGCGCCGGCGGACCAGGGCCGCATCGCCGGCGACATGCGGCTGCGGGTGTTCTCCGAGCGGGCGGTGCGGGCCGTGCTGGATCCGCATTGCGCCAACCTGCCGCTGCCGCAAGACATGCTCGGTAAGACAAACGTGCTGACATTCCGCTTCAGCCCGTGACCCGAAGCGGTTGCACTCCCGACCGACAATGATGAAGAGAGAGCCCATGATCCATCTCCCTCGTCCCGCCATCGGCCGTCGCCCTCTGCTGTTTGGAGCGGCCGGCACAGCCATGACGCTGGCCGCGCGCGCGCCGGTGCTGGCCCAGCCGGCCGCGCCAGCGCCAGGCGGAGGTGCGGGCGGCCAGTCCGCGGTGATCGACGTCAACCACGCCCGCAGCGCGCCGATCCCGATCGCCATTCCCGACCTGATTGGCGGCGACGGCAACTCCGCCCAGCTTGGCCGTGACATTGCCCAGGTCATCACCAACGACCTGGGCAATTGCGGGCTGTTCCGGCCACTGCCGCCGGCGTCCTTCATCCAGTCCGCGCCAACCCCCACCGAGGTCCCGAACTTCCAGAACTGGGCCGGCGTCGGCGCCCAGGCGCTGGTCACCGGACGGGCCGAGGTGCAGGGCGGCGGCAACATCCGCGTCGAGTTCCGGCTGTGGGACGTGTTGCCGCAGGCGCAGATCCAGGGCACCGCCTACACCACGTCGCAAGGCAACTGGCGGCGCATCGCCCACATCATGGCCGACGTGATCTACGAGCGATTGCTCGGCGAGAAGGGGTATTTCGACACCCGCATCTGCTACATTTCCGCCACCGGCCCGCGCGACCGGCGCACCAAGCGGCTGGCGATCATGGACCAGGACAGCGAGAACAACCGCTTCCTGACCGACGGCTCCTGGCTGGTGCTGACCCCGCGCTTTCATCCGACGCGCGACGAGATCGCCTTCATGAGCTACGCCAACAACCGCCCGCGGGTCTATCTGTTCGACCTGCAGAGCGGCCACCAGAGCGTGCTGGGCGAGTTCCAGGGCATGACCCTGGCGCCGCGCTTCTCACCCGACGGGTCGAGCGTGATCATGGCGGTCACGCGCGGCGGCGGCTCGGAGATCGTCGTGGTGGACCTGGCGAGCAGGGGGGCCCGGTCGCTGACGGATTCGGGGTCGATCAACGTGAGCCCATGCTACAGCCCGGACGGGTCGCAGGTGGTGTTCAACTCGGACCGGGACGGCGACCAGCAGCTTTATATCATGGGTTCTGGCGGCGGCGGCGCGAAGCGCATCAGCTTCGGCAGCGGGAAATACGCCACGCCGGTGTGGTCTCCGCGCGGCGACCTGATCGCGTTCACCCGGTTCGGCGGGGACGAGGCCAACTTCTCGATCGGCGTGATGCACCCGGACGGCAGCGGCGAGCGGCTGCTTGCGGAGGGCTGGGATGTCGAAGGCCCCAGCTTCTGCCCCAACGGCCGGGTGATGATGTTCGAGAGCCAATCCCGGGCGATGAATTCCCGCGGTGGCGGGTACTCCTCCCACCTGGCGTCGGTGGACATCACCGGGTTCAACCAGCGCAACGCGCCGACGCCGACCGATGCGTCGGACCCGGCTTGGTCGCCGCTGGCGGCGTAAGGGAGTGGGCAGCGCGGTGCTTGCCGCCGGCTCGGGGGACGGTTCCGCCATCGTTCGAACCGCGGATCAGCGCGCACTCAAACGACGGTCCCACCGTCATGCCGACGCCCACCGTCATGCCGACGCCCACCATCATGCCGACGCCCACCGTCATGCCGACGAAGGTCGGCATCCACGACTTTCCTGCCCGCTCCGAGAAAAGTCGTGGATGCCGACCTTCGTCGGCATGGCGGTGGGTCTGCTGTCACCCCGGCAACGCGCCCTCATGCCGCAGCAGCCATCGCTTCCGCTCGATTCCGCCGCCGTAGCCTGTCAGGGATGCGTTGGCGCCAATTACCCGGTGGCACGGCACAATGATGCTGATCGGGTTGGAGCCGTTGGCCATGCCGACGGCCCGCATGGCCTTCGGCCGGCCAAGCTGGCTCGCCAGGCGGCCATAGGTCGTGGTCTCGCCCGTTGGGATGCCGCGTAGCGCCGCCCAGACCTCGCGCTGGAATGCGGTGCCGGCGGTGACCGCCGGCAGATCGGCGATCGCCGCCAGGACCCCGGCGAAGTAGGCCTCGATCGCCCGGCGAATCCGCGACACGCCGGCCTTCGCCTCCAGGCGTACCGTGCCGTATTGCAGGCGCAGCAACTGATGCACGCGCGCCGCATGATCCTCCCAATCCAGCGCCCGCGCGTGCTCTTCCGCGTCGGTCAGCAGCAGCATCGTGCCAGTCGGGGTGGAGAAGTCTTCGATGAAGAAATGATTGTCGCTCATGCGCTTGCCCATAGGTGTTGGGCGGCATAGGCCCTCCACGGCCGCCAGGTTTCTGCCCGGGACAGCAGAGCGCTCGCGCTCGGCCGCACCCCTTCGGAGTCCGCCATCGCCCGCATCAAGCCGATATCCGCGGCGGGGAACGCGTCCGGCTCTCGCAGTTGCCGCATGGCGATGTATTGCGCGGTCCACTCGCCGATGCCGGGCAGCGCGCGCAGTTGCGCGACCGCCTCTTCCAGGCCGCGGCCGGCGGAGAAGATCTGCGGGTCGGCCACCACCGCCGCGGCGACCGCCAGCAGCGCGACCCCCCGGCTGCGCGGCATGCCCAGCGAGGCCGGATCGGCCCCGACCATCGCCGCCGGGTCGGGAAACACATGCGTCAGCGCGCCGTCCTGCTCTCGCAGCATTTCCCCGAACCGGACCACCAGGGCGCCGGCCAGGCGGATTGCGCCGGGCACGGTGATCTGCTGCCCCAGCACCGCGCGCACCGCCAGCTCGAAGCCATCCCAGGCGCCGGGGACCCGCAGGCCCGGCCGAGCGGCGACCAGCGGCGCGAGCGTCGGGTCCTTCACCAGTTGCAGCGCGATGGCGTCCGGGTCGGCGGCGAGGTCGAACACCCGGCGCAACCGGGCGATGATCTGCGGCAGCGCGGACAGTTTTGGGAACCGCACGGTCGCCGCCAGCGCGTTGGCCCCGGCCGGTCCGTCGGCCGGACGCACGGTCACGGTGCCTTGCTGCCCGTCCAGGCCGATGGTGCGGCGGTAGGTCTCGCCCTCCACGCTCTCCACCCCGGCAATCGCGCGGGCGCGAAGGAATCCGAGCATCGCCGGCCAGTCATAGGGCGGCCGATAGCGCAGCTTCAGGCTGATCTCGCCTTCGGGGCCGGCCGACACATCCGTATCCGCGGAGCGGCGCAGGGCCGTGGGCGGCCGGCGGAACAGCGCCTGGAATGTGTCGTTGAACCGCCGCAGGCTGCCGAACCCGGCGGCCATGGCGATCTCCGTCATCGGCAGCCGCGTCTCGTGGATCAACTGCTTTGCCAGCAACACGCGGCGGCTTTGCGCGACCGCGATGGGCGAGGCGCCGAGATGCTGCTGGAACAACCGGCGGAGCTGGCGCTCGCCCACGCCGACGCGGCTGGCAAGGGCGTCAACCGATGCCTCGTCGAGCGCGCCCATCTCCACCAGGGCCAGCGCCCGCGACACTGTGTTGGAGGCGCCCCGCCAGGCGCCGAGGTCCGGCGAGGTCTCCGGACGGCAGCGCAGGCAGGGGCGGAAACCGGCCTCGTGCGCGGCCGCGGCGGTGGGGAAGAAGACGACGTTCTCCGGCCGGGGTGTGCGGGCGGGGCAGATCGGGCGGCAGTAGATGCCGGTCGTCTTGACGCCGGTGAACAGCCGCCCGTCGAAGCGGGCGTCGCGCACAGCCATCGCCCGGTAGCAGGCGGCGTGGTCGAGATCGAGGCTGCCGGTTTCGGTCATGCTGGGCGATCCGCTGAGCCGGCGTCGGCGGTGGGTTCGGTGATGCAAGCCTGGGCTGCCGTCGCGGTCATGTCAGGCCCTCCTGGGCTGCCCCTGACAATAGCCAGCATCGCGGGAAAAGGTCTGGCCGTTTTCGGACGTGATTGATCCGGGGGGACGGCGGGCTTCGGAGCCGGGCGGCGATCGCCCCGTGATGGCAGGGTGCTTGCCGCCGTGGAGCCAACCTTCCACCCTGACCGGAAATGCCGCGAATACCACTGTCATTGCGTGGCGCGGAGCGCCGAAGCAATCCCCCGCCTGACGAGCGTTCCTCAGCTCGTCAGGCGGCGGATTGCTTCGGCGCTGCGCGCCTCGCAATGACAGGTGCGGCGTAACTCGCGCTCCGCCGTTAGCGCGTACTAGCGAACCCGGTTGTACTCGTAGTCCTCGCGCTCCCCGCCGCCGGACCGCAGCCCTTCGGGCATCGGTGCACGCGTCGCATTCACTTTCGCATGTACATCGAGGGCAGCCTGGTCCTTCCAAAGTTCGAGCAATGCCAGCTTGTCCGGGTTCAGCACGCTCTGGAATACTTCGAATTGCTCGCAGCCAGGTTCTTGCATGACCTCGGCGCAGCGTCCCTTGAATACCTGCGCGAGCTCGGCCCCCTTGCCGAGTGCCGCGGTGATCGTGACAACGAGACGCACTGACATGTCGTTTCCTCCCATCTGCGAATGATGGCGGCAGGGTGTGACTCGGCACCGGCTTACGTCAAGCAACGCTGCCTTTTTGGCGGTCGCGGCCCATTTTTAATCCCGCAATGAACCTCGCCGGAAACGATCGATTCTGGCCCCGATGGGTCAACATTGCGGCTTGCTCGCCATGTGTCCCAGCCGCCAACAAGCACCTCCGACGCGCGACGACGCATTGCTGCCGCGAATGCAATCGTAACAGCGGAGGCGCATTCTTTAATGCCCGGGTCGGTGGATCGGTCACTCGATTTACTGGTGACCCTGATTTTTCTTCTGCCATCGTGCTATTTGAGGCCGCACCATCGCACTTTTCAAGAACGCAAGAATTTGGAACACAGATAAGAAGGGATGAACACCGATAAGAACGGATACAGCGGTGGGTCACCCCGTTATTGCAAGCGGCACTCGCATCCGTTCTTATCGGTGTTCATCCCTTCTTATCTGTGTTCCAAATTCTTGCTTTTCGACACCGCACGGGCCAGCGTGACTCGCGCGTAACCACGATGTTCCCCCAGGCTTACCGCCGCCACTGAGGGCGGCTCCGAACGCCGTCGTTGGGAACATTTCGCAGTGTATCGGGGGCAGCGCGGCTGCGATCAGCCTCGCACGAAAACGCAGATGCTTTCCAGCCGCGCTGACCACAGGAACTGATCGACCGGCGTCGCCGTCAGCAGCTTGTAACCGGCGTCGTGCAGCGTCCGGGCGTCACGTGCCAGCACAGCGGGATTGCAACTGACGTAGATGATATGCGCAGCCTTTGCCCCCGCGATCTGCGCCGCGGCACCGGTGAATGGCGGGTCGAGCACTACCACGGCGAAGTTCCCCAGTTCTCCGGCCGGAATGGGCTGCCGCGCCAGGTCTCGCTGTGCAACCTCGACGCGGCCGGCGAGACCGGAACGATTGGTGGCTTGGCGCAACGCAGCAGCGGCGGCGGAATCGCCCTCCCACGCACTAACACGGGCGCGCTGTGCCAGGGCGAAGGTAATGCTGCCGCTACCAGCGTAGAGTTCGGCGATACGGGCACGTGCGGGCAGTTTCTCCGGCAGGGCCGCCAGCACCGCGCGCACGATCGCGGATTCTCCCTCACGCGATGCTTGCAGGAAGGCGCCGGGTGGTGGCTCGACGATGACGCCGGACAGCGTGATGCCGGGCGGTTGCAGGACGGCGACGGGTTCCGGCTCGCCCTGCATCGATGCGGTGGACACGCGCAGTAGCCGATGCGCGCGGGCAAACTCGATCAGGCGCTCGCGGTCGCCCCGGTCGAGCGGCGCATCGATGCGCAGCAGAAGATCGATGCCGTGATCTAGCATGTTGGCGATGATAGAGGCTTCGCGGCGGAAGGATTGCAGGCGGGGGAGCAGACCGCGGAGCGGGGCGACGAGAGCAAACAGCGCGGGGTGGAGGACGTGGCATTCGGTGAGGTCGCAGATGGTATCGGCGGTTTGCGGCAGCCTCACCCTAACCCTCTCCCGCTGCGTGGGATCGATCCGCATAGCGCCATCGATCCGCTTCGCGGCATCGATCCGCTCCGCGGCTCGATGCCGCGCAGCGGGAGAGGGAACAATCATCCTGGCGTGCAAGCCCACCGCAACACCTCGGGGCGTGCGCCGAGCGGCGAGGTCCATGCGGCGACGGCTCCGCGGAGGCGTGACCTCGATCGGTTCGATGGGCGGATCCTCGAATCCCGCCCGGCGCAACGCGGCTTCCAACAGGCCGGTCTTCCACGCGCGATACTCGGCGTCGCGCCAGTGCTGCAAGACGCAGCCGCCGCACTCGCCAAAATGCACGCAGGGCGGCGGGACACGCGCATCACTCGCATGCAGGATGTCCGAGAGCGACGCGAACCAGCCACCGCCTCGCTGCTGCCGCGCTTCGGCGGTGATGCGTTCACCAGGCAATACATTCGGAATGAAAAGCGTCGTGCCGTCCGGCGTCACGGCGATGCCGTCGCCCTCGGCGCCGACGCGATCGATCGTGACGGTGACGACGTCGCCGGTGTTCAACCGAACGCCGAAAGCCCGGTCTGCGCCCGCCCCAGGATCAGCGCATGCACGTCATGCGTGCCTTCGTAGGTGTTCACCGTTTCCAGGTTCATCACGTGGCGGATCACGTGATACTCGTCCACGATGCCGTTGCCACCGTGCATATCACGCGCCATGCGTGCGATATCCAGCGCCTTGCCGCAGTTGTTGCGCTTCAGCAGGCTGATCATCTCCGGTGCCGCCTCGTGCTCGTCCAGCAGCCGCCCGAGGCGCAGCACCGCGTGCAGCCCCAACGTGATCTCGGTCTGCATGTCGGCCAGCTTCTTCTGGATCAACTGCGTCGCCGCCAGAGGCTTGCCGAACATCATGCGTTGCAGGGTGTAGTCGCGCGCCGCGTGCCAGCAGAACTCGGCCGCGCCCAGCGCACCCCACGCGATGCCATAACGCGCGTTGTTCAGGCACGAGAACGGACCACGCAGTCCCTTCACACTCGGCAGCATATTCTCGGCCGGCACGAACACGTCCTGCAGCATGATCATGCCGGTGACAGAGCACCGCAGCGAGAACTTGCCCTCGATCTTCGGCGTGGTCAGGCCGGCCATGCCGCGCTCGACCAGGAAGCCGCGGATGTCGCCGGCATCGTCCTTGGCCCAGACCAGCAGCACGTCGGCGATCGGCGAATTGCTGATCCAGGTCTTCGACCCGTTCAGCACGAACCCGCCATCCACCTTCGTGGCGCGCGTGCGCATGGATGCGGGATCGGACCCTGCGTCCGGCTCGGTCAGCCCGAAGCAGCCGACGAATTCGCCGGTGCGCAGCTTGGGCAGGAACTTCTGCTTCTGCGCCTCGGACCCGAATTCCCAGATCGGATACATCACCAGCGACGACTGCACCGAAAACGCCGAGCGGTAACCGGAATCCACCCGCTCGATCTCGCGCGAGATCAGGCCGTAGCTGACATAATTCACCCCGGCGCAGCCATAGCCGTCCAGCGTGGCGCCGAGGAAACCCATCTCGCCCATCTCGTTCATGATGGAGCGGTCGAATTTTTCCTCCCGGTTCGCCATCAGCGCACGGGGGAACAACTTGTCCTGGCAGTACGACCGGGCGGCATCACGGATGGCGCGTTCGTCTTCGGAGAGTTCCGCCTCGAACCGCAGCGCGTCGTCCCATTGGAACGGAGAAAAATGACTCTTCCGCACAACCGCTGCGTCGTTCATGCCTCGCTCTCCTGTTCCTCCGCTGCGGCGACGGGGCGCGGCGGCCGCACGCGCACCAGCATGAAGGCCGGCACGTCGTCGCCGAAGCCACGCACCGAGGGGCCGTGATCGTCGGAATGGCCACGCTCGCGATCGCGATGCGGCGAGGCGCCACGGGCGGCTTCACGCGACGGCGTGGCCGCACGAACCGCCTCGCGTGGCGGCGTGTGGCGGGCTGGTTCCCGCGACGGGGCAGTATGCGTTGCGTCACGCGACGCCGCACCTCGGGCTTGGTCGCGCGGTTCGCCACGCGTTGCGTCGCGCGGCGTGGCGCGGGGAGCTTCGCGCGGCGCGCCACGGACACCCTCGTTCGGCTGCCTCGGGGACGGCTGCGATCCGGCCGCCGGCTTCGCTGCGCGCCGAGGCCGCCTGCCCCCTTTTACGGTTTCTGCCGTGTCCGCCGGTTCGACCGTGATTGGGGGTTCGATGACGATCGCTGCATCCGGCGAGCCCCCTGGTTCGGCGGTCCATGCCGGTTCTGCCACGCCGCCCGGTTCCGCGGCGCGCTTTTGCTCTGCGGTGCGTTTCGGCGCGGCGGCGCGCCTGGGTTCGGCTGGACGTTTCGGTTCGGTGGAGCGCCGCGACGGTTCCTTGGTGCGCTGCCCCGGCTTGCTGCCGGCGCGGCCGCGACGACGCTTGCGGCCGTCGTCCTCGGCCCAGTCCACCGGGTCGAGGCCCTCGACCGTGAACGGCGGAATGGCGTGGCCGACCAGCTTCTCGATCGCCTCGACCGCGAACCGGTCCTCCGGCGAGGCGATGGTGAAGGCGTGACCCTCCAGCCCGGCGCGGCCGGTGCGGCCGATGCGGTGCACATAGTCCTCGGCATGGTGCGGCACATCGAAATTGAACACGTGCGACAGCCCGCCGATATCGAGGCCACGCGCCGCGACGTCGCTGCACACCAGCAGGCGGAGTTCGTTGGCCTTGAATTTTTCCAGGGTGGCGAAGCGCACGGTCTGCGCCATGTCGCCGTGCAGCGCGCCGACGTCGAACTTATGGCGCAGCAGGGAGCGATGCAGGATGTCCACTTCGCTCTTGCGATTGCAGAAGATCAGCGCATTCTGCACCTTCTGCGTCCGGATCAGCCGGCGCAACGACTCGCGCTTGTCATGCTCTGCCACTAGCACAAGGCCCTCGGTGATCGTGGTCGCCACCGAGGCCGGGCGCGAGACCGCGATCTCCTTCGGATTGCGCAGGAAGGCGTCGCCCAGCTTGCGGATCTCCGGGCCCATCGTCGCGGAAAAGAACAACGTCTGACGCTGGCGCGGGAGCAGGGCAACGATGCGCTCGACATCGGGGATGAAGCCCATGTCGAGCATGCGGTCGGCTTCGTCGATCACCAGGATCTTGGCGTCGGACAGCAGGATGGAGCCGCGTTCGAACATGTCGAGCAAGCGGCCGGGTGTGGCGATCAGCACATCGACGCCGCGCATCAGCACGTCCTTCTGGTCGGACATGCTCTCGCCGCCGATGATCAGGGCGTGGGTCAGCTTGAGGTATTTGCCGTACTGGACGAAGTTTTCCGCGACCTGCAGGGCGAGTTCGCGGGTCGGCTCCAGGATCAGGCTGCGCGGCATGCGGGCCCGGGCACGCGAGCCGGACAGGATGTCCAGCAGCGGCAGGGTGAAGCCGGCGGTCTTGCCGGTGCCGGTCTGCGCCGTGCCCATCACGTCACGCCCCATCAGGACGAACGGGATCGCCTGCTCCTGGATCGGTGTCGGATGGCGATAGCCCATGTCGGCGATGGCGTGCAGCACGGACTCCGACAATCCGAGATCGGCGAAGGTCGTGCGCGACGGCTCCGCGACGACGGGAGTGGACGCTGCGTCGATGGGTGCGTCGTCGGTCGGGTCCGCGGTGGCGGTCGTAGTGTCTGTCAAACCGGGTCCAGTCGATTGGCTGGTTGCGGCCGCTGCCGCAACGATCGCACGTATGGCGACGAGCGCCTGAGCGAGCGCGATTGGGGGGATATCAAGAGTGCGCGCGCGAAAGTCAAGGCGGACAACTCCCGCGCTGCGCGCAGGATAACCTCTCCCGCGGGAGCGGGAGGGGTCGAGACGCGAAGCGGCGAGGGTGAGGGTGATCGGGCCGCCCCGCTCTACCTGCCACGTGCCGACCCGATCACCCTCACCCTCGGTGCTTCGCACCATCGACCTCTGCCGCGAAGCGGGAGAGGTCGATCATTTAGTGATAGCCCTCGGCATGCGTCTCCCGCCACGCCAGCGCGGTCCGTACGATCTCCTCCAGCCCCGCGAACTGCGGCCGCCAGCCTGCCTGGATCGCGCGCGCCGCCCCCGCGACGAGGACCGCCGGATCGCCCGGCCGCCGCTGTCCCAGCCGGTGCGGCACCTCCCGCCCAAGAACCCGTTCGACTGTACGGATCACCTCCAGCACCGAGTGCCCCTCCCCATTGCCGAGGTTCCACGTCACGCT
>DATHNI010000199.1:0-5394 GCA_035486135.1 Acetobacteraceae bacterium
AGGCGATCGCCGGGCATTTGTCGGCGGCGTTGGAGGAGGTGCGCGCTTTGGCAGAAGAACGGCCGGAACGGCCGTCGAACCGGTACTTTCGGAGGCTGCAGAGTGACGTTGCCGGCAGGCTGGAGCACTGCGCCAATTGGAGACCGTTGCAGCCTGATCAATGGCATGGCATTCAAGCCAACTGATTGGGTCAAACAGGGATTACCAATTATCCGTATCCAAAATTTGAACCACCCTGATGCAGAATTCAATTACTGTGACTCAGTGATTGACCGGAAATCATCGTCCAGACCGATGAGCTTCTATTTGCATGGTCCGGAACGCCGGGCACATCATTTGGGGCGCATATATGGTCCGGCCCCACCGCAATCCTTAATCAACATATTTTCCGTGTAGTATTTGATGAAGCGTGCATTGACAAAAATTTCTTTAGATGTGCTATTAATGTCAAACTTGATGAACTCATTGGGAAGGCGCATGGAGGTGCGGGACTCGCGCACGTAACAAAGGGCAGGTTCGAAGATACGAAGATTGAACTGCCACCGCTCGCCGAACAGCGCCGCATCGTCGCGAAGGTGGATGCGCTGTCTGCCCGCGCAGCCCAAGTGCAGGCGGAGCTCGATCAGGTGCTAGCGCTAGCTCGGCACATTAGGAGGCAGGCCCTGACGGCATGCTTCAGTGAAGGTAGCTCGGTTGAGATAGAGCTGGGTACTCTCTTGCACGCGATAGTGGCTGGTAAGAACCTCCGATGTGAGGAACGCCCACCTCAGGTCTGCCTGCCGCGGCTTGTTCGGGCTGGCACTGGCCAACCGGCTCGCCAGCGCGATGAGGTCGTCGATCACCGCGCGTCGGCAACTTTCTGCTTCTCGTCGTAAATATGATCAATGTAGACGAAACGCCGCTCGCCCTGTTCCCAGGCCAGGTCGCGCGCGGCGGTATCAGCTTCGATCACGTCCTTCAGCCGGATCGGCTGGTCGACCAGACGGTGCCTGACCCGCACCAGGACGGACGGTTCGTCCGCGTGGTTGAACTGCGGATGAATATCGATATCGCTGATGCCGGTCGACTCAAGCCGCTGGCGCAACAGCTCGGCGAGCGACCTTTGCAGCGTCTCCGGCACGGCATCGCCCGGAGAAATACTCAGCGTTGCCATGGCCTACACTCCGTGACTGTCCCGCCAGATACATCCGGCGGTTGTTCGAAGTCGAGTGTTCTCGCGTCCGCCCCTTGCTCGACGTTCTGCAATTCGCAGTCCTCGCCAAGACGTTCGAAGTCAGACTGGCGTCGCAGGACCCCGAACGACCGAAGAAGCCCGACCTCCCACGCGAGCGCATCCGCGCCCAACGCGCAGCCTTTCACTCGGTCCGGGGCACAACAGTTCCACCGAAACCGCGGCGCCTCCTGCCTCCCCCCTACCGCCTCGCCACCATGAACAATCGCCGGAATGGCAACAGCGTCGCTCCATCCGGCCGCCGCGGATAATGCGGCCGCAGCGCCGCCGCATAGGCCGCGCGATACGCCGCCCGCAGCCCCTCCGGCAGCTTATCCAGGAACGGCCGCAGGCTGCTCCCCGCCGCCCACTCCACCACCGCGTCCTCGCCGCTCAGCACGTGCAGGTACGTCGTCTCCCACAGGTCCAGCGCCGCCACATGCGGCCGCAGCAGATCGTAGTACTCCCCCGGCGTCAGGATCGCCCGAGCGAACCCCGCATCGCGCAGCACCTCGGCCCACGGCCCGTACGCCGCCACCTCGTTCTGCAGCCGCCGCAGCGGGGCGTCGTGCATCGCCGGCATCTGCACCGCCAGCACCCCGCCGGGTGCGAGCAACGACACCAGCCGAGGGAACAGCGTCTCGTGCCCACCCACCCAGTGCAGCGCGGCATTGGAGTAGATCAGGTCGGGCGCGGCCTCCCTCGCCGCCGGCGCCCAGGTGGCGAAATCCCCCTGCGCGAACCGGCAGCCGGGCGCCGCCTCGCGCGCCTTGGCCAGCATTGCCGCCGACCCGTCCACGCCCAGAACAGTAGCCTGCGGGAAGCGCCGATGCAGGATGGCGGTCACGTTGCCGGCGCCGCATCCCAGGTCCACCACGTGCGACGGCGCGTCCAGCGGCACCTGGGCCAGCAAGTCCAGCGCCGGCCGCAGCCGCTCATCGGAAAAGCGCAGATACTGAGCAGGATCCCAGCTTGCCGAGGTGATCGCCATCCTAGTGGCGGCCCGCGTCGATCCGATCGAAATACTGCTTGACCCGCCAGAAGATGCCGCACACCGCCGCCACCGACACGAGCATTCCGAATCCGGCTTCAGCCCCGCCGCCCGAGCCCGAGGCGAACAGCAGCCCGCCGATGGCAACCAGCGTCAGCAGCACCAGGATCAGCCACTCGTTGAGTTCCATCGATCGCCTCCCGCATCATGCGCCGCGCCCTATACGTCGGCCCCCGCCGCGCGTGCAATGCCGGGCGCCGGCGCCGGCGCCCCGTCGTTATCGCTGGCGTCCCGGTCCTTCCCGCCCCGAGCGTCCCAGTCCTCTCCGTCCCGCTCCTTCGCGTCCGATGCCTCCTGATCATTCCCGTCCTGACCGTCCCGATCCTTCGCGTCCGACGCCTCTCGTTCCTTCGCGTCCTGCTCCTTCACCTCGCCCGGCTGAGCCACACGCAGGGTCAGGCGGAACACGGTGCCGCCGGGACCGGACGAGGCCAGCGCGATCTCCCCGCCATGCGCCAGCATCAGGTCACGCGCGATCGCCATGCCCAGCCCCGCGCCGTCATGCCGGGTGCTATGGGCGAACGGCCGGAACAGCGTCGCGCGCACGGTGTCCGGCAGCCCGGGACCGTCATCCGCGACATCGATGGTGGCGACGCCCTGTTCCGCCGCGGCCGACACCACGCCCGAACGCGCCCCCGCATCCGCGGCATTGCGCAGCAGGTTGGCCAGCACGCGGAAGAACTGGTTGCGATCCGCCTCGATCAGCAGCTCCGGCGGCACCCGGTTGACCACGCTGAACGGCCGGTCCGCCGAGCGCACGGCCTCGCCCGTCTCGTCCACCAGCGCGGCCAGCGGCACCGGCGCCAGGTCCAGCGGCGGCGGCCCCTCGCGCGCGAAGTCCAGCGTCCGCCGCACGAGGTCGGTCGCCCGATCCACGGCGCGCAGCATGATTGCGCCGGAACGCCGCACCGCCTGGTCGGGATGGTTCTCCAGCCGCTCCGCGGTGAGCAGGACAGGGGTCAGAATGCCGCGCAGGTCGTGGCTGATCCGCGCCACCGCGCTGCCCAGCGCCGCGAGCCGAGCGTTGCGCCACAGGGCGTCGCGCAGCTCCTCCTGCATCGCCGCCAGTTCGTGGCCCGCCACCGCCATCTCGTCGTTCGCCAGCAGGCTGACGCGGCGAGGATCCAGCGGCAGGCTGCGCTCCGGCGCGGCGCGGAAGGCGGCGATGCTGCCGATCAGCCGGCGCATCGGCCGCACCAGCAGCAGCGCCACCGCGAGATAGACCAGGGCGCCGGTCAGGCAGGCAACCACAAGCGACACCCACACGAACTCGCGGGCGAAGTGGCGCAGCGCCCGGGTCTCGTCGTGCGCGCGGAACACGAACGACATCCGCGTGCCGGGGGGTGCGGCTGTGCTGTCCAGCACGAGCGTCTGGGAATTGCGGTCGTCCGCCAGCGCCCGCAGAGCGCGCACGGTCCGCATGACGTAGCCCTCACGCGGCAGCACGATGGTCCGCTGCGGAGCGGCGGTGTCGGGTCTCGTCAGCACGACCGGGGGCTGGCCGGGTTGTTCGAGCCGGATCGAGTCGGTATCGGACAGCCGCAGCAGTTCGGCGGCAGTGGCGGGGTCGATCGGCTGGCCCGGCCGGCTGCCGGCTGCGAGCGCCGCAATCCGCGCGTCGTCAAGGTGCTCGTTCAGCCATGCCAGCCGCTCGTGGGCGAGCTCGGGGACGAATACCAGCAATTCGACCGCCGCCACGATGGCGATGGTCAGGCGGAACAGCCGGATCGACAGGCTTTGCCGGAGCGGGGCGGCGCCAGGGCTCATCCCAGGGCTCATCGTGGTCAATCCGCGGCGGCGCGCTGGGCCGGAGGCCAGGCCTGGCCGGGCGCGGGGCGCGACGCCGGGCGATGGGTGGCGACCGCGGCCCGGCCGGCCTCGAACAATTCCGACAGGAACTCCGCCTCACCATTGAATTTCGAGGAGATCGGCAGGTCCAGCAAAGCGGCGTCCGCGTCATAGGTGGCGAGGTGCACCGATGCGGGCAGCGCGGCGAGTTCCGCGCGCAGCACGTTGTGGCAGGCGATCTCGTTCAGCCGGTTGGTGATCTCCATCGGCGTGGTCGGCACGCCGGGGCGGCGGGCGGGCTGCGCGCGGATCAGCACCAGTTCGTCCGGTGGCGTGGGGGTCAGCAGCGGGCCGAGCGGCGGATTGCCGGCATAGCCGCCGTCCCAGAAGGCTCGGTCGCCGATCCGCACGGCGGGGAATACGAAGGGCAGGCAGGCGGAAGCGACCAGCACCTCCACGGTGACGGACGTGTTGTCGAACAGCACCGCCTCGCCGGTCTCCACGTCGGTGGCTGCGACAGTCAGGCGGGGTGCGCTGTGGTGGGTCAGCAGGTCGGGCTCCAGCAGGTCGGCCAGCAGGTGGCGCAGCGGATTGTGGCCGAACGGGTTGAGCTGGGCGGGGGAGAACAACCGCATGGCCATCTCCCAGCCTTGCCAGAGCAGGGAGTTGGAGAGGTCCCAGCCGAACAGCCAGCGCTCGAGGGGGCCGGCTTGCAGCGGGCTGATCCTGTGCGCCTGGGCGACCCGCCGCCACAGCCGCCGCATCTCCTGGCGGGCGCCCTCGTTGCCACCGCGGACCAGGCCCTGCACCAGCAGGGTGCCGAGGATGGCGCCGGACGACACGCCACAGACCGCGCCGACCCGAAGCCCGTCCTCGAGCAAGCGGTCGAGCACGCCCCAGGTGAATGCGCCGTGCGCACCGCCGCCTTGCAGGGCAAGGGCAACTCCCGGGCGACGTCCGGCGTCCGGCGAACACGATTCCGTCATGCCGGCCAAGGTGGGGTATGGAAGCGTCCGCGGCAACTGGGTGCACCAAAACCTCTCCCGCCCCCGCGGGAGAGGTTACTTGCCGCTTCCTTCCATTCGGTGCGGATGAGTGATATGTTGCGCCGTCTGACACATGGTATCACCCGATGCGACACATGATGCGACGGTGCGGCGGTCTGGCGGCGCTCCTGGGCTTGGCAGCGCTGCTGGCGGGCTGTGTCTATGACCCGTACACCGGCGGCTATTATCCGTGCTGCGCTTACCCCTACCAATCGTATTCGGGCGCGTATTACGGCGGTCCGGGCTATGGCTATCAACCGCCGTCTGGCTACCAGCCCCAGGCCGGCTACCAACCCCAG
>DATHNI010000200.1:0-11377 GCA_035486135.1 Acetobacteraceae bacterium
TGGACGGGAGGGGGGACCGGCACCGGGTTTGGTTGCGGCTCGACCGACAATTGTCGGTCGAGCCGCAACCAAACCCGGTGCCGGTCCCCCCTCCCGTCCAACCTCTCCAGTAAAGGGTTCCAAGGGCTCCGCCCTTGGCGGGGATCCAAGGGGCAGAGCCCCTTGGTGGGGTTTCAGGGGCAAAGCCCCTGAGCTTACTTCGCTCATCCAATCGTCGTGCGCCGCGCGTCTTGACCTCCCCGGCGCAGCGGGAGAAGTCTTGCGGCATGGGAACGTCCGAATCGTTGGCGGAACTCGATAATCGTCCGCTCTCGCCACGCCAGCGCTATGCAGCCGTGCTGGTGGCATTCGGCGAGTTCATCGACGGCTACGACCTGATCGTCATGGGCGCCGCGTTGATCCTGCTGCGCCCGCAATTCCATCTGTCGCCGGCCGAGACAGGGGCGCTCGGCGCTTCCACGTTCCTCGGCGCCATGCTGGGCCTGCTGGTGTTCGGCGACATGTCGGACCGATGGGGGAGGCGCGCGATCTTCGTCGCCAACCTGCTGTTCTTCGTCGTGTTCTCCATCCTGTCGGCCTTCGTCGATTCGGTGCCGCAGCTTTTCATCGCGCGCTTCCTGGTGGGCGTCGGAGTCGGCATGGATATCCCGACCAGCGCCGCCTACCTCGCCGAGATCGCACCCCGCCATCGCCGCGGCATCATCGCCGGGTCCTTGCTCAACCTGATGTGGATCTTCGGTGCGATGGTCTCCAACCTGATCGCATTGCCGTTGATGGCGTGGACCGGCCCGGACGCGTGGCGCTGGATGTTCGGCCTGGCGGCGGTGCCCGCGGCGCTGGTGCTGCTGGCGCGCCAGGCGCTGCCGGAATCGCCCCGCTGGCTGCTGTCGCACGGCCGCACCGAGGAAGCGCAACAGGCACTGCGCAGCTTCGGCGTTATGACCGACGCGGCCACGCTATCCCGCCTCAGCACGCGGGCTGGTTCCTACGGCGAGTTGTTCCGGCCACCGTTCCGGCCGCGCGTGCTGCTGATCGCGCTGGTGTTCTTCCTGAACTGCATCTCAGGCCCGCTCTCGACGATCGCCGCGCCATTCGTGCTGCGCACCGTCGGCGCGCTGTCCAACGAAACCACCCTGCTGTTCAGCACGCTGGTGTGGTGCACCAGCCTGTGCGGCGTGCTGGTCGGCCTGGTGCTGATCGACCGCATCGGCCGGCGGCGTCTGTTCATCATCGCCGTGATTCCCGAGGCCTGCGCGGCGCTTTTCATGGCGATTGCCGGGCCGGGCCATCCACCGTTGCTTGTCACCGGCTTCTTCGCGTTCAGCTTTTGCAGTTGGCTCGGCCCGGCCGTGCTGACCTGGGTGTGGTCGAGCGAGCTGTTTCCCACCCGGCTGCGCGGCCGCGCGCAGGGGTTCTGCAACGCCGCGTGCCGGCTGGCGATCGCGATCAACATCTTCCTGATCCCGGTCGGTGTGGCCGCGGTCGGGTTCACCACCTCGATCGTCATCCTGTCGATACCGCTGTTTGCTCTGGCAGTGTTGGTCAGCCGGCTGCCATTCCTGGACAGTGGCGGCCGCAGCCTGGAAGCGCTCGCCGGCGACTGAACGCGTCACCGCGTCGCCGGGCCAGCGCGCATTCCGCCCCTGGCGGTCCGCACGGCACGCAGGCAAACTCCCGCCTGGCGCAGCGACAGGAGAGCAACACGATGCCCAGCAAGGTGATTATCAGTTGTGCCGTGACCGGCTCGATCCACACGCCCAGCATGTCGGACTACCTGCCGATCACCCCGGAGGAGATCGCACGCGGCGCGATCGAGGCGGCGGAAGCCGGCGCGGCAATCATCCATCTGCACGCCCGCGATCCGCAGACCGGAGCGCCGACGCCCGACCCGGATGTGTTCATGCGCTTCCTGCCGGTGATCAAGCAGAGCGTCGATGCCGTGGTGAACATCACGACGGGCGGCGGCCTGACCATGACGCTGGACGAGCGGCTCGCCGCACCGCTGGTGGCGAAGCCGGAAATGTGCAGCCTCAACATGGGCAGCATGAATTTCAACATCTCCCCGGCCGGCGGGCGGGTGAAGCAGTGGAAGCACGACTGGGAGAAGCCGTATCTCGACGCCACGGACAATTTCATTTTCCGCAACACGTTCCGTGACGTCGCCGGGATCGTCGAGCGGCTGGGCAAGACGCACGGCACCCGCTTCGAGTTCGAGTGCTATGACACTGGCCATCTCTACAACCTGGCCTATTGCCTGGATCAGAAGATCGTCGAGCCGCCGCTGTTCGTGCAGACGATCTTCGGCATCCTGGGCGGCATCGGCGCCGATCCGCGCAACCTGATGTTCATGCGAGAGACGGCGGACAAGTTGTTCGGCGACGATTACGAGTGGTCCGTGCTGGCAGCGGGGCGCCACCAGATGGCGTTCACCACCATGGCCGGCATCCTGGGCGGCAATGTGCGCGTCGGGCTGGAGGATTCGCTTTACATTGGCCGTGGGCAGTTGGCGAAGTCGAACGCGGAGCAAGTGGCCAAAATACGGCGGATTCTGGAGGAGCTGAGTTTGGAGATCGCCACGCCGGACGAAGCGCGCGCACGGCTGAAGCTGAAAGGCGGCGACCGGGTTGGGTTCTGACCTTACTAACCTCTTCCGCGCTGCACGTGCGAGAGGTTATGGACGCCGGGGCGCTTTAGGATCATCGTGGATCACCGATCAGGAGAACGGCATTGTCCAAAGAACGTAACCGCGGCCATCGCGAGGTCAAGAAACCGAAGGCGAACAAGAAGCCGGCACAGGCGGGCTCGACCTTTCTGCGGCCGCAGCAACCGGCGAGCCCGAAGCCGGTGGTGAAAGAGCCCGCCAAGTAGCGATCCGGGTGGACGGTCCGCCTACTCCTTCGGGCGCCGGTCCACCACCCGCCTTGCCTTGCCCAATGAGCGTTCGATAACCCCGGACGCCTCGAGGACCACCCGTGTGGTCAAGCCGATCGTGTCCTTGATCCGCGCCACCAGTGCCTTCGCTTCTTCCGCCAGCGCCAATGGATCGAAGAAATCCGGCGGCGCTTCAACATGCACCGCTACCTCGTCCAACCGCCCGTCCCGGGTCAGCTCGATCTGGTAGTGCCCGGTGAGTACATTGCTCTTGAGCAATTGTTCCTCGATTTGCGAGGGGAACATGTTCACCCCTCGCACGATCAACATGTCGTCCGATCGCCCGGTCACCTTTTCCATCCGCCGCATCGACCGCGCCGTACCGGGCAGCAGCCGGGTCAGGTCGCGCGTGCGATAGCGCACGACGGGCATGCCGATCTTGCTGAGCGAGGTGAACACCAGTTCTCCCGGCGAACCGTCCGGCAGCACGGCACCGGTGTCCGGATCGATGACTTCCGGATAGAAATGGTCTTCCCAGATGTGCAGTCCGTCCTTGGTCTCGATACACTCGTTGGCGACGCCCGGTCCCATCACTTCCGACAAGCCGTAGATGTCCACGGCGTCGAGTGCGAATCCCGTCTCGATCTCCCGCCGCATCGCGTTGGTCCACGGCTCGGCGCCGAAGATGCCGATGCGCAAAGAGCAATCGCGCGGATCGATGCCGTCGCTGCGGAACTGATCGAGGATTGCCAGCATGTAGCTGGGCGTCACCGTGATGATATCGGGCCGGAAGTCGTTGATGAGCTGCACCTGCCGTTCGGTCATGCCGCCCGATACCGGCACGACAGAACAACCCAGGCGTTGCGCGCCGTCGTGGATGCCCAGGCCGCCGGTGAACAGTCCGTAGCCGTAGGCGTTGTGCAGGATCATTCCCGGTCGCCCGCCGGCGGCGAAGATCGAGCGCGCCACGACCTGCGCCCACACGTCCAGGTCCTCGCGCGTGTAGCCGACCACCGTCGGCTTGCCCGTGGTGCCCGACGACGCATGGATCCGCACGATTTGTTCGCGGGGCACGGCGAACATGCCGAACGGATAGTTGGCTCGCAGGTCCTGCTTGGTGGTGAACGGGAATTTGGCCAGGTCTTCAAGCTGGTGGAAATCGTCGGGATGCACACCGGCGGCGTCGAACGCGGCGCGGTAATGCGGCACGTTGCTGTACGCGTGACGCAGCGTCCAGGCGATGCGCTCGCGTTGCAGCGCGGCGATCTCATCGCGCGACGCGGTTTCGATCGGGTCAAGTCCCGCCATCGGTTGCCTCCGTCTGTGTCGTGCCGCGGAGCATGCGCGTGTGGCCGCGGAATTCCGCCACCAGGTCGCCGGCCGCGGTGCTGACCCGTACGTCGCACATCCCGGATCGTCCGGCGCGCATCCGTTCCACCGCCTCCGCCACCAACGTTTCGCCAACCCGGCCGGGGCGGATGAAGGTGATCGCCGCGTGCTGCGCCACGACGACGTCGCCATGCTGGTTGGACGCGAAGGCCATGGCGGAATCCGCCAGCGAGAAAATGAACCCGCCATGGCAAATGCCGTGGCCATTCGTCATCGCCTCGGTGATCGTCATGGACAGGCGCGCGCGGCCGGGTGCGACCTCGTCCAGGTGCATGCCGAGCCCGCGGCTGGCTCGGTCGGCCTGCCACATGGTCTCGGCCTGTGCATTAACCGGTTCGTTCATTGGCGTCTGGATTAACCGTTTAGTTAATGGTGGCCTGAACCAACCATTCCGTTCATGCGCCCCGGAACACCGGCGCCCGCTTCTCCAGAAACGCACGCACGCCTTCCGCATAATCCGCGCTGCGGCCCGCCGCCGCTTGCTCGTCGCGTTCCAGGTCGAGCTGCGCGTCCAGGCTGTTTTCCCCCGCCACCGCGAACAGCCGCTTCATGCGCGCCAGCGCCTGGGTCGGCGCCTTTGCCAAAGCCGCTGTCAACGCCTCGGCTTCCGGCAGCAATGCGGCATCATCCACGGCTTTCCAGATCATCCCCCAGGCTTCGGCGCGCGTTGCATCCACGGCATCGCCCAGCATCGCCAGAGCACGCGCCCGGGCCTCGCCGATGCGGTGGGTCAGGAAGTGGCTTGCGCCGGAATCCGGCACCAGGCCGATCTTCACAAACGCCATGGCGAATTTCGCGCTACGCGCCGCCAGCACGATGTCGCAGGCGAGCGCATAGCCGGCACCCGCCCCGGCCGCCACGCCGTTCACCGCGCACACCACCGGCAACGGCAAGGAACGCAGCTTGCGCACGAAGGCGTGGTGCAGGTCCGCGACGGAGCCGAGATCGGGTGGTCCGCCGGGGCCCGGCATCATCGCCGGCCCGAGTTCCTGCCCGGCGCAGAAGCCGCGTCCCGCGCCGGTCAGCAGCAATGCCCGGCAACTCGTGTCGGACTCCGCCGCCGCCAGCGCAGCCAGCAGGGCACGCAGCAGTTCCTCGTTGGCGGCGTTCAGCTTGTCGGGGCGATTCAACGTCAGCTTGCGCCAGCCATCGCGCTGTTCGACGTGCAGCGTTTCGCTCATGTCATCCTCCGCCATTGCGACCATGCCACGCGCCCCAGATCCGGCCTCGGCCGGTCCGGCAGCATGGCAATGAATTCCAGCGAATGCCCGTCGGGATCATCGAAATACACGCTTGCCGCCGGCATCCAGCACAGCACCACCGGTTCGTCGATTGCGTTGCCGCCGCCGGAATCGCGAGGCGTCAGGCCGGCCGCGCGCAGCTTCTCTACCGACCCGATGACGTCATCGAGCGTGACGTCGAACGCGATGTGCAGGCGCATCTGCACGGGCGAGGTGCCGATGCACCAGAGCCCGAGCATTGCCTTGTCCGACGACGGCACCCAGAAGAACGCAACCTGGCGCTCGGGAATCAAGTGCGCCAGCGGCAACCCGAGCGTGTCGCGGTAGAACGCGATGGACCGGTCGAGGTCGCGCACCGTCAAGTGGGCCTCGAACAGGCCGCGGATGGAGATCATGGCACGCGTCTCCTGCGCTGTGTGCGGGGTGCAGTCGCGCAGTGGATCGACATGAGGCGAAGCGGCGGGTGAGTGTGATCGGGTCGGCACGTTGCATAAGCACGCTGCGTGCCGGCCCGATCACCCTCACCCGCGTCGCTTCGCGACACGACCTCTCCCACTTCGTGGGCGAGGTTTCGTATCATGGTGTCTTCCCCCGCGCTCGCACCGGCAGGTTCGTGCGGTAGACGACCCGCTTCAGCGCCATTGCGGTCTCGACCGACTGCACCCCTGGAATCCGCATCACCACGCCGCGCAGGAACGTTTCGAATGATGCCAGGTCCGCCGCGACGATGCGAACCAGATAGTCGCGCGCCCCGGTCATCTCGTACATCTCCATCACTTCGGGGCAGGCGCCCATCGCCCGCTCGAATGCCGCAAGCGCGTCGTCGGTGTGCGTCGCCAGCTTGACGCTGACGAACGCGTTCACCGTCAGCCCAACCTTCTCCTGATCCAGCAAGGCAACATAGCGCTGGATGACCCCCGCCTCCTCCAGCAGCTTTTGCCGGCGATGGCAGGGCGACGGCGACAACGCCACGGCCTCGCTCAACTCGATTGTGGTCGCGCGGCCGTGAGCCTGCAAATGCTCGAGGATCGCGATGTCGAGTCGGTCCAGCTCCATGCGTTCACCCTATCAGCGTGGTCCCCGGCGCCCGTTCCGGTGGCCTGCTCCCGGCCCGTATCCGGGTTGCGGCGCAGCATTTTAGCCAATCCTGCCAAATCACCGTGCGAGGCAGCCCAACTATGGCAGCCTTTCCCTCGGCGCCATACCTAGAGTCCGAGGCGGGGTGGAACGGCACTGACAGCCGCAACCCACGATGAGAGGCGATCCAGGATGGATATCGGACTCGGCCGCGCTGCCGCCACGCTCGAATCACGCTTTGTCGATCTTGACCATCCGGTGTTGTTGACCGGCATCCAGGCCCTGGTGCGATTGCTGTTGGAACAAGCACGGCTGGATCGCGCAGCGGGGCTGCACACCGGCGCGCTGGTGTCGGGCTACCGCGGCTCGCCCCTGGGCGGGTTGGACCAGGAACTCTGGCGCCGCGCCAAGTTGCTGGCGGCGCATGACATCCATTTCCAGCCGGGGGTCAACGAGGACCTGGCGGCCACCATGCTGATGGGAACGCAGCAGCTCGACGCATTTCCCGGCGCGCATGTCGATGGGGCCTTCGGGCTTTGGTATGCGAAGGGGCCGGGCGTCGATCGCTCCGGCGACGCGCTGCATTGCGCCAACATGGCGGGCACGTCGCGACACGGCGGCGTGCTGGCGATTCCGGGCGACGACCACGGCGCGCACTCCTCCACCTATCCGCACCAGACCGAGTTCCTGTTCCAGAACGTTTTCATGCCTGTGCTGAATCCCGGTTCGGTGCAGGACATTATAGATTTCGGCCTCGCCGGTTATGCGTTGTCGCGCTACTCCGGCCTGTGGGTCGCGTTGAAGACCACCGCGGAGACGGTCGAGCAAGCGGCGACACTGGCGGTGAGGTCGCGCCGGGGGTTCGTCACGCCGGATCATGCAATCCCGCCGCATGGACTGAATTTCGATCCGCATTTGCGGTTTCCGGCGGACCGCACCGAACTCGAACGCCGGGTCATCGATGAGCGGCTGCCGGCGGTGCTGGCCTGGGCGCGGGCCAATCGTCTCGATCGGTTGGTGTCCGGCACGCGCGACGCGCCGGTCGGGCTGGTCACGGTCGGCAAGGCGCACGAGGACACGCTGCATGCGCTGCGGTTGCTGCGCCTCGAAGGACATCCGCAGATTGCGCTGTACAAGGTGGCGCTGACCTGGCCGCTGGAAACCGAGGGCCTGCGCGATTTTGCCCGCGGCAAGCGCGCACTGTTCGTCATCGAGGAGAAGCGGCCGTTCGTCGAAGCGCAGTTGCGCGACGCTCTCTATCATCTCCCGGCTGACGCGCGGCCGGACATTATCGGCAAGACCGATGCGCTCGGCGCGCCGCTGTTGTCGCCGTTGATGGAGCTGTCGCCGGAAAGCGTCGCGGCTGCACTGGTGAAGGTGCTTGGCGACGCCGGCATCGCGCCGGATAACCAGGCGGGAGATTGCTTCGGTGCTGCGCACCCCGCAATGACAGGGGGGATTGAGCGCTCGCCGGACCTGCTGCGCCGCGCGCCGGCGTTCTGTGCCGGCTGCCCGCATTCCACCTCCACGAAAGTGCCCGACGGCAGCTTCGCCACCGGCGGCATCGGCTGCCACATCATGGCGCTGGACGCCGGCGACCAGACTCGCACCTATGTGCAGATGGGCGGCGAGGGCATGCCCTTCGTCGGCATGGCACCGTTCACCGACACGCCGCACACGTTCGCGAATCTTGGCGACGGCACGTATCAACATTCCGGCGTCCTGGCGATCCGTCAGGCGCTCGCCGCGCATGCGCGCATCACGTTCAAGCTGCTGTTCAACGATGCGGTGGCGATGACCGGCGGGCAGCCGGCGGAGGGCGCGCCGACCGTGCCGCGGATCGCCGCGCAGCTTGCCGCCGAGGGCGTGCAGCGCATCGCGGTGGTGGCGGACGATGCCGACCGGCTGCCGGGCGCTCGCGACCTGCCGCCCGGCACCACGCGCCACACACGTGACGAATTGGACGCGGTGCAGCGTGCGCTGCGCGATTACGAGGGCGTGTCCGTGATGATCTACGACCAGGTCTGCGCCACGGAGAAGCGGCGCCGGCGCAAGCGCGGCTCGATGGCGCAACCGGCGCGCCACGTCGTCATCAATGAACAGGTCTGCGAGAACTGCGGTGATTGCTCCACGCAGTCGGGGTGCATCGCGATCGAGCCGGTGGAGACCACCCTCGGCCGCAAGCGGCGCATCAATCCGACAAGCTGCAACGTCGATCTGTCGTGCCTGAAGGGCTTCTGCCCAAGCTTCGTGACGCTCGCCGGACCGCCGGCCGTGCCGGCGATCGATCCGCAATGGCAGCAGCGAGAAGACGCACTGGCGCAGGCCCTGCCGCAGCCGGCCTTGCCGCAGACGACCCCGTGGCGCGGGCTGTTCGCCGGCATTGGCGGCGGCGGCATCGTGACCGCGGGGGCGATCCTCGCGATGGCGGCGCATCTGGAAGGACGCGAGGTGCGCACCTTGGATTTCACCGGCATGGCACAGAAGAACGGCGCGGTCGTTGCGCATGTGCAGATCGCCGATACCGCGGCGGAACTGGACGTCGTGCGCATTCCACTCGGCACGGCCGACCTGATGGTTGCCGCCGACCTCGCGGTAGGCTGCGCCGCCGGCGTGCTGGAACGGGCGGCGAAATCCGGTGTCGTGGTCGGCAACCTCGACCTCGCGGCCACCGCCGCGTTCAAGCAGGACCCGCGGCTGCCGATCGACGCGGTGCTGCACCGGCGCACAATAGAACGCTCGACCGATGCGAACCGATCGGTGTGGCTGCACGGCGTCCGCATTGCGGAGACGTTGTTCGGCCATGCCCAGGCGATGAACACGCTGTTGCTGGGCGTGGCCTGGCAGCGCGGGTTGGTGCCGGTCGGCCAGGCGTCGCTGCTGCGCGCCATCGAGCTGAATGGCGCGGACATGGCGCTGAACCGCCGCGCATTCCTGTGGGGCCGCATTCTTGCGGACCGTCCGGAACTGGCGGACGAAATCCTGCGTCCGACAACGATGACCTTGCCCGCAACCATCGAGGACCTGGTGGAGGCGCGCGCCGCCAGCCTCACGCAGTATCAGTCCCGCGCCTATGCGGACAGCTATCGCGGCCTGATGCGTGACGTGATCGCCCGCGAGCGTACCGTGTTCGGCCAACCCGGCAAGCTGTCGCGCGCCGCCGCCGAAGGGCTGTTCCGGGTCATGGCGTACAAGGACGAATACGAAGTAGCGAGGCTGCATGCGGAAGCCTCGTATGGCGACAAGCCGGTGTTCCACCTGGCGCCGCCATTGCTAGCGCGCACCGATCCGGCGACTGGGCGGCCGCGCAAGATGGCAGTGCCTGGCTGGCTCGCCTTGCCGCTGTTCCGCGCGCTGCGGCACGGCAAGGTGTTGCGGGGCACGCGCCTCGATCCGTTCGGCTGGCTGGCGGAGCGGCGGCACGAACGCGCGTTGCGCGATACTTATGTTGGGGATCTGCGGACGGTGCTGGCGGCGTTGCGGCCGGATGCGCTGGATACCGCGGTGGCGTTGGCGGAACTGCCGGACATGATCCGCGGCTTCGGGCCGGTGAAGGACACGAACCGGGTGAAGGCCGACGCGCGGCGGGAGATGTTGCTGGCACGGCTCGTCGCGGCGCCGCGGGAAATGGCGCTGGCCGCGGAGTAGCGCGCGGCAAAACAAGAAACTCCCCCTCCCCTTGTGGGAGGGGGTCGGGGGGAGGGGTGCCTGCACGCTGCTTCACCCTCCCCTGACCCCTCCCGCAAGCGGGAGGGGGATTCTTTTACTCCGCCGCCGCCCGCACTTGTTCCACATCCCGCATCGACACCACCACCTTGATCGCATCGTCGATGCGCTCGCGGGCGTAACGCAGCGCCGTCGGCAGGTCGTGCAGCCCGAACGTGTGCGTGTGGATCTTCGTCGCGTCAAACCGCTTCTGCGACATGAACGCCTCGGCGCGATGCGTGGCGCTCTTGCCTTCGCCGCGGATGCCGTAGAGGTAGATGTTGTTACGCACGATATAGGCGATGTCGATCAGCGCCGGTTCGTGCGGGAAGGCGGCGAGGCAGATGCGGCCGCCTCGGTTCAACATGCGGGCGGCCTCATTGATTGCGTCCGGCGCACCAGAGCATTCCAGCACGTAGTCCAAACCTCGCCCGCCGGTGATGCGGCGCACCGCCTCCACCGCGTCCTCGTTGCGCACATTCACAACATGATCGGCGCCGAGTTCGCGGCCGATCTGCAAACGGTTGTCGCGCGTGCCGGTCAGGATCACCGGCGACGCCCCGAGCGCCTTGGCCACCGCGACGCCCAAAAGTCCGATCGGTCCCGGACCCAGCACCGCGACGCCTTCGCCCGCCACCAGCCCGCCGAGTTCGGTCAGCCCGTACATCGCGGTGCCGGCCGTCACTACCAGGGTCGCCTCGGCGTCCGACATGCTGTCGGGGATGGCGACCAGGGTGTTGATGTTGTTGACGGCGTATTCGGCGAACCCGCCATCGGTGGTGAAGCCGTTGGCGCGATGCCCCTTGTCCACGTCGCCGTAGTTCAGGCCGTAGTTGAGGCAGGCGGTATACATGCCCTCGCGGCAACGCTTGCACTGGCCGCAGCCGGCGTGGATTTCCACGGTGACACGCTGGCCGACGCGATACTCGTCCACGCCCGGGCCGAGCGCGGCCACGGTGCCCATGTATTCATGGCCGGGCGTAAAGTTCTGGTTGAACGGCTGGCCGCCGCGGATCAGCGCCGGCGGACCGTGCGCGATGATCTCCAGGTCGGTGGCGCAGATCGCCACGGCATCGATCCGCACCAGCACCTCG
>DATHNI010000201.1:0-18299 GCA_035486135.1 Acetobacteraceae bacterium
CGTCTTCATCGAGGCCGGTGTCATCCTGACGTGGTCCATGTCCGGAGCCACCGCGACCACGACCGGGGCGATCCGCGCGCCGGCCAGGCTCGTCCAGGCGAGGTGCTCGCGGGTTGCGAATCCGCCGGTGGTCGGCTTGCCATCCACCCAAATGGCGACCGCGATCATCGGCCCCGGCTCGGTGGTGTGAGTCAGCCGCCACAGGAGCTGCGGCCCCCCCGGCAGCGGCAGCCATTTGGTCTCCGTGATGATGTCCTCATCGTTGGTGGGATTGGGCAGGATGGCGAGCCGGCGCGCCGCGGCCAGCACCGGCGCGGCCGTGCTGCGCGCTCCGAAAACATCGAGCCGCAGATCGAATACCAGCCCATCGCAGGCGATGCGGCGCGTGACCAGGTTGCCCGGAATGTCCAGCGGGGCAGGCGCCTCGATCGGCAGGTCGGCGCAATCCGGGCCCAGCTCGAGCAGCGGTATGGACGCGACATCCAGCCGGTTTGCACGATCGAGCTGCATCGCAAGGACCGGGCTGATAGCGGCGACCAGGACAACGAAGCCTCCGGCCAGCGCGGCGGTGCGCCACCGGCTGTCGCCGGCAATCGGCGGCGGCGTCGGGGCCGGCCGCACCACCACTGCGGTCCCGTCACTCTGGATGTCCTCACGGAACGGCAACCCCAGCGCGATCAGCATCAGGATCACCAAAGAGAAGAAGATCCAGCCATACAGCACGTGATCGGTCGCCGCGGCCTGCGCGCTGCCCAGCAAATGCCCCAGCGTGACAATGCCGACAGCGCGGAAGCCGTTGGCGATGATCGGCACGACGACCGAAGCGGCAATGAAAGCAACACGGCGCCACGGACTGCGGTACATCAGCAAGGCATACAGGCACCCGAAGGCGATCGAGGCGATCAGGAATCGCAAGCCGGCACACGCCTCCGCGATATAGAACGTGCCTTCCGGGATCTCGATCGAGTAGCCGTCGATGAACGCCGGAATATGCAGCAGTTCGAGGCCGTGCCGGACAAAGACGGTGGTGAAGTCCTGCAGGTCCGGCGTGACAAACGCACCGAACGGCACAAGGAAGTACAGATACAGCAGCGGCCCAGAGAGCACCCACCACAGCCGCCAGCCGAGGACCGCCAGCATGAGCAATTCGACGAACGTGATCGCCACGAGCTGGCGACCCTCCATAATACCAAGGCGCTCGGCCACCAGCCACGCGGCAGCCAGTGGAATACCGCCAAGCGCCGCCGCCGGCATCGGCACCGCGGCGAGATCCTGCAACCTGTCGCGCCGGTCCCAGGCGAGGTAGGCGGCGATCGGGATCACCAGGAAGCAGTGATTGTATGCCGTCGAGTCCATCCAGGTGTGGATCGCAGAGGCAATCTCCACGTTGAACAGCAGGCCGAGCACAGCCGCGCCGACGCCGAGCACGATCGCCACACCACGGCGGCTGCGCCACGCCGCGGCAATGGCCGGATGAACCAGCGCGGGCGCGCTCATGCAGACCGACCCTCAGACATGCGCTGGTCCTCCGTGCCGCGTGGCCGGCGTCCCGCGCCCGACCGCTGTCCAGCCGGGCGCGGCGTCACCCGGCCCTGACGCGCCACGCCAACGGCGCCGCCTGCCCTGACCCGCCACGCCAACCGCGCCGCGGCGTGCCGTGCCGTGCCCAGCATGGTGTGCAGTTCGCTTGGCCGGCCGATGATGTGCAGCACCGTTTCATTCCGTCCTTTGGCTGGCAGAATATCCTGCCTGACCGCCGCCCGCACGCGCTTTGACGCCCGGCACGCCCCACGTCGCACTGCCACTTCGCCTGTGTGGCGCACGGTCATCCCAGACCCCGCACGATGGGCGGTCCGAGCACGTTGGCGACGGGCAGTGGCAGGCGCTTCCACGCAGCGATGAACAGCCGGTATTTCGGATTGAGCGGATTGTGGTCCGGAATGGCCGCGCCGGGCGCGAGCCGGTAGCGGTAATGCAGTGGCACCGGTGTGAACCCCCAGTTGTGCTTGAAGGCATGCGCACCGGTGCCGACCTTGCTGCGGCCGAAATCGAACAAGCGACAGCCACGCTCCGCGGCGCGCCGCATCACTTCCCAGTACATGAAGTCGTTGCCGGCGCGATGCCGTGCCTGTGCCGTGCCGCCACCGTAATATGGGAGCACCTCGTCGCGAAAGTAGAAATTCATGACGGCCGCGATCGGCCGGCCATCGTCCAGCACCGTCACGATATCGGCGGCATCGCGGAACACGTCCAGCAGGATGTCGAAGTAGCGGCGCGAGAACACCGGCGTGCCGAGATTGCGCACGCTCTCGGCATACGCACGATGCAGCACGACCGTATCGCGATGGCAGACCGAGGTGAGGCCGTACTGGATGCCCTTCCGTACCATCGCCCGCTGCTTGCGCGGAATCGCCTTCATGTTGTGTTCGTGGTCGGCTTCGATCGGCTTACGGAACGTGACGTACAGGTCGGGACGCCCGACCCACTCGCTGCCGGTCTCTGCCGGGATACGGTCGCGGAACTCGAGAACGCTGGCGCCGGTGCTGCGCAGCAACGACGCGGCGTGTGCTTCCAAGGCCGCTGCACTGTCCGCGTCCGCCGCGAGCAAACCGCCGTAGACGCAGAACGGATTGGACACCAGGGCATTGCCGAACAGCAGCGTCTTGACCTGCGCCAGGGGAAGCACGCCAGTGATCGCACCGTCGCGCTCGGCGAAGGTGAAGAAGGTGCGGTGACCGAACGCCTTCTGGATCACGCGGGACCAGGCCGCGCGATGAAAAAAGGTGCCCTCGGGCGTGGCATCGACAAACGCATCCCACGCGGGAGCGCTGGCGTCGTCGAGCGTGCGGACTTGCAGCGGCATGGAATACAGATCAGGCGGATGCGATCTGGCTCCCCCTCCCCTTGAGGGAGGGGGATGGGGGGAGGGGTCCGTACCGCACGCACCCCTCCCCCCATCCTCCTCCCTCAAGGGGAGGGGGAGCCATGACATCCGCGAACACACGGTCCATGCGGTCCCAGGCAAATTCCCGCAGGACCCGTTCCAGCTTGCGTTCCATGTGCGAGAGATTGGTGTAGTGCCGCACACGCGACTTCCAGCCGGCGCCGGCAACGCGCGGCTGGCCGGGATCGATCTCCCACGGATGGAAATAGAAGATGCCGGCCAGGTGCTCCCGCCGGTTCACCGCGGTGAGGCCGCGGCGATAGAGCTCGTATGGCAGCAGGCGGAAAAAGCCGCCCCCCGCACAGGGCCAGTTGCGGCCGAGCGCGGCGACGGTGGTCATCGGGATTTCCCACAGCCCGCCGCCTTCCGGCTGGAACGGCGTGCGTGGCGCATCCGGCATGCCATACAGGTCGTGCCGGATCGGATTGACGCTGGAGCTGTACGCGTAGCCCGCATCACGCAGCACACCGAAAGCCCACTGGTTCGTCTTGCCGATCGAGAACGTTGCCGCGCGATAACCGACGACCGGCACGCCGCCGATATCCTCCAGCGTCACGCGGGTACGTTCGACGTCGGCGCGGAAAGTCGCCGGGTCCTGCGTGTTGGCGCGAATATGCTCCCAGCCGTGGCTTGCCAGTTCGTGCCCGGCCGCGACGATGCGACGCACCATCGCGGGGTGGCGCTCGGCGATCCAGCCAAGGGTGAAGAATGTCGCCCGCACCCTCGCCGCATCGAACAGCGCCAGGATGCGATCGACATTCGCTTCCACCCGCTGCTCGCAGCCGTCCCAGCCGGCGCGCGGAATGCAGTGCGTGAGGGCCTGCACCTGGAACCAGTCCTCGACGTCCACTGTCATCGCGTTGACAACAGGGGGATCGGCAACTTGTGGCGCCTGGCTCATCGCGGTTGCTCTCGGATGGCGCCGAACAGATCGAGCATGCGGCGAAATACCCGGTCCTGCCGGGCCGCACTCGCTTCCAGCGCCTCGATCCGCCGCAGCATCGCCTCGTACTCGTCCGCCCCGCCGTTGACCAGGCTCGGCTGCGATATCGCCTGCACTGTGCCTGCGCCCAGATCCTGGCTCAGCTCACCCGCCGTGATGTCCGCCATGGCGCCGGTGATGGCGTGGGTTTCCTCCAGCGAGCCGTACAGCAGGATGCGGGAGCAAAGCGTGTTGATGCGGCGTGGAATGCCGCCGGTGTGGCGATACACGGCGGCATAGGCGTCGTCGTCCCAGTGCGGATCACCTTCCCAGCCCACCATTTTCAGCCGGTGATCGATGTAGCTGCGGGTTTCGGCCTCGGTCAGCGGACCAAGATGGTACGAAGCCAGCACGCGCTGACGCAGTTGCTCTGCGTCACGGCTGGCCAGGATCGGACGAAACTGCGGCTGGCCCAGCAGGATGGTCTGCAGCGAGGCGTGCCCGTCCACCGTGATGTTGGACAGCATACGCAGCTCCTCCAGCGCGCTGAGCGGGAGGTTCTGCACTTCGTCCACCACCAGCAGGCACCGCCGGCCGGCCCGGCGCTGTTCCTGCACCATGAACTCGAAGCGGCGCAGCAGCGTGGCCTTGTCCAGGCCGGGCGTGTCGCCGATGCCGAAATTATCCATCACCAGGCGCAGCAGGTCGTCCGCCGAAACCTGCGTGGTGACGATGCGAGCGATGAAATAAGTCTGGCGGTCGAGCTGCTTCCAGAGTTGCTCGACCAGCGTGGTCTTCCCAGCCCCTACCTCGCCGGTGATGACAATGAAGCCCTCCTCCTGCGCCAACCCATAGACCAGGTGCGCGATCGCCCGGCTGTGGCCGCTGGAGCCGAAGAAGAACCGGCTGTCCGGCGTCAGCAGGAATGGGAGGCCGGAAAGATGGTAGAATTTCTCGTACACGGTAACCGATCAGAACTGTTTGGTGATGCCGACCAGGAACAAGTCCTGGTACCACGACTGATTCGCGGCGCTGGACTGGACGTCATAGAAGCTGTAGCGCGCAAACGCCGACAAGGTATCGGTGATGATATACTGCAAGGAGAGCCCAGCCACGTAGGATTTCGAATTGTTTCCCGCCGTCGGGGTGCCCAGGCTGGCGGCCGCGGTTGCGGTCGCCACAAGGTCGGGGCTGAGTTCGTGCGTCCATGACAAGGTGCCCGTCGTGACACCGTTGCTGGTCTGGGTCTTGGCGCCGAGCTGGGTTTGCTGCGAGTTCCCGATTGTCACGCCGAACGTGTCGCGGTCGAGGATCGTCGTCGCCCCGAATGTCAGGTAATTGTAACGGTATATCCCTTGCGTGACGCCCAGCGCATTGTTGTTGACGAATAGCTGGGTGCCCGACTGGCTGTTCACCAGACTGCCGTTGTTGGCCACCGACGCCTGATTGAGCTGCTGGTTCACTTGCTCAAGCTGCGTGCCGACGCCGTTGTTGTAACTGACCGTCAGGATGGTGCGCGCGGTCAGTGCATAGTGGCCGCTGGCCGTGAACGTATTGGCCCCGTTCTCGTGACCATATCCCAACGAGAGCTGGCTGTCCGGGTTTGGGGTGAGCACCGTGCCCACACCCCAGGTAATGTCGTGGATCTCCAACGCACTGTTGCCGCTATACGAGATATCCTCATAGCCGATCTGGCCATACACGTCGATCGATACGTTGATCTGGTAGTCGACCCGATTGCTGACCGTTGCGCGCGTCGAGGATGTAACCCCCGTGCCGCCGCTGGTGGATTGCATGGCGTCGGCTGAAGCCGTGTCGCGAATCACGCTGAGTACGTCGCCGCTCTGGAACTGTGCGTACTGTTCGAAGCTCGACAAGTGCTGGTCGTTGGTGCCGCCCGAAACCAGTGGGACGGGGGCAAATCCGCTGATGCTGGACGCGGTGGATTCGCTGAGCGTTGTACCGATCTTGCCGGTGCCGATATCACCGAACTGAAACAGCATGTACGGCGAGATGCTGAAGCTGGCGGTCTGGGTGCGATCGTTCTTGGCGACCCCCGCATCGACGGTTTGCCCTTGCCCGAGCGACGCTCCGGTGATGCCTCCCACCCCGTTTTGCCCCAGCGTGCCCAGCCCGCCTATGCCGCCGTTGGATGCCTGGACGCCCGCCACCGCCCGGACATCCACAAAGAACAATTCCGGCACCAGGGTGACCGTTCCGACGCCATTGAATTGCTGCGCCAGCAGGTTCTGCGACCCGTTGATGAGGTGAATTTCCAGGTCGGGCTCGTAATCCAGCCGAAGCTGCGTCCGGTCCGAGTCGCCGAGCACGGTGACGCCCGGGGCAACGATCGTCGTCAGATCCCAGCGTCGCGGCGCCCCCACCTCGAAGACGTTGTCGGTGAACTCCTCTTCCAGGCTGAGTCGCGGCAGGATGGTCCAGCCCTGTTGCGAACCGAGCGAAGCGAAACCGGACGCGAGCCCCATCTGGTGCTGCAGATCCGTGACATCGGGGGTAGCCAGATCAGAGTTGCCAGGCACAATCGACGGGTTGATCTGGTCTGACAGCGGGAAGGCCGCCGCGCCGCTCATCTGGATGCACCAGGCAAGTGCCGCCAGTCCGATGCGGCAGGCAGCAGACCGAAGTGCCGCCAGCCCAGCTACAGTAGTTGGTCGCAAGGCAACCGCGTCAGGACGAGTAGTAAGAAGAGTACGCGCCGAAGGTATAACGCGAGGAAATCTGCTGCTTGTTCAGCACCAGCGCGATGGTCGGACAGGCCTGGATCAAATCGAGCGAGGCCTCGATCTCTCCCCGCTGGGTGCGTTCGGCTTCGACGACGAACAGGATCTGGCCGACAACGGGCGCGAGCACCGCCGGGTCGCTGGTGGACAGGCACGGCGGCGCATCCAGCACCAGCAACCGGTCCGCGTAGCGCCGTCCCAGGTTCTGAATCAGCTTGATCATCTCCTGCGAGGAGAACAGCACCGGGCTGCGCTCCCGCTCGCGCCCGATCGGCAGGATCGACAACTGATCGATCGGTGTCTTGATAATCAGCGGGCCCGGATCGAGCTTCGGGTTGGCGGCAAGGTCGAGCAAGCCGGGCGCATCCGCCAGCCCCATGGGATAGCAGATCGAATCGCGCTTGGAGTCCGCATCGACCAGCAGCACGTGGTTGTTGCCCTGGCGGGCGATACTGCCGGCAAGGTTGACCGCGGTGAAACTCTTGCCCTCGCCGGGCCGCGCGCTGGTCACCATGAGCAAATTGGTGAAGCCGGGCTCCGCCCCCGGTGGCGCGAAGGCGTTGCGCAGGATTTGCCGCTGCACCAGGCGGAATTCCTCGGAAACGCGGCTGCGTGTGCGCGACCAGTCCACCATGCCGGCGCGCTCCAGCGCGATGGCATCGATCGTGCCCGGACCGGGCGGCAGTTCCGCCCCCCGCAAGATGGCGGGGGTCGGCAGGAACGATCCGGCCTCGTCCGGGACCCCAGGCCGGTCCAGCAGGTCGAGCGCGGTGTCGGACCGAGAGGCATGACCGTCCGCGTGTTCGGAGGCGGACGCCGAGTCGGCGCCGGGCCCGGGATCCCGGCCGATCCGTCGTGTAGACTCGGGATCGGCGGACCCTGCCCGATCGGAGCCCAGGAGATGGGCCGCGGATTCTTCCAGCGCGCCGGACTGCAGCAGCCGTGCGGCGACGCGTTCAACCAGATGGGAATTCGAGTTGGCCATTCAGATCAAGCTCGACGAACGGAGGATATGGACAAGCAGGCCGCCATAGACGCCGACCAGCAGCACGACCGCGACACCAAACCGAGCCACGATCGTCAGCCGCTGCCGCAGCGAGGCAAGCCCGAGAACCGAGATGCCGCCGAGGACCGGCAACCCGAGTGTACGAAGGTCGTCCGCGGTCGAGAACGAATTATCGACCTGGCCGAACAGCACGGTGACTCCCAGGCCCGCCGCGCATCCGGCCAATAGCACGCCGGTCACCAGCAGCATCCGGTTGGGTGCCACCGGCAACCGCGGCGTCTCCGGCGGATCGACGATCTGCAGCTTCACCTTGTCAGCCTGGGTATCGGCTGCCTGGGCGATGTTGGCAGACTGCAGCCGGCCAAGCAGTTGCTCGTAGCTTGAGCGCAGCACGTTATAGTCGCGGTCGGTGTTTTCGTACTCCGCGATCAGGCCCGGCTGTTCCTGTTGGATCTTCTCCAGCTTTTCGCGGTACGCCACGGCGGAGTCACGCTGCCGCTGCAACGCGGCCACCTGGCTGTCGGCGTCGATCAGCTTCACCTTGAGCTGGTCATAGACCGGGTTGGGCACCGACCGGCTCGAACCGCCGGTCGCCGCCGCCGCATGCCCTGCCGCCGCACCCGCCGCCGCGGGCGCCGCCGGGACGGGCGCCTTTGGCGTATCGGGTGGCGCCGTCTTCAGCGATTCGATCAGTTTGCGCTGGGCGATGACATCCGGGTGCGCATCGGTGTCCTTGAGCAACAGCATGCGCAACTGGTCTTCGGCTTCCTCCAGGCGCGTCTTGGCGGCGGGCGCCAACCCAAGCGCCATTTGCTGCTGCGCGGTTTCCGCGACCAGCATCGGCGGTGTCTTGTCCACTTCGTCCTTCAGCGCATCACGCTCCATGATCATGTCCTGGAGCTTGCCATCCAGCGTGGTCACGGCGTTGCGCGCGGCCTCCAGCGCGGGCACCCCGGGTGTGGCGGCGTTCGGCAGGATGTCGATATAACGAGCGCGGAAATCGGCCCGCCGCTTCTCGGCGGCACGCAGTTGCTGCTCGTATGACGCGATCTGGTGCTCCAGGAAGTGCCGGGCGTTGTCCATGTCCGACCGGTTGCTGCCCGTGGCGTTCTCGACGAAGATCGTCAGCAGGGTCTGCACCACGTCGTGCGCCATCTTCGGATTCTTGTCCCGATAGGTGATGGTGAACAGGTTCTTGGTCTGCGGCACCACGCGGATCGTATCGGCCAGCCGGCTGATCAGCCGCTCCCGGTCGGCGGGGGAATTGATGGTCAGGTCGAGGTCGGTCTTGGAGATCAGCTTCTCCATGTTCGGCCGGCTCAACAGGGTTCGCTGCAGGATTTCAAGTTCGGTCGTGGGTGCCGTTTCGGCGGCGAGGCCGCGCAGCAGCGGGGTCAGGATGGCGTCGGCGTCCACGAACAGCCGGGCGCTCGATTCGAACTGGTTGGGGATCAGGTAGACCCCGACCCAGCCCACGCCGCATACCAGCCAGGCGACGATGACGCCCATCCAGCGCCGCCGCCAGGCAGCCCTGAGATACTGTTGGACGAGAATGCGCAAGCTATCCACGACGATGCTCCTCTCGGCGCCAGACGCTCAGAACCAGGACGCTCAGAACCAGGACGCTCAGAACCAGGACTGCGGAATGATCAGGGTATCTCCCGGCTGCATAGCCACGTTTTTGGTGATGTCACCGTACTTCATCAGGTCGCTCAGGCTCACGTGGATCGACTCCTGCTTGCCGGCAGCATCGCGCCGGATGATTACCGCCCGGTTTCCAGCGGCGTATTTTGTCAGGCCCTTGGTGGCGATCATCACGTCGAGCAAGGTCATCCCATCGCGGTAGGGAAGCGCCTGCGGGTCGGTGGCCTCCCCGATCACCTTGATCTGCCGGTCGGCCGGTCCGACGAAGGAGCGGACGATCACCGTGACGGTCGGGTCCTGGATGTATTTCTTCAGCCGATCCTCGATCTCGTGGGCGAGTTGGGTCGGCGTCTTGCCGGCGGCGGTGAGGTCATCGATGAGCGGGGTGGAGATGCGGCCATCCGGCCGGACGGCGACCCCGGGCTCGCTGAGGTCGGGGTTGCGATAGACGAACACGCTGAGCGAATCGCCGGCGCCGATCACGTACTCGTCGCCCTTTGTACTGCCCGGCGAACCCGCGGCGGCATTCGCGTTGGCGGCGGCCGAAGGCGGCAGGGCAGGCCCGCAGGCGGCCAGCAGGACGCAGGCAGTCAGCGAGACGATCGCCATCAGCCGGGCTGATCCCGCCCGAGGGAGCAGGATCATCAGAGACGCAGGGATCGACAAGAGGCGCCGAGAAGGTGTCACGCTAACCTCGAACTTATTGGTAACAGGAGCGGCAGGTGGTAGGCGCGGAAGGAATCGAACCCCCTCATCTGCCATGTAAAGGCAGCGCTCTGCCAATGAGCTACGCGCCTCCGCTTGGCCTCCGCGACCGGTAAATGATGGTAGCAGGGGCTCTCCCATTCGTGATATGCCTCCTACCATCACCGTGAGGCTAAAGCAATCAAACTGTGCACAGCACAGCTCGCGCAACAGTTGCGACATGCAGCCTGATGCATGCCGATAGTTGTATGTCCGATTGCAATGGCTGCCGCCCTGTCTGGGCCGCCAAGAGATTTCTTGGCTTGCATAAACATTGAAACGCGGCGGTAAGGGAGACGTGCAAATAATCACGCTTCGCTTACAAGAAAGATTGCACTCGGTGGACGACCCTGCTAAATTTCTGGACAAGATGATTGCCCACCCGGTTAACAGGCAGCGACCCCGAGGTGGCACAATGGCGGGTTTCAGCAGTGCGTGAACAGGGTGGTCCTGAGGTTCCGGCTCCTGCCGGCAATGTCAGGGCTTTGGGGGGTTGAATGACGCGTATTCTCGCGCAATACGTGTCGCTCGAGACGGCCGCGCTCGGCGTGATCGAGCTGATACTGTCGTTCCTGATTGTCGAGGCGTTCCTCAACATCGTGCCAGGCGGCCTTGCCGCGCTACGACCAATGGCTTCCGGCCTGGACGCCAATCTCACCATCCTCGCGATCATCTTTGCCGTCGTCACCGCCGGCATCGCGACCACGATCGGTCTCTACCGCCCGGAAGTGTGCCTCGAGCGCCGGCATGTCGTGGTGACCGCCGCCGTGGCCGGGCTCGTCGCCTTTCCCATCCTGCTGCTCGTTAGCGGCAGCTTCCATATCGACCTCACCCGCTGGGTGATCTTCTGGCTCGCCCTGGTGCTGTTGGTCTGGCAAGCCGGCATTCTGGCGACGCACCTCGCGTTCAGCGCCGTGGTGCGGCGCGATGGCATGGTGCGCCGCGTGCTCATCCTCGGCTCCGAGCGCCGGACCGTCCGCCTCGCCGACATGCTGCGCAGCCGTCGTGTCCGGCTGTTCGAGCCGGTCGTCGCCTCCGCTGTCCCCGCGCTCTCGCCCGACCACCTGCGGCAGCAGCGCATCTGGGGGATTATCGTCGCCGACCAGGGCGAGGCGGAGCCTGCCGCCGCGACCCTGCTGGACAGCAAGCTGCGCGGCGCGCGGGTGTTGAGCGTCACCACCTTCTATGAACGGCACCTGGGGCGCATCGACCTCGATAGCGTCGATTCGCATTGGTTGCTCTGCGCCGACGGGTTCACCCAGGGCCTGCTGACCAAGGTGTTGAAGCGGTTCCTCGACGTGGTGGTCAGCCTGTCGCTGCTGGTACTGACCCTGCCGGTGATGCTGGTGACCGCGTTGCTGATCAAGCTCGACAGCCCGGGACCGGTGCTCTACCGCCAGCAGCGTCTCGGCCTGCATGGCAAGGTATTCACCCTCTGCAAGTTCCGCAGCATGCGGGTGGATGCCGAGGCGGGTGGCAAGCCGCGCTGGGCACAACACCGGGATCCGCGTGTCACCCGGGTCGGCCGGTTCATCCGCCCGATGCGAATCGACGAGCTGCCGCAACTCATCAACGTATTGCTCGGCGAGATGAGCATGATCGGCCCCCGCCCGGAGCGGCCGCATTTCGTGGAGCAACTCTCGCGGGTGATCCCGCTGTATCGCCAGCGGGCCTACGTCAAGCCGGGCATTACCGGCTGGGCGCAGGTGAACTACCCATACGGCGCCTCGGTCGAGGACGCCCGTGAAAAGCTCGCCTACGACCTGTACTATGTGAAGAACCGCAGCCTGTTGCTCGATGTCCTGATCCTGTTCGCCACGGTGCGGGTCATCCTGTTCCGTGAAGGCGCAAGGTGAACCTCTCCCGCGAGAGCGGGCGAGGCATGCCCCCGAGCGCTTGACCTCGTCCGTTCCTGGCCTCTTCCGTTGCCGCGGGAGACGTTGATCGATGATCGTCCACGCTCCGGCGATGGCCTTGCTGCACGGCGGTTGCGTCCTGCTGTATGCTGCCCTCGCCGCCCTGATCCTCATGCGTCAGCAGCGGAGCCGCACCGGGCTGTGGCTCGCCTGCGCGTGCCTCGTCACTGCCGCCTGGGCGGCCGCCGTCGCGATTTCGCCGGCGCCATTCGTAGGCGTCGCCACCTGGCTGGAACTCGCGCGCTCCATGGCCTGGTACGGCTTCATCCTGCATCTCTACCGCCGCACCGTCACCGTGCGCCGCGAACTCACCCAGACCTTTGTCACTATGGGCCTGCTTGCGCTGCTGCTGGTCGGTGGCCTGCCGCTGCTCGACGCTCTCTCCAACCAGCCGGCGATGGCATTATGGTCGGCCGGCGCCGCCATCCGGCTGGGTTTCGCCGTGGGCAATATCCTCTTGCTCGAAAACCTGTACTTCAACACCCCAGCCGAGACCCGCTGGCACATCAACCTGCTCTGCGTCGCGCTCGGAGGCCTGTTCGTCTATGACCTCTTGCTCTACTCCGACGCCCTGCTGTTCCACCGCGTTTCGCATCCGCTGTTCGCGGCGCGCGCGCCGGTTACCGCGATCGCCGCGCCGCTGATCGCCATCGCCGCGGCGCGCAACCGGCGCTGGGCGGTCAATATCCACGTTTCGCGCGACGTGGTGTTCCACAGTGCCACCCTCGTCCTCTCCGGCGTCTTTTTGCTCGGCCTCGCGGTGACCGGTGAGATCTTCCGGCGCGGCGGCGCCGAATGGGGCATCGTCGCCGAGGTATCGCTGCTGTTCGGCGGCATCCTGGTCGTCGGTGTCGCCATCACTTCGGCCTCGGCCCGCTCCCGCATCCGGTCGATGCTGGTCGAGCACTTCTTCAGCAATCGCTATGATTACCGCAAGGAGTGGATGCGCTGTATCGAGACGCTGACCGCACCGGTGGCGCATACAGGGTTGCCGACCCGGGCGATCCATGCGGTGGCGGAGGTCGTGGACAGCCCAGCCGGTGCACTGTTTGTGCGTGCGCCGGATGAGGTGGCGTTTCAATGGGCCGGCTCCTGGAACATGCCGGCCGTTACCTTGCCGATTCCGCCAGGCCATGCCCTGTTGCCGGAGTTCCACGATGGTGACTGGATCGTCGAACTGGACGCAATCGACGGGGCCGCCGACTGGTTCGCCGGACTGCCGCGCACCTGGCTGGCGGTCCCCCTCAATCACCTGGGCACGCTCATCGGCTTCGTCGTGCTGGCCCGCTCGCGCGCGCGATTCAAGCTGGACCGCGAGGCATTCGACCTGCTACGTGTGGTCGGACGGGAAGTCGCCAGCCGCGTTGCGGAGCAACGTGCTGCACAGGTCCTGTCCCAGACCCGGCAGTTGCGTGAATACAGCCAGCGGTTTGCCTTCGTCCTTCACGACATAAAGAATGTGTCCGGCCAGCTCTCGATGCTGCTCACCAACGCCGAAATCCATGCCGACAACCCCGAGTTTCAGCGCGACATGCTGGCCACGGTCCGCGCCTCGGTGGCCAAGATCAGCCGCTTGCTCTCCCGCCTGCAGGCCGAACGCCAGGAGCGCAGCCATGCGCTGATCACCCCCGGTGAGCGGCTGGCGCAAGTGGCCGAGGCATGCCGCCTGACCCGCCGCGCCGACATCGTGCTCGATCTCGACGATGATGGCGGCGGCGCGGCGATCCATCCGGAATCCTTCGATGCGGTGGTGACGCATCTGCTGAACAACGCTTTGGACGCCGGCGGCACTGCGCCGGTCGTCGTGCGGATGCGCCGTGAGCCGCTGTCACTGGTGATCGACATCATCGACCAAGGCCCCGGCATGACCCCGGAATTCATCCGCGACGAATTGTTTCAGCCGTTTGCCAGCACCAAAAGCGGCGGCCATGGCATCGGCGCCTTTCAGGCTCGCGAATTGCTGCGTGATGCGGGTGGCGACCTGCTCGTGCTGAGCCGGCCCAAGGCCGGCACGACGATGCGGCTGCTGCTGCCCGCCGTCCGCGCCGCCTTTCCCGAAGCTGTATCCATTACGGTCTGAACGGACCCCCGGGGATGGCCAAGCCCAAGCTGTTGATCGTCGAAGATGATGAGGGCCTTTGCTCTCAGTACCGTTGGGCATTCCCCACCTGCGACGTGCTGCTGGCGCACACACGGCCGCAGGCCGTCGCGCTGGTCAAGAAGGAACGGCCGCCGATCGCCATCATGGACCTTGGCCTGCCGCCGGATCCGGATGGGGTGAGCGAGGGCTTCGCCACGCTTGACGAAGTTCAGAGCATTGCCCCCGAGACCAAGGTGATCATCGTCACCGGCAACGGCGAGCGCAAGAATGCGCTCAAAGCGGTCGCCGCCGGCGCCTACGATTTTTGCGAGAAGCCGGTCGAGATCGAAGTCCTCCGCACCATCATCGAGCGTGGGTTGAACCTGCACCGGCTCGAAACGGAGAACCGTCGCCTGGCCGCGGCCCCCACCCGTTCGCCGATCGACCGCATCGTCACCGCGAACCAGACCATGCTGAAGGTCTGCCGCGATGTCGAACGGCTGGCCACCACCAACGTCCCGGTGTTGTTGCTGGGCGAGAGCGGCACCGGCAAGGAGGCATTGGCGCAGGCGCTGCACGAGCTTGGCCCGCGCGCCAAGCAGCCGTTCGTTGCCATCAATTGCGGGGCGATCCCGGAAAACCTGCTGGAATCGGAGTTGTTTGGCCACGAGCGCGGCGCCTTCACCGGCGCCGTGAAGCAGACCATCGGCAAGATAGAGAGTGCCAACAAGGGCACGCTGTTCCTGGACGAGATCGGTGACCTGCCGCACCCGCTGCAGGTGAAACTGCTGCGCTTCCTGCAGGACCAGATCGTTGAACGGATCGGCGGCCGGCAGAAGATCCAGGTGGATGTGCGGATCGTCTCGGCAACCAATCAGCAGATCGAAGACCGCGTCAAGGAAGGCGTGTTTCGGAGCGACCTGTTCTATCGCATGAATGCAGTCACCGTGCGTATCCCGCCGCTGCGCGAGCGTGGTGGCGACCCGATGCTGCTGGCCAACTTCTTCCTCAATCGCTTCAACCAGGAATTCGCCCGCAACATCCGCGGCTTCACCGAGGCTGCCTCGGTTGCGCTTTCGGCGCATGACTGGCCGGGCAACGTGCGGGAGTTGGAAAACCGGCTGAAGCGCGCCGTGGTGATGGCGGATCGGCGCCTGATCGACGCGGCCGACCTGGAGCTGGCACAATCCGACAGCCCATTGCCCGACCTGGATTTGCGGGCGGCCCGGATGCGCGCCGAGCGCGAAGTGATCCACGCCGCGCTCGCGCGCAGCAACAATACGCTGTCCGTGGCCGCGCGATTGCTCGGCATCAGCCGTCCCACGCTCTATAGCCTGATGCAGGCCCACGCGATAGAAGTCGAACTCGGCAAGATTGCCGATGGGGCCGAGGAAATGGCCGCCGGCGCAGCATCGGGTCGAGCCTCCCGCCCGGCCGAGGCCAACGGCACAGTGGATAGCGATTGAGGTTGAAGGTCATGCGTTACCGGTCTCTTCGTTGGCTCTTGCTGGGTGCCTCGATCGGCGTTTGGCCATTGGCCGCCCATGCGGACTATCTCTCCGACGCGCGCGAGGCGCTGAAGAAGGGTGACGTCCGAGCCGCGGAGATCGACCTGCGCAACGCGGTCCGTTCCGACCCGCAGAACCCCGAGGCGCATTATTGGCTGGGCCGTGTGGCGTTCGAACTCGGCGACCCGGTTGCCGCCGAACGCGAGGCGAATGCCGCGCTCGATCGAGGGTTCGACCCGCATGTCGGTATCCGGCTGCTGGGTCAGGCTTTGATGGCGCAGAACAGATACGACGCGGTGCTGCAGCGGATGAAGCCCGACGGCAAGGACGCCAATCTCGACGCTACCATGCTGGTATTCCGGGGCTTCGCGGAAATTGGCCTGAAACAGCCGGACGCGGCACAGAAAGCCTTTGCCGACGCGGAGCAGCAGGCGCCGAATGCGGTGGAACCGTTGCTGGCCGAAGCGCGGCTGTTGGAGGGGCGCGGCGACCTCGCTGGTGCCCAGGCGAAGATCGACCACGCGGTTTCGGTCCAACCGAAATCGGCTGAGGCGCTGCTCGCCAAATCGCAAATCCTGCGCACGAAAGGCGACCTGAACGGCGCCCTGGCGGTTCTCGACGAGCTGGTAACCGATCAGCCGAGCGTTTTGCAGGCGCGGCTCGATCGCGCCAGCCTGGAGATCGCATTGCTCAAGACGGACACGGCGAAGGACGATATCACCGCCGTGCTGAAGGCGATGCCAGGCAACGTGCAGGCGATCTACCTGCAGGCGGTCTTGGCTGCCCAGGCGAAAGATTACAAAGCGGCTGACCTCCTCCTCGATAAGATCGCGGCCTATGTGCCGCGCATCGCGCGCGGTTACCTTCTGCTGGCGGTGGTCAAGGAGCAGATGGGCCAGATCGAGCAAGCGGAAGATGCGGCGCAGCGTTATCTGGCCCGGGCGCCGAACGACCTGACGGCCTACAAGACCCTCGCCCGCATCCAGTTTGCCAAGGGCCGTCCGGATCAGGTTATCAGCACGCTGGACACGATTACCGAATCGGGCAAGGCCGATGCCGAAACCTATGATTTGCTTGGGCGCGCGTATGCCTCGACTGGCCGCGCCGAAGACGCGGTGAAGGCGTTTCAGCAAGCGCAGACCTTGGCGCCCAACGATGTCGGCGTGCAAACCCGGCTCGCCACTGTCCGAATGGGGATGGGCCAGCCGGGCGCGGCCATGGACGACCTGGAACATACGCTGGAGCTGGCGCCCAAGGTGCCGGCGGTCGGCGAGGCGCTGTTCTTCGCCGCGCTGGCGACCGGTGACATGGACAAGGCCGCCGACGCGCTGGCCAAGGTCAAGGCCGCCGAGGGTGATACGCCCGTCGTCGACAACCTGGGCGGACTGCTGCAACTGTCCAACCTGGATGCCGCCGACGCACGCAAGACCTTCACCGCCCTCACGCAGGCACACCCCGACTTCATGCCGGCCCAGATCAATCTGGCACGCGTGATGGCAATGCAGGGCGACGGTCCCGGGGCGGAGAAGATACTGGCCGACATCCTCGCGCAGCACCCAGCTGCCGAGCCAGCATTGACCATGCTTGCCTCGGACTACGCCCAAAGCAGCCGCCTGCCGGAGGCGATCACGTTGCTGGAGCACGCGCATGCGGCGTTTCCGAACGATGTGAAAGTCACTGACAGCCTGGGCGATCTCTACATCCGGTCGGGCAATGCGCAGAAGGCGCTCGATCTCGCGATGCAGGCCAAGGGAACAGCCGCCGCGACCAATGAGATCCTCAGCTTGCAGGCATCGGCTCATCTTGCGCTTGGCCAAAAGGACCAGGCGCGCGATGCCTACAGCCAGATACTCAAGCAGGACCCGGGTCTTCTCGCCGTGCGACGCAGGCTGGTCGGATTGCTGGTCGATGCGGGCGATTTCGAGAATGCCCGCAACCTGGTGAAAGCCGGCATCACCGTGGCGCCGCGCAATTACCAACTCCTGCTGGATTACGTGATGATCGACCTGAAGCAGACCGGCGTGGATGCGGCGCTGGCCACCGCCGATACGTTGCAGTCGCAGGACCGGGACTTCATGGCGGCAAGGGCGCTGCGGGGCGACGTTTTCCTGGCGGCCAACCGGCCCGACGACGCGGCCAAGGCCTTCTCGGATGCCCTGGCGGCAGCGCCCTCGACGATGTTGGTCATGCGCCTGGTGGGCGCCCAACTGCGCTCCGGGCATGCCGATGCGGCCCGCGCGACGTTGACCCTGTGGCTGACCAAGCACCCCGACGACCTGGTCGCGCTGGAGCAGGAGGCGGAGCTGGACATAGCGGCTGGGCGGCTGGATGACGCCGCCAAGCATTTGCAGGACATTCTCAGCGACAAGCCGCATGACGCGATCGCGCTGAACAATCTCGCATGGGTCTATCAGCAGCAGCATGACCCACGCGCGATGGACATGGCGCGGCAGGCCTATGTGCTGTCACCTGGCGCGCAGACCGCCGACACGCTCGGCTGGATCCTGACCAGCGTGGGCAAGGCGGATACCGGCGTGTTGCTGCTGCGTCAGGCCAGTGCGCAGGCCGCCAGCGATCCGCGGGTGCAATACCACTATGCAGTGGCGCTGAAGGACACCGGCGACAAGGCGGACGCCATCAAGCTGCTGACGGCCGTGGTTGCGATCAAGACCGAGTTCACCGAGAAGACGCAGGCACAACAACTGCTGGACGAATTGAACAAGGGCACGTGACGACACCTGGTGTTTGATATCAGGCGCCACGCAGGCGAAATGGCCCGTACCGGCGAAGCAGC
>DATHNI010000202.1:0-2942 GCA_035486135.1 Acetobacteraceae bacterium
GACAGCATGGAGGCGATCGCCGCGCGCGAGGGCCGCCCGCCGCAGGAAGTCGCCTACGACGCGCTGCTGGAGGAGGACGGCAACGCCTTCATCCACACCCCGCTTGGCAACTACGCGTATTATGATCTGTCCGTCAGCGAGACGACGCTGGACGACCGCAACTGCATCATGGGCCTGGGTGACGGCGGCGCGCATGTCGCGTTCATTCTCGACGCCGGTTACCAGACCTGGTTGCTCGACTATTGGGGCAAGCAGCGCAAGCGCTGGGGCATCCCCGAACTGGTGCGCCGCCTGACGTCGGACACCGCGCACGCCGCCGGGCTGCATGACCGCGGCGTGCTGGCGGTGGGCAAGAAGGCGGATGTCAACGTGATCGACTTCGATCGCCTGGGCTGCGGCGCGCCCTATGTCGTCAGCGACCTGCCGGCCGGCGGCAAGCGGCTGCTGCAGAAGGTGCACGGCTACGAGGCCACGATCGTGTCGGGCGCCGTTACCTTCCGCGAAGGCGAGGCCGCCGGCGCCCTGCCGGGCCGATTGGTGCGAGGCCCGCAGGCGGTGCTGGCGGGGTAATCGGGCGAAAGAAGCAAGGCCAGGGCTCTGCCCTGGACCCGCCAAGGGGCTCTGCCCCTTGGATCCCCGCCAAGGGCGAAGCCCTTGGAACCCTTTACTGGAGAGGTTGGACGGGAGGGGAGACGTGCCGCGGTCGGGTTGCGGCTCGACCGACAATCGTCGGTCGAGCCGCAACCCGACCGCGGCACGTCCCCCCTCCCGCCCAACCTCTCCAACGAATGGATTGCTAAGGCTGCGCCTTAGCTGGGGGTTCAGGGGGCAAAGCCCCCTGACGGGTCCAGGGCAGAGCCCTGGCCTTGCTTCCCTGACCCGCTTGCCCCTCAGCCGCAACCAGAACTCTTCAATGCACCGCGACCAGGGCCAGCCCAAGCTGACCGGCGAGGTCCACCGCGAGCTCAAGCGTATCGGTCGCCGCGACGGTCATGCCGTCGGCGCTATGGACGACGATCTTGAACCCGTCGTTGCCTCGCTCGCCAACCAGGTAGGCGACGCGAAACATGCCCAACTGCTGCAATTCGTCAGGGGTCAGGTGCAGGCGGTGCCCCGTCGCTCTGTCATTGTCGGCTGCGTGAGGGAAGGCATTGGCTTGCATCGCACGTTCCTTCGCCGTGGCGGATGTGACTCGATGACCGCTCAGAGATTGATGGTGATCGCCCAAATACCAAGCAATCCAGCGATCATGCCGAAATTCGCAATCAGCATACCCATGGTCTGGCGTCCAACCGGATTGGCCAGCACCCGGGCGCGCTTGCGGCGGAGCAACTTCGCCCTCCGGGCCATCGCTTTGCCGTGTGCCTGCGGGTGGTTCGCATCGGCTGGGTCTGGACGCATCGAGCTTCTCCTCTCGCTGGATCGGCAGGTTGCCTCTGCCGCTACGACGGTCATCGAAGCATGGAGGGCGAATGCGGCGAAATTCGGAATTGCGCGTACGGGCGAGTACGCATCGCACCGGCGTGGTCCATCGTGCCGCGGTTGTGAGATCGCCGACGAACCAGTCATCACGCGAGGCATTGGCCGCACCGGCACGGGCGTGGCGCGCGGACCCGCCCCGCCCAACGCCGGACCCGGGGTTCTGACTCTGACGGATCGGTCCCACGTCCAATTCCGTCATTGCGGGCGACGCGAAGCAATCTCCCCCGAGAGACCCCGCGAACTCACGTGGGAGATTCTTCGCTTCGCTCGCAATGACACCGCGATGCCGGGCACGAAGCGTTAGTGTCGCAACACCAGGGTTGGTGCGGCCGGCGAACCACGTTACGTCCGGGGAATGCTCAACGCACTGTGACCTGGTCGCGCCCCGTGCTGCGTGCGCTATTCCGCCGCCAGCACCTTGCGCGGCGGAGTCTGCACGACAGGCGCCAATTCGGGCGCACCGAACGACGACGCGCGGCGATCGTTCGACACCGGGCGATACAGCGTGTCGCGCTGGATCGGGTTGCGGCCGATGCCGGAGATCAGCGCCTCCATCGCCTCGGGCGGGAACTCCTGCCCATGCTGCGTGCCGGCGGCACGGGAGATGCTCTCGTTCATCAGCGTGCCGCCGAGGTCGTTGGCGCCGGCGTTCAAACAGAGTGCCGCACCTTCCGGCCCCATCTTCACCCACGACGTCTGGATGTTGGTGATCAGCGGATGCAGCACCAGCCGCGCCACCGCGTGCATCAGCACGGCCTCGCGCAACGTGGGCCCCTTGCGAGCCATGCCGCGCAGATACATCGGCGCTTCCATGTGCACGAACGGCAGCGGAACGAATTCGGTGAAGCCCCCGGTCTCCGTTTGCAGGTCGCGCAGCACCAGCAGATGCCGCGCCCAGTTCAGCGGCGCTTCGACATGGCCATACATGATGGTCGATGTGGTACGCAGCCCCAGAGCATGCGCCGCACGCGCCACCGCCACCCATTGCGCGGTATTGATCTTGTCCGGGCAGATGATCGCCCGAACCTCGTCATCGAGGATTTCCGCAGCCGTACCCGGCAAGGTTCCGAGGCCGGCGTCCTTCAGCTCGGCCAGGAATTCCGACAGAGACCGCCCCAGCGTTGCCGCACCCTGCGTCACCTCGAGCGGGGAGAACGCGTGCACGTGCATCCCCGGCACCGCCGCCTTGATCGCCTTGCAGATGCCGACATAGGTGGCGCCGGTGTAGTCGGGATGGATGCCGCCTTGCAGGCAGACTTCCGTGGCGCCGCGATCCCACGCCTCGCGTGCCCGGCGCACGATCTCCTCCCAGTCGAGGTCGTACGGCGTGCCGCGCAGCGCCTCGTGCGTCTTGCCCTTGGAGAAGGCGCAGAACTTGCAGCGGTAGTAACAGATGTTGGTGTAGTTGATGTTGCGGTTCACCACGTAGCGCACGGTGTCGCCGCTGACTGCCTGGCGCA
>DATHNI010000203.1:0-2138 GCA_035486135.1 Acetobacteraceae bacterium
CGGCAGGCCGCGCAGGTCGCCGTGGATGGGGGAGGCGAGGGGCGATCGCGGATCGGCGCCGGCGAGATAGATGCCGGCGAATTCCAGCACGCCGGGCTGCTGCACATTCGGGTCGCGCGAGGCGTTGTCCACCATCGATGCACCGGTGCACGCCAGATCGACCCAGGGCGAGATGCACCAGCCGCAGCCCGGTTGCGGCAGCCCCGCGCCTCGGATGGCCAGCATCGCGGCAACCACTAGGCCGCCGCCCGCGCTGTCGCCGGCGATGCAGATGCGCGCCGGGCGGATGCCGCTTTGGAGCAAGAAGCGGTATGCGGCGAGGGCGTCTTGCACGGCGGCGGGGAAGGGGTGTTCCGGCGCCATCCGGTAGTCGATCGCCAGCGTCCGCGCAGCGCAGGCGCGGCCGATTTCGGCTACCAGGTGACGGTGGCTGTCGAGCGAGCCGATCACATAGCCGCCGCCATGCAAGTACAGCACGGCGCTGTCGCGATCGGCGCCCGGGGTCGCGGTCCATTCCGCGGGCACGCCAAGGGTGCTGAGTTTTTCGACGGTGACGTCGCGGGCCAGACCGAACGCGAGGCCGCGCGCATCCATGTCGCGCCGGCGTTGTACGATATCGGTCGCACGCGGGCGCGCGGCGATCAGTTCGCGTAGAGCTTGGATTTCTCTGTCCACTATACCTCTCCCGCTTCGCGGGAGAGGTCGGCGGCAAAGCCAGCCGGGTGAGGGTGATCGGGTCGGCACGCTGCAACGCACTGCTGCGTGCCGACCCGATCACCCTCACCCTCGCCGCTTCGCGTCTCAACCACCGGGTCAAGCGCCCGGTGGCATACCTCTCCCGCGAAGCGGGAGAGGTTTTGTACTGCCGACCTCTCCCTTGCCTACCGTTATGTGCCTGGCGCGTGCTTGCCCGATACCTGTGGCGTCGGGCCTTCCTGGCCCTTCTCCTTGCGGTCCTGCCGCGTCTCGCGCAACCACTTGCGTGCCGGCTGCACCGAATCACGCACGTTGAACTGCAGCTTGCCCAGGCCTTGTACTTCCAAGGCGACCTTGTCGCCGTCCATGAACGACGACAGGCCGCGATGGTTGGTGCCGGTGGCAAGGATGTCGCCCGGCTCCAGCGTGTGCACCGACGACGCCCACTCGATGCAGCGCGCGATGTTGTGGGCCATATCGTTGGTATTGAAGTCCTGCTTCACCTCGCCATTCACCGTCAGCTTCACCGGCAGGTTCTGCGGATCGGTGATCTCGTCCTTGGTCACCAGGTACGGCCCGATCGGGCAGAACGTGGCGCGCGACTTCATCGCGAAGAAGCCGGTCGAGGGCAGGCCACGGGCCGAGCCGTCGATGAAATTCACATAGCCGAAGATATGATCGAAGGCTTGCGACGCCGGCACGAAGGAGGCGCGTTTGCCGATGACCAGAGCCAGTTCCGCCTCACCCTCGAAGATCGTCGCCGGCTCGTCCGGCAGCACCATGGTCTCGCCGGGGCCGATGATTGCGGTCGCTGCCTTGTGGAAGGCGTTGATCTGCGGCTTCTTCGGCAGCGTGCCGTTCTCCATGTAGTTCACCGCCATGCAGACGATGTTGCCCGGCTTCGGCAGCGGCGGACGGATGCGCACGCCGGACAGCGGCACGCCTGAAGCGCTGGCGACCGCGTCCTCCAGCTTGCCGCGATACGAGGCGAAATGCTCGATCAGGCTGCTGATCAGGTTGCCGGGCGTGGTATGCGGAATGTCGCGCACGACGGACGAGACATCCACGATGTTGTCGCCCGTCACCACGCCGAGTTTGTAATCGTCGAAAAACGCCAGCTTCATGGTAGCCTCCCCCTCTCGGTTCGGGCCCAGCCTAGCATGGGCGGCGGCGATCTGTCATGGCGAGGCGGTTGCCGCGCAGGGGCCGGCCGCCGGCGCGCAACACTTTGTGCCACTTTGGTGCTTGCCTGCCGGTGGCGTGAATGATCGGAATGACGACATGAAATGCAAGATGCCACTCAAACTCACCATCAGGGCCCGCGCCATTTGTTGCGTGGCCGCCTTGGGCCTGTCCGGGTCGGTTGCCTGCCTCGCCGCCGGCCTGTCGCTGGATGTGACGCCGGGGTTGTGGGAGGTATCCACCGTCGGCGCGGTGTCGGG
>DATHNI010000204.1:0-11429 GCA_035486135.1 Acetobacteraceae bacterium
GGTGCGAGCCCCGCCGAACCAGTGGGGCTCGCACCCCTCCCCCCAACCCCCTCCCTCAAGGGGAGGGGGAGTATTCTTCTTATTCCCCCCCACCGCTTATTCCCCCCACCGCTTATTCCCCCCAACGCCAGTTCAGAATCTCCGGCATGTCGATGCCGTATTCATCGACATAGCGCCGATGCTCGATCAATTGCTCGCGCCACGCCTGCTTCGCATAGGCTGCCGTGCTGCCCAGCCGAGGCACCCGGTCCACCGCCGCGCCGGCCAAATGGAATCGGTCGAGCCGGTTCAACACCGTCATGTCGAACGGCGTCGTCGTGGTGCCTTCCTCCATGAACCCGTGCACGTGGAAATTGTCGTGGTTGGTGCGGCGGTAGGTCAGCCGGTGGATCAGCCACGGATAGCCGTGATAGGCGAAGATCACCGGCTTGTCCTTGGTGAAGATCCCGTCGAACTCGGCGCTCGGCAGCCCGTGCGGGTGCTGTTCCGGCGGTATCAGAGTCGATAGATCGACCACGTTCACCACGCGCACCCGCAGCATCGGCAATTGCCGGCGCAGCAGGTCCACGGCGGCCATCGTCTCCAGAGTCGGCACGTCGCCGGCGCAGGCCATGACGACATCGGGTTCCTCGCCGGCGTCGGTGCTGGCCCATTCCCAGATGCCGATGCCCTCGGTGCAGTGGCGGATCGCCGACGGCATATCCAGCCATTGCGGTGCCGGCTGCTTGCCGGCGACGATCACGTTGACCCTGCTCCAACTGCGCAGGCAATGGTTGGTCACCCACAGCAGCGTGTTGGCATCGGGTGGCAGATAGACCCGCACGAATTGCGGCTTCTTGTTCAGCACGTGGTCGATGAAGCCAGGGTCCTGATGACTGAAGCCGTTATGCTCCTGCCGCCAGACATGCGAGGTGAGCAGGTAGTTCAGCGATGCGATCGGGCGGCGCCAGGGGACCGCGGCGGCGCTCTTCAGCCATTTCGCATGCTGGTTGAACATCGAATCGATGATGTGGATGAACGCCTCGTAGCAGTTGAACAGCCCGTGCCGGCCGGTGAGCAGGTAGCCCTCGAGCCAGCCCTGGCAGGTATGCTCTGACAGGATCTCCATCACGCGGCCGTCGGGCGACAGGTGGTCGTCGCCCGGGATGTGGCGTGCGAGCCAGGTGCGGTCGGTGGTTTCGAACAGCGCCTGCAGGCGGTTGGATGCGGTCTCGTCCGGACCGAACACGCGGAAATTGCGCAGGTCGGCGTTGCGCGCCATCAGGTCGCGCAGGAACTCGCCCATGATGTGGGTCGCTTCGCCGTCCACCGCTCCGGGCGACTTCACCGCCACGGCATGGGTGGTGAAATCCGGCATGCGCAGAGGGCGTACCACGCCGCCATTGGTATGCGGGTTGGCGCCCATGCGGCGCGCTCCCTGCGGCGCCAGGCCGGTGATCTCCGGGATCGGCCGGCCCGCCTCGTCGAACAATTCTTCCGGCCCGTAGGAGCGCATCCATTGCTCCAGCAGCGCGAGATGTGCCGGCGACGACGTATCGGCGATCGGCACCTGGTGGGCGCGCCAGGTGCCTTCCAGTTTCAGCCCGTCCACCTCCTTGGGGCAGGTCCAGCCCTTCGGGGAGCGCAGCACGATCATCGGCCAGCGAGGCCGTTCCACCGCCGAGCCGTCACCGGCACCGCCGCCAGCCCGGGCGCGCTGCTGGATCGCGGCGATCGACGAGGCCGCCTCGTCCAGCGCGGCGGCCATGAGCTGGTGCATCGCCGCCGGGTCGTCGCCCTCCACATAGATCGGTGTCCAGCCGTTGCCCTGCAGGAAGCCGTGCAGCTCGTCCGGTTCGATCCGCGCCAGGATCGTCGGGTTGGCGATCTTGTAGCCGTTGAGGTGCAGGATCGGCAGCACGGCCCCGTCCGTCCTCGGATTGAGGAACTTGTTGCCCTGCCAGGAGGTGGCCAGCGGCCCGGTCTCCGCCTCGCCGTCACCAATCACGCAGGCGACCAGCAGGTCCGGATTGTCGAACGCCGCGCCAAACGCGTGCGACAGCGAATAGCCGAGTTCGCCGCCCTCGTGGATCGAGCCGGGCGTCTCCGGCGCGGCATGGCTCGGCACGCCGCCGGGGAAGGAGAACTGGCGGAACAACTGCAGCATGCCGTCGGCGTCCTGCGTCACCGCGGGATATAACTCGCTGTAGCTGCCCTCCAGCCAGGTGCTGGCGACCACGCCGGGCGCGCCGTGGCCGGGGCCGGCGATGAAGATCACGTTGAGGTCGCGCGCGCGGATCAGCCGGTTCAGGTGCACCCAGAGGAAGTTCAGCCCGGGGGTGGTGCCGAAATGCCCGAGCAACCGCCGCTTGACATGCTCATGGGCCAGCGTCTGGCGCAGCAGGGGATTGGCCAGCAGGTAGATCTGGCCGACCGACAGGTAATTGGCGGCGCGCCACCACAGGTCCATCCGGCGCAACAATGCCTCGTCGAGCGGTTTCGCGTCAGGGCGCTGCGGGCTGGCCTCGTCCATGATTCCCCTCCATTTTGGCGACGTGCGGCGAACGCCCGGGCGGCGGTTGCGTTCCACCTGTAAGTGGGGCGTTGGCGTTGCAGAGCAAAGCTCCGATATACTGTGCCGGCGATCCGCCCTACGGTGGATACCGGGGAACCCCCGGGCCAGCCCGGGGGAGCATGGACGATGCAGGGAAGACGCCGAGGCATGAAAAACCAGGACTGGGAAATCCCGCCCAATCTGCAGCCCGATCCGGACGATTACTCGTTCGATCTGGAGCGTGCGCTGAACGCGGTGGTGAGCCTGAAGACCTACGTTCCCGCGGACGCCTTCACCGCCAACACGCTCGGCACCGAGCGGTCCGGCTCCGGAGTCGTGATCAACGACAAGGGACTGATCGCGACGATCGGCTACCTGATCACCGAGGCGGAGACGATCTGGATCACCTCGAACGACAAGCGCGCGGTGGCCGGGCACGCTTTGGCGTATGACCAGGAGACTGGGTTCGGGCTGGTGCAGGCGCTGGGGCGGCTCGACCTGCCGGTGCTGGAGCTTGGCGATTCGGACGCGCTGAAGGTCGGCGACACGGTGGTATTCGCGGCCGGCGGCGGGCGGCACCATTCGATCGAGACCAAGCTGGTCGGACGGCAGGAGTTCGCCGGCTACTGGGAGTATGTGCTGGACGATGCGTTCTTCACCGCGCCGGCGCATCCGTTCTGGGGCGGTGGCGGGCTGATCGGCTCCGACGGCAAGCTGATGGGGATCGGGTCGCTGATCCTCCAGCAGGGCGACCGCAAGGGACGCCGGCTGGACATGAACATGGTGGTGCCGATCGGCCTGCTGGCGCCGATCATGAAGGACCTGACCACCTACGGGCGGGTGAACCGGCCGGCGCGGCCGTGGCTGGGGATGTATGCGACCGAGATGGAGGCGGACGAGGCGATCGTAGTGGGCGGCCTGGCCGATAACGGCCCGGCGGAGCAAGCCGGCGTGCGGCAAGGCGACCGGATCCTGGCCGTGAACGACGAGGAGGTGCCCGACCTGGCGGGTCTGTGGCGCCGCGTCTGGGCCGCGGGCAGCGCGGGTGCCGAGGTGCGGCTGCGGCTGTTGCGTGAGAACGGCCCGGTGGGGATCACCGTCCGCTCAGGCGACCGCACGCGGTTCCTGAAGTCACCGAGCCTGCACTGAGGCGCCGGCCCAGCCAAAGTCGCCAGGATCGTTCAAACCGTCGCCTTACCAGCCGGACGCAGTATCCTGGCCGCCGTCGCCGCGACCGTTCCCTGCGGCAATCGGTTTGCTTGCTCCCAGGCGCCGGCAAATGTGGGGGCCGGGCACCAGGGGCGCAGCATCGCGGCAATCTCCGGCGACAGGTCGTCATTCTCGCCACGCTCGCCATCCATCGCCACGCAGAGCAATAACACAGCCCTTCTCCGGTCTTTCCAGGACGGCTTGGCAGTTTGCCGGTGATCCCCTGCTTTCCGCAGCAGTTGCTGAAACCACCACACGCCGGCAACCGCGGCCTTGGCGGAGAAATCGTGGGCCGGATTGGCGATTATCTGCCGCAGGTCATCGATCGTCGTGATGTCCTGGCGGGAAACGTTGGACGGCTGGTCCGGCTTGACCGTTCCTGGTTTGCCGCGGCGGCGGTGCTTGGAAACCGGCATGCCTGCTTGTCCCGGTGAGTGCCGCGGCGATTGTCGAACAAAAGCGGGGTCGTCTCAACGGGCGGCATGCGACGCGGGAGCTCTGCGCCTCGGCGCCGGGGGGCAGGATACGGGACGATGGCGTGGGGTTGGCCGCGGACGAAACCATGGCCTGAGAAGGCTGCCGCGACGCACACCGGCTGCCGCTTTTCTCTCACATGCCAAAGCGGCACACTCCCCGCGCGTTCGCTTCCCGGCTTGCTCCGCGAGGCGGCGGGCTGGGAGCAATGAGCATGGGACAACTGGTCTGGATCGCGTCCTATCCGAAATCCGGCAACACCTGGGTGCGGGCCTTCCTGCACAACTACATCCGCCAGCCCGACGCCCCCTACGACATCAACCGCCTGACCGATCTTGCGGCAGCGGACATCAACGCCGAGCGCTATCGCCGCTACGACCCGCGTCCGGCGTCGCAATACACCGTGGCCGACGTGCAGCGCATGCGCCGGCTGGTGCATCGCGACCTCACCGCGCTGGACCCGAGGCTGGTCTTCGTGAAGACGCACAACGCCAGGCTGGTGGTCGAGGGCGCGCTGCTCATCACGCCGGAGGTAACGGCGGGGGCGATCTACATCGTGCGCGACCCGCGCGATGTCGCCGTTTCCTACAGCCGCCATCTGGGCCGTTCCATCGATGACACCATCGCCTTCATGGCGGACCCGGACGCAGCAACCGGCGGCACCGACGCCAAGGTTTACGAGCGACTGAGTTCCTGGTCCGCGCATGTGCAATCCTGGACGAGCCGTCCCGACCCTCGGGTGCGCGTTGCGCGCTATGAAACCATGGTCGATGCGCCGGCCGCGACATTCGGTCCGCTGATAAGCTGGCTGGGGCAGGATCCTCCGCCGGAACGGCTGCAGCGGGCGATCCGGTTCAGCACGTTCGACGAACTGCGCGCGCAAGAGCAAGCCAAGGGCTTCAAGGAGCGTGTGGCGGAATCGACCGCGCCGTTCTTCGGGAGCGGGCAGCCTGGACACTGGCGCGCGGTGCTGAGCCCCGCACAGCAGGCGCGAATCGAGCGCGACCACGGGACGGTGATGCGGCGCTTCGGCTATCTGCAAGGCGAGGCCAGCGGCTCTGCCCCTGGCCTTGCTACCTTCACCCGATCACCGTGACGGCGAGCCCATATGTTCTTGATTTGTTCAGGATCGCGCTCTAGGCTCCTCGTCATGTCCGACCCAGACCGGCTCCGTCCCGCCACCGCCGATGAAATCGCGCAATCGCTTTCTTTCGCGCTGCGGTATGAGGGACGCAAACGGGTACACCACGCGGACGACGTCATGGCGCGGATCACCGCAGACCGGCTCGTGCGGCATCTGGAGCGATCCGGATTCGTGGTGATGAAGAAGCCCGCCGCGCCGGATCCCACCACATCGCATATGCCGTTGCCCGGGCGGGCTCCGTCGGGCGGTTAGCAGCATCCGGCTATTCACGACGCGCAAAACATGTAGCGTTTTTGCAATGGCCGGTACGGGTATATCCCGCGGCGCTTCTTCCGGTCACCAACGCAGAAACATCACATGTCCCGTGCGATTGAGACTTTCCCGCCCAGGCCTCTGACTCATGGCGAACGCGAAATCCTGCACACGTGGGCCGCCGCGGCGGACGACGTATTCGCTTTCGTCAGTGAGCGCCGCAGCGATGATCCCACCATCTATCGGCGAATCGTCATTTCGCGCTTGTCGACAGGGCAACGTCTCTATTTGATTCGTCCCCCGCAGGGCCATGACTCCTGGCTCGTGCTGTGCGCGACCGAGGGGGAGGACGTAGCGCGTTGCCCGACGCTGCGGTCCGCGCTGAACTTCGTCAGGACCGTCCGGCCCGCCGGTCCGCGGGAACAGATGCGGCTGAGCAATTCCGCGGCCGGCTGAGGAGATGGCTGGCGTCGGAGCCCGATTCGGCCGCTGACCCATGACCGGGGGATACGGCCCTCACGGTACTATGCTCCGAATGTTCGGCGGGTGGGTACAGTCAAACAATCAAGCGGACACGGAGTTTCGCGGAGTGCGCGCGGAGTTTCGTGGAGAATAATAGTTGCGGCGTAAAGATTGACGTACCGGCACCGGCCGCCCCCACCATCATGGCCGGGCTTGATATACAGCCGGGCCATAACGGTTCGAGTGGCCGGCATGACCAGTTCGAGAATCAGTCTTTCGAGCGGTTGTTAAATTATTCACACACCACAAGACGTGACCGCGGCAGAGGATCAACGCGTACCCGAAAGTGCGATTCGGGTGTTCTCCGCGAAACTCCGCGCGCACTCAGCGAAACTCCGTGTCAGCTTGATTGCCTTGCCGCACCCCGCACCACGCTCTCGATGATCGTCCCAAGCCCGCGAACCAGACGCCATCACGCCTTGAAGCAAATGCGGGTGAGCAATAACCGGGATTCGATGACCTGCTCGCTCGATAACAGTCACGCCGGAAGATTCCGGGGTCACCTATCTCCCGCCTGCTTCGCCCCGCCTACTTTGCAATGACAGCGCCTGCCAGTGGGCATGGTGCGCTGGTGTCCGGAAGCCAGGCAAGCCGGCGCGGGCGATGGTTCCGCGGAGGCGAAACAGCGTCCTGATCGCCGAGGAAGGGCGTGACAGCCCGGGAGAAACCCGGCATGGAACGCTCCCATGGCAAACCTCCGCGGCGCGGTGATCCCGGTCACCCCCTTCCAGCAGAACTGCGCCATCCTGTGGGATGATGCATCCAAGCTCGCTTTGGTGGTCGATCCGGGCGGTGAGGTCGACCGCATCCTCGCCGCCATCGACCAGACCGGCGTCACCGTCGAGCGCATCTTGCTCACCCACGGTCATCTGGACCACGCCGGCGGCGCGGCCGAACTGGCGGCGGCACTCCGCGAGCGTGCCGGCGACACGGCGGCCGTACCGATCGAAGGCCCCGACGAGCGCGACCTGTTCCTGCTTCAGGGCATCGAAGCCCAGGCCGCCGGCTTCGGCTTCGCCGCCCGCAACGTCACGCCGGACCGCTGGCTGCACGAGGGCGACTCGGTCACTTTGGGCACCAACCGCTTCGACGTGCTGCACTGCCCTGGACACACGCCGGGCCACATCGTCTTCGTCAACCACGCCGCCCGCTTCGCCTTGCTCGGCGACGTGCTGTTCCAGGGCTCGGTCGGCCGGACCGACTTTCCTTATGGCGACCACGCCGCGCTGATCGGCGCCATCACCGGCAAGCTGCTACCGCTCGGCGACGATCTGCAATTCCTGTGTGGCCATGGCCCGGGTTCCTCCATCGGTGCAGAGCGGCGCGGCAATCCATTTCTGGCTGGACAATAATCCGTTGACCGAAACAGATTTGCGGCGCCACCCCGCGGGCGCACGATTGCACCCCGGAACAGGCAGGGCGTGGCGCAGCCTGTTGGGCGAGCCTGCTTCGCGGGCGATTGCCGTTACCGGCCAGGCAATTGCCGTTACCGGCCCATGGACGCCGCTGTGACACTTCATTGCTGTCGCCGCCTAGCGCCCAATGCAGCGCGCGGCTATCCTCGCGCCGATGAGCCGACCGATTCTGGCTGTTGCCGCAAATGCTAGGCAGTAGCGCTTCAGCGGGGGGAGTAGCCGTTTGATTCGCATGAGCCTGGTGCGGCTTGCTGCCGCTTGCCTGCTGCCTCCGCTGATTGGGGTAGCACCCGCCAACGCCCAACCAGCGGCCCCATCGCAATCCGCGCCAGCGACCAGACCGGCCGCGCCGGCGACGAGACAGGCCGCGCCGTCCGGCCGCGTGGCCGCTGCCACGACCCGGCCCGCGCCGCCTGCGCAGACCCGGGTCCAGACCGGCGGCACCATCCAGGCGATCACGGTGGACGGCAACCAACGCATCGAGGCGGGCACCATCCGCTCGTATATGCTGGTCGCGGTGGGCGACCCGTTCGATCCTGACCGGCTGGATCGCAGCCTGAAGACCCTTTACGCCACCGGCCTGTTCCAGGATGTGCAACTCACCCGGCAGGGCGGCACGCTGCTGGTGCACGTGGTGGAAAACCCGCTGGTCAGCCGGGTTGCCTTCGAAGGCAACCACAAGGTGAACGACGACACCCTCCGCCCGGAGGTGCAGCTCAAGCCGCGCGCGGTGTATACGCCGGCGATCGCCGAGGCAGACCGCCGCAAGATCCTCGATCTCTATGCCCAGAAGGGCTATTACGACGCCAGCGTCACGCCGCAGGTCATTCGCCTGCCGCAGAATCGCGTTGACGTGGTCTATCAGATCAACGACGGCCCCTCGACGCTGATCAGCCGCATCGCTTTCGTCGGCAACCACGCCTTCGGCGAGGGCCGGCTGTCGGAAGTGATCAACAGCCGCGAGGAACGCTGGTGGCGCTTCCTCTCCAGTGCCGACGAGTACAACGCGGAACGACTCGCCTACGACAAGGAACTGCTGCGCCGGTTCTACCTGAAGAACGGCTATACCGATTTCGAGGTGGTTGACGCCTCGTCCGAGTTGTCGCCGGACCGCAAGTCGTTCTTCGTCACCTTCACCGTGCATGAAGGCGAGCGTTATCGGGTCGGCAAGATCACGGTCAACTCGCAGCTTCGCAACCTGTCGGGCGCGGCGCTGCGCCCCGATGTGAGGCTGCAGGAAGGCGACTGGTACGACGGCGACGCGGTCGGGAAAAGCTCGGATGCGATCGAGGATGACGTACGCTCGCGCGGCTACGCGTTCGTCAACGTCAACCCGAGGGTCGTGCCGGACCGCGCCAACCGCACCGTGGCGCTGACCTTCGACGTCGGCGAAGGGCCGCGCGTCTATATCGAGCGGATCGACATCGTCGGCAACACGCGCACCAAGGACAAGGTGATCCGCCGCCAGTTCACGCTGGCCGAAGGCGATCCGTTCAGCGCCGAGGAAATTCGCAAGACCCGCACGCGGCTGACGGATCTCGGCTATTTCGGTCCGGTGGACATCACGCCCAGCCCGGGCTCGTCGCCCGACAAGGCCATCATTACTACCAAGATAACGGAAAAGGCCACCGGCGAACTGACCTTCGGCGGCGGCTACTCGACCGACGTGGGTCCGCTGCTGGATGTCGGGCTGGGCGAGCGCAACCTGGTCGGCACCGGCATCGCGGCAAATGTCAACGGCATCCTGGGTGTGAAACGGAGTTCGATCGATTTTTCGACGACCGACCCGTATTTCCTCGATCGCAACCTGGTGGCGGGCACCGACGTCTTCCTGATCCAGACCGACTATCTCGGCACCGAACCGTATGACGAGCGGCGCGAGGGCTTCTCCCTGCGCCTCGGCTACGACTTCAACGACCATTTGAGCCAGGTCTGGTCCTACTCGCTGGTCGACCGGACGGTGTTCGACATTGCCAGCACGGCGAGCGTGTTCATTGCCGACCAGGCCGGCACGACGCTGCTGTCGCAGGTTGGCCAGGTGCTGACGCTCGACTACCGCGACAGCAAGATCGATCCGCACTACGGTTCGATCACCAGCCTGGGCACCGACTTCGCCGGGCTTGGCGGCGACATCCATTACATCCGCACCAGCATCAACGAGGCGTATTACATTCCGCTCGACCGGTTCACCGGCAACAGCGACTGGGGCTTCAAGCTGGCAGCCGGCGCGGGCTACCTGTGGAACGAGAACCAGCAGGAACAGATCATCGACCGGTTCTTCCTGGGCGGCGACAACCTGCGCGGGTTCGAGATCGGCGGCGCCGGCCCGCATGACGCGATTTCCGGCGATCCGCTCGGCGGGCGTCTCATCTGGACCGGCACGTTCGAACTGAAATACCCGCTGCCGGTCTCGCCCGACCTCGGGCTGTCGGGCCGGGCGTTCGTTGATGTCGGCGGGCTGTCCGAGGCCAGTTTCATCACGCCCTGCGTCGAGCCGAAGGGCAGCGCCGAGGCGGGCCAACCCTGCAAGATCGAAGGTGCGAGCGGCATCCCTCGGCTGGGCGCCGGTGTCGGCATCTCCTGGCGTAGCTCTTTCGGGTTGATTAACATTGACGTGGCGCCATTCGTGATTAAGCAGCCCGGGGACCAGACGCAGCTCTTCCGGTTCGGCTTCGGCACCAAGTTCTAGCGAATACGAGGGTCTCGTGAACAATTCCTGGCATTCCGTGGCGGGCGCCGCTCTGGCGCTCACCTTCCTGGTGCATCCGCACGCCGTCCTGGCGCAGGACCAGCAGAATCCCGGCTGGTTTGTGCCGAACCAGCAGCGTCCGGCGACGCCGGCCCCGGCGCGTGCGGCCGCACCGTCGCAGGGAGTGCCCCAGGGCGAGGCTGTGCCCGACGGGGCTGTGCCGGCCGACGAAGGAGGCGCCGCCCCGACGCAGCAGCAGATCCAGGTGCAACTGCCGCCGCCTCCGGAAATCCCGCCCATCGCCAAAGGACCACCCACGCCGGCGGCGATCATCGGCATCGTATCGATTCCCGATGCGTTGCGCGTGTCCACCGCCTACCAGGCGGCCGACAAGGCGTTCAACGAGCGGCACAAGAAGCTCGATGAGGACGCCCAGAAGGAGCAGGGGACACTGCGGGATCTGGGGCAGCAGTTGGCGAATGATCGGCCGAAGCTGAGCCCGGAACAAATCCGCCAGCGGGAGCGCGAGCTGCAGGACCGCATTGCCGATTCGCGGCGCAAGTTCGGCGAACGCAACCGCATCATCCAGGAATCCGGCCAGTACGTGATGGCACAGATCAACCGGACGATGGAACAAGTGGTGCAGCAGGTGGCGCTGGCGCGTGGCATCAACGTGGTGCTGAATCGCGCCCAGGTGCTCGGCACGACGGCGGATTTCGACCTGACGCCCGAGGTCGTCGAGGTGCTCAACAAGGTGCTGCCTTCGGTGGTGATCCCGCCGGACGGCGTGTCTCCGGTGGCCATGACGCCGCCGAAGGCGGAGCCGGGTGCGGCCGAGGCGGCCAAGCCGGCCGCGGCGACCAAGCCGGCAACACCTGCCAAGGCGACTGCGGCCACGCCAGCCAAGCACTGACCAGCGTATACCTCTCCCGCCCGCGGTGGGAGAGGTGCGAAGCACCGAGGGCGAGGGAGGCAGTCGGGTGAACGAAGCAAGGCCAGGGGCTTTGCCCCTGGACCCCACCAAGGGGCTCTGCCCCTTGGATCCCCGCCACGGGCGGAGCCCTTGGAACCCTTTACTGGAGAGGTTGGACGGGAGGGGGGACGGTCTCCGCGATGGGTGCTGCCCGACCGACGATCGTCGGTCGGGCAGCACCCATCGCGGAGACCGTCCCCCCTCCCGTCCAACCTCTC
>DATHNI010000205.1:0-10083 GCA_035486135.1 Acetobacteraceae bacterium
CGACGCGGCCGCGCGGCGACGGGTAATGGCGGTGGGTCCCGCGTGGCCTGATGATCAGCCGATGCGCCCGCAGTAGAGGCAGTTGCCGGGCGACCGCCGCCGCATGTCGGCGCTGCACGTCGTCGGGCTCCGCCGCGTCGGTGAACAGGAGTTGGCGGAGATCGCGATTGCGGAAGCCATTGATGGTGAATTCGCCCCGGCTGATGGCATCGAGCAGTTTGCTGTCGCCAGGCAGGCGCATAGGGGTTCAGTGTGCGGACCTCACGGCCGTTGTGCCTGACCGGCTGGCAGAGCCGGGCAGCCTGCGTGCCCAGCGGCGTGGTGTCCTCCACCGAAGCCAAGGCCCGCAGATACCGCTCGTTGGCCCCCTGCGAGGTCTCCGTGCGACGGTGCAGATCAGCGACCCCCTTGCGCATCTGCTGCCAGGAAGGTTCGGCGGCAGGCTTGTCCGGCGGGACGCGGAAGGTCTTGAACCCGCTGACGTCGTTGATGGTCGTCTCGACCCGCAGCAGGCTGCCTTGCTTGTCATACATCTTGATCGAGTTGTCCCCCAGCCGATGCTTGATCCGCAGCTCTTCGGGCCGCCGCTTCATGTCGGTGGTCACCTCTGCCTCCAGGCGCGGCGGAATGTTGCCGGTGGCCGGCATCTTGCGGCCGAGGAACCGCAACACGTCCGGGCTGGAGAACGAGGTCATGCCGTGGTGCACCGGCCGGGGATGCAGCCGCGCGAGGTATTGGGGGTCGCGGAACATGATGTCGGTGACCCACCCGCTCTGCACGGTCGTCCAGTAGTACGGCAGGCGGGCTGGTTGGAACATCACCTCATGCCGCGGATTGAGTTCGTGCGCGATGGCATTCAGCAAACCGGGCCAGGCAACCCGCACCTGCTGGTCCATCAGCTGCGTCCGTTCGGGGTCTTGCAGCCAAACGAAGCAGTTGTCGCGTTGCACGTATTGCAGGTCCGCCGCACCCATCGACCGTGCCAGCCATTCCCGGCCGTTGAGGCAGATCTGGATGGAGAATGGGAACCAGGCCTGGATGCGGGCATGCATGAACCCGAACAGCGGGTGCATTTGGTAGTGATAGAGATGCAGGCACATTCGGTGGCGCGGCCCCAGGCGCAGCCGTTTCGCCTCGCGATCGCGCAGGATGTCGTACGACAGACAGGGTTCGACCGCGCCGAGAATGCAGATCAGTCCTTGCTTTATGCCGTCGGCCTCGGCGCAGTCGCCGGCGATCTGCTTCTTGCTGCCGCTGCTGTAATGCAGGTAGCGATAGGGGCGATGCGTGCGTTCAGCCAGCTCCTCGGAGGCGGCTTTCAGTTGTTCGGTCAACGCTGCCGCGTGTTTGGCAAAGTCTTTCAGCAACACGCGCACGAGTCCAAGATAGATCAGCACGCCGGCTTGATGCGCCAACTGCAGCAATGAACCGCGGAACAACTGCCGGTCGAAGCCGGACAGCGTGCCGGTGACGGCACCCGCATGTTTGGATAGAAACTCCCGCACGGCGTTCCTCCCTGGCTGCTCTGGGGTCTTTGGTCGGAACCCAGTCTAGCCGGTCAGGAGTCGGCCGCTGTACCCCTTTTGGTTGCGGCCGGAGGCCGCGTTGTGAAGCTTGCCAGGCCAAATGCGATCGCCCTGGTCGTCCGGATCACCCCACGGCACAGGCCGCCTGGATCGCCTGCCAGATTCGGTGTGGCATGGCCGGCATGTCGATATGCGTGATACCGAATTCGGCCAACGCGTCGACCACCGCGTTCATGATAGCCGGCAATGAGCCAGCGCATCCGGCCTCGCCGCAGCCCTTAGCGCCGAGCGGATTGGTGCGCGCCGGCACGGGGTAGCTTTCGAATCCGAGCGATGGCAGATCGCCCGCGCGCGGCAGCCCGTAATCCATGAAGGATCCGGTCTGCAACTGGCCATCCTCGTCATAGGCGACCATTTCCAACAGTGCCTGGCCAAGCCCCTGGGCAATGCCACCATGCGCCTGCCCTTCCACCAGCATCGGATTAACCAGCACGCCGAAGTCGTTCACGGTGGCATAGCGCACGACTTCGACGATGCCGGTGTCCGGGTCCAGCTCGATCTCGGCGATATGGCAGCCGTTGGGAAAGGCCGATGGAACGCCCTTGAAGATATGGCTGACGTCCAGTGTCCGCGGCAGATTCTCGGGCAGGCTTTGCTCCAGCCGCAATCGTGCCGCCAACTCCATGATGCCGATCCCGATATCAGTCCCGGCAATGCTGAACCGTCCGCGGTAAAATTCGATATCAGCAGCGGACGCTTCCAGGACGTGCGCGGCAAGCAGCTTGCCACGTTCGACCACCAGCCCGCTGGCCTCGACGATCGCACCGCCGCTTTGCATCATCGAGCGCGATCCGCCGGTTCCCCCGCCGGCAATCAGTTCGTCAGAATCGCCTTGCAGCAGCTTGATCTTGTCGAACGGGACATCGAGACGGTCGGACAGGATCTGGGCAAATGCCGAGGCATGGCCCTGGCCGTAATCCAACGTGCCGGTGATAATGGTGACAGTTCCGTCGGCTTCGAACCGGATACCACCCATCTCATTACCGGCATCTGCTGTCACTTCCAGATAGTGGCCGATGCCACGCCCTCGAACCCGGCCGCGCGCGCGACTTTCGGCCTGGCGCGCGGCATAGCCGTCCCAGTCCGCCGCCTTCAGCGCCTTGTCGAGCACGACGGGAAATTCACCGCTGTCGTACAGCATCCCCGATGGTGCGCGATACGGCATTTGCTCCGGTTGGATATGATTGCGCCGGCGCAGCGCGACGTTGTCCATGCCGATCTCGCGCGCGGCGGTTTCGACCAACCGCTCCATGTAATAGTTGCCTTCCGGCCGTCCCGCACCGCGATAGGCGCCGACCGGCGTGGTGTTGGTGAACACGCATTTGGTCGCGACCTCGATCAGCGGCGTGGCGTACACGCCGATGATGTTCTTCACCGTGTTCAATGTCGGCGGGATGGTGGTCGCATTGCTCAGCCAGGCACCAAGATTGCCGTAACCGGTCACCCGCAATGCGAGGAACTTGCCATCCGCGTCCAGCGCCAACCCGACGGTCATCTCATGGTCACGCCCGTGGCTATCGGACATGAAGCTTTCCGACCGTTCATCCGTCCATTTCACCGGTCGGCCAAGCGTTCGTGCTGCGTGCAGCAGGCAGATATACTCCGGATAGGCGGATGCCTTCATGCCGAACGATCCGCCGACATTGCCGGTCAGGACACGGAGCTTCTCGACCGGAACACCGAGGATATTGCTCAGCAGATTGCGCTGGCCGAACACGCCCTGGCAGCCGAGGCGAAGGATCAGGCGATCCTCCGCCGCATCGTATTCTCCGATCGCCGAGCGCGGCTCCATCGGGCATACGACGATGCGGCTATTGCGCATTGATAATGTTGTGACGTGTGCGGCCCCGGCGAACGCCGCCGCGACTCTCTCGCTATCGCCATAGTGAAAGTCCAGGCACAGATTGCCCGGCGCATCGTCGTGCAGCAAAGGCGCATCAGGCGCCGCCGCGGCGCTTGCCGTCGTGACCGCGGGCAGCGGGTCGATATCGGCAAACACCGCCTCGGCCGCGTCTTTCGCTTGCTTGGCGGTCTCCGCCACCGCCATGGCGATCGGTTCGCCGACATAATGCACGCGATCGGTTGCCAGCGGCCGCTGCGCCGGCCGCGGTGTCGGTGAACCGTCGCGATGTTTTCCCCCCGCGGCGGGCATGTTGCGGATCCCGGCCGCGTCCAGTTCCTTCACCGTGATGATGGCGCGCACACCAGGCAGGTCGCGCGCGGCATCGGTGTCGATCGAACGCAGCACGCCATGCGCAACCCGGCTGCGCACCATGACGCCGTAGAGTTGACCGGGGTAATTCAGGTCGTCGCTGTAGCGACCCTGGCCGCGTAACAGAACCGGATCTTCCTTACGCGATACTGGCTGACCGACGGCAAATTTCTCACTCGTGAGCAATGCAGGGTCGAACGGTGCATTCATCTGGCAGAAACTTTCGCGACAATAACGGCGATATCACCCACGCCATATCCAACAGGATGTAGCGTGACAGCGCAACCCTGCGACGGTACCACTCTCAGGTGTGAAGCACTTCGATCGAAGTGGACTTGATCAGTGCCAGCACCGGACCGCCGGGCGACAACTGCAATCGATCGATGGCGTCGGGCGTTACCCGTGCCAGCAGAGTACTGGTCTCCAATGCGATCTCCACCAACACCGATCGTTGTGCCGCTTGCGGCACGATCCGGCGCACTGTCCCCGGAATGATGTTGTGCAGGCTGATCGCATCGGGAGGCTTGCCGGCCAGGATCACCTCGCGAGCCGGAACGCGGACGCGACACTCGCTCCGCAACGGCGCGTCCAATAGCGGCACCAGGAAGCTGGCGCCGCCGCCTTCGAGACGAGTCAATTGCCGGGCCGCGTCATGCTCCGCCACGCGGCACAGCAGCAACGCGCCGGCATCGTCGCGCTGCGCCAGTGGCAGCTCGGCGCGCGATGCCACGTCCGACAGCGAGCCGCTGCCGATCACGCACCCCGCTTCGATCAGCACCATCGAATCGGCGAGTTGGATCACTTCGTCCAGCGCGTGCGTCACATAGATGACGGGCAGGCGCAGTGCGGTCTTCAACCGCGTCAGATAGGGCAGGATCTCCGCCTTGCGCCCCGCGTCCAAGCTGGCAAGGGGCTCGTCCATCAACAGCAGATGCGGCTGCGCCAGCAACGCCCGGCCGATCGCCACGCGTTGACGCTCGCCGCCGGACAGCGTGTGCGGGCGCCGCGCCAGCAATCCGCCGATGCCAAGCAATTCCACCACCTCGTCGAACCGTATTGTTCCCCGCGCGGCCCGTCGCATGCCGAAGCGCAAATTGGTCGCAACCGACATATGCGGAAACAGCCTGGCATCCTGAAATACCAGCCCCACACGGCGTTTTTCCGGCGGGAGCCATATGCCGGCCGCGGTGTCGGCCAGCACCTGCCCATCCACCGCGACACGGCATTCGTCAGGGCGCAACAGACCGGCGGCGGCGATGATGATGGTGGACTTTCCGGCGCCCGATGGCCCGAACAGCACGGTCACCCCGGGGGTCGGGGTTTCAAACGCCATGTCCATCCGGATCGAGGGAAAATCGTGACGCAATCGGATCGCCAGGCTCATCGGCCCAGCGCCGCGTTCAGCCTTTTGCCGATCCATTCCGACACCAGCAACCCGACCAATGCCAACATCAGCGAAACCAGCGACAATTTCGCGGCGGTTGCCTCACCGCCGGGCACTTGCAGCGCGGTATAGATCGCCAGCGGCAACGTCTGCGTCTGGCCGGGGATATTGGCGGCAAACGTGATGATCGCGCCGAACTCGCCCAGGCAGGTGGCATACGCGACGATCCCGCCCACCAGGATGCCGGGCGACGCGAGCGGCAGCGTGATGGTGAACAACCGATCCAGCCGCCCCGCCCCCAGCGTACGCGCCGCTTGCTCCAGCCCGAGATCCGCGGCCTCCAGCGACAGCCGGACGGCGCGCACCATCACCGGGAAAGTCATGACCCCGGCGGCGAGGCTTGCACCGGCGGTGGTGAACGCCAATCGTATGCCGAGCCACTCGTACAGCACCGACCCAATCGGCCCGCGGATGCCGAAGATGATCAGCAGCAGCCAGCCGGTGACCACGGGCGGCAGCACCAGCGGCAGGTGCACCAGAGCGTTCAACAGCGGGCGGCCGGGGAAGCGATAGCGCGTCAGCAGCCAGGCGGTCAGCACGGCGATCGGCAAGCCGCAGCCGACCGCACGTGCCGCGACTGCCAGCGTCAGCCGGACGGCAACCCACTCCTCCGGCGACAGGCCCAGGCTATTCGACCTTGAAGCCGCGCTGCACGAACACCGCGCGTGCCTGCGGGCCCGCCAGGAACTTCAGCAGTGCGCGGGCGTCCGGCGTGTCGCCTGCTTTGACCAGGGCAAATGGATACGCCACCGGATCGTGGCTGCTGGCTGGGAATGTGCCCGCCACCATCACGGCTTTCGATACGGCGGCATCGGTGCCGTAGACGATTCCGGCCGGAGCCTCGCCGCGCTCCACCAGCAGCAAGGCTGCGCGGACATCCTCCGCACTGGCCAGGCGCGGGGAAACGCTGTCCCACCATCCGAGCTTCTTTAGCGCTTGTTCTGCATAGATGCCGGCCGGCACGTGCGCCGGATCACCCACCGAGAGCCGGCCGTTCGGGCCGAGCAATTTCAACAGGTCGAAACCTGGGCCGATCGTGACGTGCAGCGGCTTGTCGGTTGGCACCACCAGGACAAGGTCGTTGCCAAGCAGATCCTTGCGCGTGTCCGCCACGATCAGGTTCTTCTGCGCCAGGAAGTCCATCCATTTCTCATCGGCCGAGGCGAACACATTGGCCGGCGCACCCTGCGCGATCTGCTGCGCCAGGGTGGAGCTCGAGGCGAACGACATCTGCAACGGCGGATGGCCGGCCTGCGTCCACTGCTTGGCAATATCCTTCATCGCATCGGTCAGGCTGGCGGCGGCGAACACCGTCAGCCCTTGCGCGCGTGCCGCCAGAGGCACGAGCAATACACACAGGAACAGCAGGCAGCGCATGGATCAGGCCTCTCAAGGTTGCAGTGAATGGACACCGGCGAGCACGGCGTCGAGTTGTGTCTGTGACAACGCGTGGCCATAGACCACCGCGTTGAACACGGCGGCAAGCGTCACCGGGTCGCGGCCTTCGAGCCAGGCGAGCCCCGCCAATCGATTGATCGACGGTGGCTCCTCGACCCAGCCGAACGGCAGGCCCGGGTCGACGAACACGTGGGCCTCACGCACCGCCCGTACCGTCCGCCATGCTGCATCATGCATGACGGTATTCTGCATCGCCGGATCGGAGAAGATCAGGATGTCCGGATCGAGCGTACGGATCGCGTCGATGCTGGACGTGCGGAACGATCCCTGGCCGTCCGGCGCGAGCACCTGCCAGCCGAGATGGGTGAAGACCTCCGTGACGTCGGTGCCGGGCGCTGCGACCGTCAGGCCATCGGCACCCCGTGTATAGAGGACGCGCGGATGCGTATTGGGCGTTGCCGGCAAGGCCAACAGGGCTTCGGCGAACGTCGCCAGAGTCTCCGCCCGTTCCTCCCGATGCAGGATAGCCCCGAGCGTCCGGAACACATGCGGGATTTCGGCCAGGGAGCCGTCGAGCAAGATTGTCGGAATGCCGGTGCGCTGTTGGGTTTTCTGCGCCAGATCGGCGTAGCGCGGCGACACGGTCCCGTAGTCCAGAATCAGGTCCGGCGTGAGTTGCTGGATCTTGTCGGTGACGTCTTCGCGTCCCGTCAGCCGCGGGATTTGCGGCAGTTTACCCGCCGCCGACGACAGCAACGCGCGGGCTGCGTCCGGGAGCGGCGACGGCCAACCCAGCATCAGGTCGGGCGCGACTGCCGCCAGCAACACTGCGGCCGGCGGACCGGCCGGCAGCACGCGCACGAGCTGCTCCGGCACCTGCACCGCACGACCCGTGGCATCGGTAATCCGCCCCGCCAGCGTGTGATTCGACCAAAGCAGCAATGCAATTAGCAGCAACCGAACGGGCATGCCATTCTCCTCGCCTGCCACGGTATATCCGCAAAACTATAGCGGCAACACGCGTCGAGGCGATATGCCGGATGCTCCGCGCAGGCGTATTGATCCCGAGGTGCCAAGCGTGGTTGGTTAGGCGCGTCATGGGAAAGCGGAAACCAAAATCGCCGGAGGCGGCGCACGGCGGCGATCGGTTGAGCATCCGACTCGACCTCGCGATCGGCGCCAGGATCGGCCCGGGCAAGGTCGCCGTGCTGGAGGAAATCGCGCGCTCAGGCTCGATTTCGGCGGCTGGGCGGGCGCTGGGCATGTCCTACCGGCGCACCTGGGAATTGGTCGAGGAGCTCAATCGCAGCCTGGGCACACCCGTGGTCGAAACCGCGGCGGGCGGCAGCGGCGGCGGCGGCACGGTACTGACCCGCGCTGGGAAGGCTGTGATCGAGCGTTATCGTGCTATAGAGCTGGACACCGCCCTGGCTGCCCGCAAGCATTTGCTCGCGCTGCATCGTGCCTGTGCCGTCAAGTGACGCTCGCCCCAGAAAGGAACCATGTGATGAAGCTCTCCGCCCGCAATCAGATCGCCGGAACGATCAGGTCCGTGAAGCCCGGCGCGACAACCACGCATGTCACGATCGAAATCTCGCCCACGGTGACGATCACCTCGTCGATCACCAATGAGGCTGCCGAGGAGTTGGGACTGAAGCCGGGTATGCAGGCTTTCGCGGTGATCAAGGCATCCGACGTGATGGTCGGCGTCTGATCAGTCGGAGGTCAGCACCCACCATCGGTGGACCTCGCGTCACGCCGTTTCACATGTCATTGCGAGTTCCAAGGGCCGGTGGCCGACCCGCCCTGAACGAAACTGCGAGGCCGTCACGCGACGGATATTTCCCTTTCCCTTGAGGGGAGGGGAGCATCTGGTTTGTTGCGAGAAGCGAAGCGACGAAGCACTCTCCCGCCTGACAAGCGGTGCCCGGCTCGTCAGGCGCCCGATTGCTTGATCGCTTCTCGCAATGACATGCGGCGGCCCGGCGCCCGCATTGCGCTTTACTGATTCCGGTATCAGGTCCAGCCCTGGCGTCCAGCGCGGCCATGGTCGCGTCGTAGCAGAAGAACCAATCCGTCTCAGTCGGACCAAGCATCCAACTGTTCTCGATCGAGATGCGCTGCAGGTCTGCAACCCGCGGAATCCGGATCGCCTTGTAGCGGCGAAAGGCCGCATACGGATCGTCGCAGGCTGCCAGGCAGCGAGAGAGAACCACCGCGTCCTCGATCGCGATCGAACCGCCGGCGGCCATGTATGGGCCCACCGGATGACACGCATCTGCCAGCAGGAAGTCGCGGCCGTCGGTCCACAGGTCGTTCCAATCGCGATCATAGATCGGCCAGACGGTCATCTCGGCCGAAGCCTCCACGATGCGGCGCAGGTCGAAATGGAAATGCGCGAACGCCGCGATGAAGTGTCGCGGTCGCCCGGCAAGAACGATAGCTCGCGATCCCACGACGCAGCGGGAAACGCTGCTCATCAGATAAGCTTCGTCACGCCGGCTGGTTATGAAGTAAGCGAGGATATGTCGATCCGCGCCCCACCATTTCGTGCAGTTGGGGATTGGCGGTCCCACGATTCTTGCCGTCGGGAATATTGCTTGGTGCGACCCCCAGCATGCCGGCCACCGTGCGCCCACAAGCGCGTCATGTCAGGGAGGTGAAAGTCCAACCCAGGGGAACCTACCAGCCTGTAGCCGGAGGTAACTGCGTTAGCCGTGGTTGGACCGCAAGAGACGGTCCAACAGGTGGAGAGCAACCCGAGGCGAACGAGCAATCCGTAGGATGACGAACTCGATTTGGCCGATCTGTCTGGCGAGCCTGCGATGGAAAGGCGAAGCCCAGACCTCGCGATGAGCGGGGAAGCCCAGGACGCTGAGGGTAGGTGCCAAAGCGATCAAGCGAGCGGAGAGGTGGTTGGAGACGGAGAGCTTGGAAGGCAAGACACGTGACGTGGGGAGACCTGCGCGGCAGAGAGCAGGGGGCGTGTCCCAGTGATAGACGGCCACGCCCACGCGCAGGAGTCAGAGCCACCGTAGTAGCGCTGAAGCCGGGTAACGCCGGTGGAGTGAAGGGGGGCAGGAAGGTGGAGACGTGATGTCTGGAACGGATGGACAGCAACCGGAGGCAGTTCCGGCACGACCGGGTAGACGTGCCGGAGAGGCCGGGCCTGCGCGCCCAACGGCCGAGCCGCCGATCTGGACGGCGCGAATGCTGGCGACCCTCGACAAGGGGGTCACAGGAGGCAAATGGTACAGCCTGATTGACAAGCTCTACCCGGAAACCACGCTGCGTGCGGCCTTCAAGGCCGTTGCTGCCTACCGCGGCGCGGCTGGGGTGGATCATGTCAGCATCGAGCACTATGCGGAGACCCTGGACGACAACCTGGCCCGTCTGAGTGAAGCCCTGCGAACCGGCACATACCGGCCGCAGGCGATCCGGCG
>DATHNI010000206.1:0-11769 GCA_035486135.1 Acetobacteraceae bacterium
GGCACCATCGGCGACAATCTGCGGCTCGGCCGGCCGGATGCGTCGGAGGCGGAGGTGGTCGCCGCCGCCATCGCCGCCAACGCGCACGACTTCATCATGGCGCTGCCGTACGACTACGAGACGGTGATCGGCGAGCGCGGCGCTCAGCTTTCCGGCGGCCAGCGCCAGCGCATCGCGATCGCCCGGGCGCTGCTGCGCGACTCGCCGATCCTGGTACTGGACGAGGCACTGTCCTCGGTCGATGCCGAGAATGAGGCGGTGATCCAGCAGGCGCTGGACCGGCTGATGACCGGGCGCACCACGCTGATCCTGGCGCACCGGCTGTCCAGCGTGATCGGTGCCGACCGCATCCTGGTGCTGGAGGACGGCGGCGTGGTGCAGAGCGGCCGCCACGCGGAGCTGATCGCCGTGGACGGCCCATACCGCGACCTGATGGGTCCGCAACTGGCAGAGCACGACGACGCGGTGATCGACGACGTGCCGACCGTGGCCGGCCTGCGGGTGGTAGAGACGGCGGGGGACACCAGCGCCCTGGTGCGCCCGCTGTCGGACGACGCGGCCGAGGTCGGCTGGCCGGAGACCATTCGCACCTTGCTGGGCTTCGTCGGCCCGTGGCGCGCGCAGCTTGGGGTGATCGTGCTGTGCGGCATCGGCCGGGTGCTGGCGTTCATCGGTGTGGGCGTGTTCGGCGCGCTGATCATCGGCGCGGTGCGGGCGCACGCGCCGACAGCGGCGTTGATCGCGGCACTGCTGGTCACTGCGCCCCTGGCCGGGCTGCTGCACTGGATGGAATCCTGGCTGGCCCACGCCATGGCCTACCAACTCCTGGCCGAGATGCGGGTGGACCTGTTCCGCAAGCTGGACGCGCTGGCGCCGGCCTACCTGCTGCGCCGCCGCTCCGGCGACCTGGTGGCGCTGGCGACGCAGGACGTCGAGACGGTGGAGTATTTCTTCGCACACACCGTCGCGCCGGCGATCGTCGCCGGGCTGGTGCCCGCCGGGGTGCTGCTGGCGCTGTTCTTCGTGTGTTGGCCTCTGGCGATCGTGCTGGCACCGTTCCTGTTCTACGCGGGGGCCTCGCCGGTGCTGGGACGGCGGCGGATCGATACCCTGGGCTCCGAGGCGCGCGGCGCGCTGGGGACGCTGGGCGCGTTCGCCACCGAGACGATCCAGGGCCTGGCCGAACTGGCCGCATTCGACGCCACCGGCCGCCGGAGGGTCGCGTTCATCGCGGCGGTGCGGCGCTACCAGGACACGCGGATCCAGCTTCTGGAGGATCTGACCTGGCAGACCGCCGGGCTGGAGGTCGCCACCGGGCTCGGCGGGCTGGCCGTGGCGGCGGTCGGCGCGCCCCTGGTGCTGCACGGCTGGATCGCGCCGGCGATGCTGCCGCTGCTGGTGCTGATCTCGGTGGCGGCGTTCCTGCCGGTGTCGGAGATCGCCCAGGTGGGGCGCCAGTTGGCGGACACCATCGCCTCGACCCGGCGGCTGCACGTGGTGCACGCGGAGCCGGAGGTGATCGTGGACGGTCCGCTGGAGCCGGCGGCGCCAGTAGGCGGTTCGGCGGTGCGGTTCGACGACGTGACGTTCACCTATCCTGGCCGGCTGCGTCCCGCGCTGTCCGAGGTGTCGTTCGCGGTGCCGGCGGGGGCGACGGTCGCTCTGGTAGGGCCGTCCGGCGCCGGCAAGACGACGATCGCCAACCTGCTACTGCGGTTCTGGGATCCTGACGGGGGAGAAATCCGGCTGGACGGGGTCGATCTGCGGGATCTGACGCTGGACGGCCTGCGCGGGCGGGTCGCCCTGGTGGCGCAGGACACCTACCTGTTCAACGATACGCTGGGTGCCAACGTGCGGCTGGCCCGGCCCGACGCGACGCCCGAGCAAGTCGCCCAGGCGCTGGAGCGGGCGGCATTGGCGGGCTTCGTCGCGGACCTGCCGGAAGGCCTGGCGACCCGCGTCGGCGAGCGCGGCGTGCAGTTGTCCGGCGGCCAGCGCCAGCGGGTGGCGATCGCCCGGGCGTTCCTGAAGGACGCGCCGCTGCTGGTGCTGGACGAGGCGACGTCGCACCTGGATACGATCAGCGAGGCGCAGGTGCGCGCGGCGCTGGACGCCCTGATGGAGGATCGGACGACGATCGTGGTCGCGCACCGGCTGTCCACCATCCGCGCCGCGGACCTCATCCTGGTGTTGCAGGCAGGGCAGGTGATCGAGGCCGGCCGGCACGCGGAATTGCTGGCCCGGCGCGGGGTCTACGCGCGGCTGGTGGAGCATCAGATGGCCGGCGTGGCGGACGAGCGGGTGCGGGCTGGCTAGCGTGATCCGCCGCAGCCTGATCGAGCAGAAGCAGGCGGAGCGCGGGCGCGAATCGGAATGGCGGGGCCGGCCGTCGTCCGGCCCCGTGTGTCAGCCTCGGCGCATCTGTGCGAAAGGGTCAGGGCGGGCCGGTGGCCACCGCCGCGGTCTGTGCATAGTGCTCTGATAACGGATCGAATGGAGCGTCCGTCGCTTCGCCGATGAAGAACCCCAGCACGCGGCGGAACGCGTCGCGGCCCATCTCCTGCCAGTCCCAGTTGCTCCCGATCTTCTTGTCCTGCTCCTCGCGGAATGCCTCCTGCCGGCGGGTCTTCTCCAGCATCAAGACGGCGATGCTGCCGCCATGCAAGCGGATGCTGTCGAACAGGGTGTTCCAGAACTGGCCCGTGCAGAAACCGGGCACTACCGCCAGGTCGAGGCAGATCTCGACAAGCGTGCGGCCAAGGGGGCGGCGGCGCACTTGCGCCTCGAGTTCCTCCGGTGTTGGCATGAAGAGTTCCGGATCATTCCAACCGAACGGGCGGGACGGGCGGAGCGCGAGTTTCGGCGCGATGGGCGCCTCGGCCGGTGGCCCGGCTAACGGATCGGCCGATTGGCCGGCCGGAGGATCGGCTGACCCCTCGGCCGGCCGGTCGGGGGCCGGCGAACCGGCTGGCGCGACTGGTGCCGCGGTCACGCGCTCGCGCGGGGCGACAAACTGGATATCCCGGCCCTGTGCCGCACGCGTGAGCAACACGCGCTCCAGTGCGGCGGCGCGCAGAAGGCCGCGTTGGAGGTGCGCGAGGATGGCGTACAGCCGACTGGTGCCGAAGCAAGCCGCGATGGCGTTGAAGTCCGTGCTGGCGGAGCGATCCTTCGCGGTCTCGGCAAGATGGCGGCCGAAGCCGAGCAGGATGCGAACGGTGTGCAGTAGGGCTGCGATGCGCGCGGGCATGGTCCGGCCGGGCATGGCCTGCCCGGGCAGATCCGGTTGGGGATCGGGCGAGGAGGCAGGACTGGCGGCGGTGGCGGCGCGTTTCAATCCAAAAACAATAACAGAGTTAGAGCAATTTGTCAAACTAATTAACGGACTGACCGATCCCGGGCGAGTCTCACCATCGTCTCATGTGCGCTCCCGGCGGGACGGAGGGCAGCGCCGGGCGGGCGACTGCTTCTGGTGCATGGGGTTCTGCCGCCACGCTGCTAGCCCGGGCAGATGGGACGGCCGCCCGAATAGGTGCATGGGCCTCGGTCGCCGCCGTGCAACGCGGCGACCGAGGCGCCGCCCTCGCCGCACCGTGCCGAATTGGTGCATGGGGTTTTGTTCCGCTGGCTCGGACCGGCTGAGCAACGTGGCGACCGGAGCAATCCGCTGGCGGTGGTCCGTACAGGTGCATGGGTTTTGGCGTCCCCTTGAGAGGCAGGGGCGGCTTGCGCCCGGCCGCAAAGGGGGGATGGGCGGGCCGGAGCCGGTACAGGTGCATGGGGTTTTGTTCGCGGTGAAGACCGGCCTCCCCGGCAGCCGGGTGCAGCGGGCGGGAAAGCAAGAAACTGGAACCGCAGATGCACGGAGATGCACGCGGATGGGACAGGGACCATCGCTTCAGCGAGGCTTGCCAGGAACGCCTGCTTCGATATCCGCCGTGAAGGCCATGCCGGATTCGGATCCATCTGCGTGCATCGGCGTGCATCTGCGGTTCCATTTTCTTGCTTTCCTGCCAGCCGCATCGTCCCGTCCGGGAGTACCCCGTAGGTGCGGCCCGGCGCTGAGTTGTTGAACCAATGGAAGGCATGAAAGGACCCTTGAAAAACCGGCGCGCAGAAGGTGGCGCGAAAACCGGCCACTATATCATAAGTTAGACATACTATCAAGACATAAATGGTTCGGATCATTCGACACCGGACGAGATGCGCGCGGCGTCACCACGCAATGGCTGAAGCAGGTGCGCTTGTCGGGTAGCCGTGCCGATCAGATGGTGGCACTCTCGCCTCGGACCAGCGATGGCTCCGATTGCCGTGTGGCACGCCCACATCGGGAGACGTCGGCCGGGCAGCCCGGCCTTTCAGGAGGAGCACATGAAAAGTCTTGGGACGGCGCCAGGGTTTCATCACGTTGCGATCCGCGCCGTGGACTTCGAGGAAACGGTTCGGTTCTATACCGAAGGCCTGGGGTTCCGCGTGCATTTCTCCTTCTCGGTTCCGCCGCGGGTGGACCGCGCGGCGTTTCTCGATGCGGGAGACGGACGGTTCATCGAGGTGTTCAGCCAGACCTCGATTGTTCAGGCCGAGGGGCGGCGGCGCCGTCCTGACGAGGAACGCACCGAGGGTGCATTGCTGCATTTCTGCCTGCGGGTGGCGGACACCGATGCGGCTTATGCCAGCGCCATGGCCGCCGGCGCGGAGTCACGTGTCGAGCCCGCCACGCGACGGCTGAGCGAAGACCCAACGGTCGACGTGCGGATCGCGTTCGTAACCGGTCCCAATGGCGAGGTGATCGAGTTCATGCAAAGCGAGCAAATCTAGTACCTCGACACAGAGATTCTGACGGGCCGCCAGACCATTCTTACCTGCGTCGGCACCGCCGCCGCCAGATTTCGGATGTCGTATCGGTTCCTTTTGATGGTCCGCTATGGGAGGTAAGACTAAACCGCTGTCGCGGTAGCCGAGTGGCGGGCTGGTGTGGGGACCGCTCCGCGGATTCAGTAGCGTGCATGTCAAGCATTTGGCGCCAGCAAATTCTCACGCGGTCGGCAGGGGTTAGTACTGATGCGGCGCGCGGCGCCGTAGCCATCCTGCGATCGTTTCTTTAGGGTCACGGTCTGAAGCGAACTCAATCAAAATGGTGATGAATTTGCAACGTTTCTCCCAACTGTCTGATTCAACAGCCAATCCAAGACACTCAATGCCCAGCCACTCAAGTTTCGTGCCATGCTCAACAGTATGCGACCAACGTTAACGTGCGCGCAGGTGGCACTTGCTTGCTTGTTCTGGCGTCCCGATGTCGTCACACTAGAGAGAGTGCGCGGGACCGAGGTGGCGACTTGCACCTTTCGTTACGCATGTTGATTGGCTCTTCGCGGCACTGCCTTAACGACGTAACGTCGGCTAGTTTGGTCATGGCAACTAACAAAGGGGATAATGCAGCCATGCTAACCGGACTCATCGAAAAAATTGCCTCGCAAACCGGCCAACCCGTGGAGACAGTAACGCCGATAGTGGGCGCGCTTCTGGCGCACCTGGGTGACGTTCTTCCGGCGCCGCTTGCGCACGAAATCGCGATAATACTCGGTATTCATCAGGACGATAACGCGGTGGACACCGCAGCTCAGCCAACGAACAGGGGCATTCTCGGAAGTCTGGCTGAGAGCCTCACTGGCAATGGCGGAGAAACCGGCGGCAGTTTCGCTGGTGCCAGTTCTCTGATGAACGCCGCACAAACACTTTTGGGCGGTTATCTGGCTGGAAAGAGGTGACTTCTCCGCCGCGATATCCGGCGCAGCGATAGCCCTGCTTGCATCGCCCAAGAGGCCGTAACGGTCACGTATCTTCAGCGCCAGTTGTGCATGCCTTATCGCCGTACGATGAAGGCGCGTATCGCATGATGGCGCCGCGATCGTTCTCAATCGATTTGTGCCCACATTCGTCCGGCAATTTGGAGGTTGTTGACATGAAGGCGTTCCTGTTTGCCCTCGCTATGTCCACTGGTTTCGTCTTGACAGTAACGGTGCAGGCGCAAGCCCCTGTCACGGCGACTTGCAAAGACGGCACAAGTTACAGCGGAACCGCGCGCAGCGGTGCCTGCGGTGGCCACGGAGGCGTACAGACCTGGGGAACTGCTGGAGCGACCCCACCTGCAGCCACGGCAACCAAATCGGCGCCCCCTGCGGGGACAAGTTCTACTCCAGCTGGGGGGCCTGGGCAGGTTTGGGTGAATACGGCGTCCCACGTCTACCATTGCCCCGGCACACAGTATTACGGGAAGACAAAGGCGGGAACATATATGACTGAAGCAGCGGCAAAAACGGCCGGCAATCATCCGGATCACGGTAAGGCTTGCTCGTAGCTGTTCCTTGCCTCGATAGAGGTATTCCCTGAATGCTACGTACGGCCCGACAGGTCGTCGACGCCGCGACCTTCAACCCGAAGGGTCTGCTCGTGCTGCCTGCGGTGATCCCCGGCGCACACTGATCCTGAAATGCAGCGAGCTTCGTCTCGTGATGCCATCCGTCCCAACCGTCATGGCCGGGCTTGAGCCGGCCATCTATGCAGCACAGGTGCCGCAATAGATGGCCGGGTCAAGCCCGGCCATGACGGTTGGGGCCACAGTGCGACCAGTTCGGCAGTCAGCTTCTCGGATCGTCTGTATTTCAGCCTCTTGGATGGCGGATCGTCTGTATTTCAGCTTCTCCGATGGTCTGTATTAAAGAGCCTTCGCTTCCCGTCGCCGCGCATGCAGGATGAACTCGGTATAGCCGTTCGGCTGCGCGCGGCCCTTGAACACCAGGTCGCATGCCGCCTTGAACGCCACGCCATCGAACCCCGGCGCCATCGGCTTGTATAGCGGATCGCCGGCGTTCTGCCGGTCCACCACCTCCGCCATGCGCCGTAGCGTCGCCATCACCTGCGCGTCGTCGGTAATCCCGTGATGCAGCCAGTTGGCAATGTGCTGCGACGAGATGCGCAACGTCGCGCGATCCTCCATCAACCCGACGTCGTGGATGTCCGGCACTTTGGAACACCCCACGCCCTGATCGATCCAGCGCACCACGTAGCCCAGGATGCCCTGGCAGTTGTTGTCCAGCTCCTGCTGCACGTCGTCGGGCGACCAGTTCGGCCGGTCGGCCAGCGGTATCGTGAGCAAATCAGCCAGCGGTGCGCGCGGTCGCGAGGCCAACTCGGTCTGCCGCGCGGCGACATCCACCTCGTGGTAGTGCAGCGCGTGCAGCGTCGCGGCGGTGGGCGACGGCACCCACGCGGTATTCGCCCCTGCCCGAGGATGGCCGATCTTCTGCGCCACCATGTCGGCCATGCGATCGGGCGCCGCCCACATGCCCTTGCCGATCTGCGCCTTGCCGCGCAATCCGCACGCCAGCCCGATATCGACGTTCTGGTCCTCATACGCCTTGATCCACGGCGTGTGCTTCATGTCGTTCTTGCGAATCATCGGGCCGGCTTCGATCGACGTGTGGATCTCGTCGCCGGTGCGATCCAGGAACCCGGTGTTGATGAACGCCACGCGATCCTTCGCCGCGAAGATGCAGGCCTTCAAATTGGCCGAGCTGCGCCGCTCCTCGTCCATGATGCCCATCTTCAGGGTAAACCGAGGCAGCTTCAGCAGATCCTCCACGCGGGCAAACAGCGTGTCGGTGAACGCCACCTCGTCCGGACCATGCATCTTCGGCTTGACGATGTACACCGAGCCGGCGCGCGAGTTACGCAGCGGCCCGGTGTTGTTCAGGTCGTGCAGCGCGATCAGCGAGGTCACCGCCGCGTCGAGCAACCCCTCCGGCGTTTGCGTGCCGTCGGCCAACTGCACGGCGTCGGTGTACATGTGATGGCCGACATTGCGCACCAGCATCAGGCTGCGGCCCGACAGCGTCAGGGAGCCACCGCCCGGCTTGTGATAGGTGCGGTCGGTGTGCAGGCGGCGCGTCATGGTGCGGCCGCCCTTTTCGAACGTGTCCTCCAGCGTGCCCTTCATCAGGCCGAGCCAGTTGCGGTAGGCGAGCACCTTGTCCTCGGCATCGACCGCGGCGATCGAATCCTCGAGGTCCTGGATGGTGGTGATCGCCGATTCCAGCATCACGTCGGCGACGCCGGCCGCGTCTTCCTTGCCGATCGGCAGGGCGCGGTCGATCACGATCTCCACGTGCAGGCCATGGTGCCGCAGCAGCACGGCGGTCAGCTTCGCGCCATCGCCGCGGTAGCCGACGAATTGCGCCGCGTCGCGCAGGCGGGTCTTGGTGCCGTCACGCAACGCGATCGCCAGCGCCGGGCCGTCCAGCGCATAGGACGTGGCATCCGCGTGGCTGCCGGCGGCGAGCGGCGCCGCCTGGTCCAGGATGGCGCGCGCCTTGGCAATCACCCGGGCACCGCGGACCTTGTTGTAGCCGCCGCCGCGCGTCGCCCCGCCGTCCTCCGGGATCGCGTCGGTGCCGTACAGGGCGTCGTACAGGCTGCCCCAGCGCGCATTCGCCGCGTTCAATGCGTAGCGCGCGTTGGTCACCGGCACGACAAGCTGCGGCCCGGCGATGTGGGCGATCTCCGCGTCAACCTGCGCCGTGCCGACGGCGAAATCCGCCGGTTCCGGCTGGAGGTAGCCGATCGCGCGCAGGAACCGCAGATACGCGTCCTGGTCGATCGGCTTGGCGCTGTGCGCGCGGTGCCAGGCGTCGATCTTCTGCTGCAACGTATCCCGTTGCTCCAGCAGCGCCTTGTTGCGGGGCGCGAGTTCGCGGACGAGGGCGCCGAAGCCCTGCCAGAAGGCGGCGGGATCGATGCCGGTGCCGGGGATCGCCTCGGCCACCACGAAGTCGTGCAGGGTGCGGGCGATGCGGAGACCGCCGGCCTCGACGTAGTCCAGCAGATCGCCGGCCTGAGCGTAATCCATTGAAATCCTTCTCTTTCATCCTGACTTAGCGCAGTCGGATTTGGAGCGGCCGGATTTGGAGTATCGTGCCGGCGGACCACGATGGTGCGCTGCACCATAGCATGCTGCGGTGCAGCGCAACAGGGGCCGCCGACGGCCGGCGACCCTCACCGGTGATCAGGTGGAGGCGCGCTCCACGATCCGGAACGGCACATGCACGCGATCGTCATCACGGGCCGGAGCGCCGCTCAGGCGGCGCAACAGGAAGCCCGCGGCAGTGCGGCCGATCTCGGCACCTTCGACGCTCACCGTGGTGAACGGGGGTTCGTTCGTTGCGCCCAGCTCGAAATTGCCGAAGCCGCACACTGAAAGTTGCGAGGGTACGTCGATACCGCGCATCCGTGCCTCAGTGATCGCGCCGAAGGCCAGCATGTCGGAGCTGCAGAACAGCCCGGTGCGGCAGGTCAACGCGGCGGCCAGCGCGCCCATCGCCTGCCGCCCCGCGGTGATCGTGCTGGGCGCCGGCAGGACGGGATCGGCCAGCACTGTACCGCCGGCCTGGCGGACCGCGTCGGTGAAGCCGCGCCGCCGCGCCTGGGCGCGCGCATCGCTCGCGGCGAACGCGGCAAACTCCCGGATGCCCTTGGCGAGGAAAAAAGCCCCGACCGCCGCGCCGGCCTGCACGTGATCCAGCCCGACCAGCATGTCCACCGGCTGCGGCGACACGTCCCAGATCTCCACGACGGGAATGCCGGCTTCCGTCAGCATCTGGCGGAGCGGCGCGGCATGGTCGGCCCCGGTGACCAGCATGGCGTCCGGCCGTCGCGCCAGCAATCCGCGCACCAGGTCGAGTTCGCCGAAATCGCCGTAACCGCTCAACGACAGCATCACCTGGTAGCCGGCACCGCGCATCGTGTCGGTGAAGTGCTGCACCATCTCGGCGAACATCGGATGCGCGATGGTCGGCACGATGGCCGCCACCATGCGGGAACGGCGGGACGACAGGCCGCCGGCGACCATGTTCGGCACATAGCCCAGCTTCTCGATCGCGGCGCGCACGCGGGCGGCGGTGTGCGGCGAGACGCGGTCCGGCGTGTTGATGACACGCGAGACGGTCATCGGCGCCACACCGGCCGCAGCCGCGACGTCGCTGAGTTTCACGGAAGAACGCGTGTCGCGCGCCGGGCCGGGCAAAGTGGACGCTCCTTACCTTTGCGGGTGAAGCGTCCAGGATAACTGGCACGGCGTGGCGCGTCAGCCGAGCATGTCTAACAATCGCCCGACAGGATCACTCTCTAACGTTCCGCGCTGACGAACGCGCACGCGTCGCAGGAAACAAGAGTCTCCCCCTCGCCTTGAGGGAGGGGTTCGTGCGGCACGAACCCCTCCCCCCAACCCCCTCCCTCAAGGGGAGGGGAGAATCTCATGAACGACATCATACCATGCGGCGCTTGTGGATGGTCGTCCAGGCGACCAGCGCGCCGCCGAGCTGTACGACACCGCCGATCAGCATGGCAGCGCGCAGGCCCGCCGCGCCGCCATGCAGCAGTGCAAAGGCGGCGCCCAGGAATGCAACCCCAAGCGTTGCGCCGGTCATGCGCGCGACGTTGATGATTGCCGACGCGGTGCCCGATCGCGCCGCGCTGACCGCCTCGACGGCGACCGACATCAATGGGCCGGTGTTCATGCCCATGCCGATCCCGGTCAGCGCCAGGCCAATCTCCGCCACTGGCAATGGCTGGCCGGCCTGTGTTGTTGCCAGGGTCAGCAGGCCACAGCCGACCACCGCCGTGCCGCCAGCCGACATCACGCGCACCCCGACACGCTGCGCCAGGTGACCGGAACGCGGCGCCAGCAGGAAAAAAAGTACCGCACAGGGCATCAGCGCGACGCCCGCTGCGCCCGGTCCGAGCAAGCCGGACGCCTGCCAGATCAACGGCAGCAGAAAGATCATGCCGTAGATGCCGAAGGTCATCGTAGCAGTCGCCACGACCGCACCACAGAAGGAGCGGTTACGGAACAAGTCGAGCGGCACCAGGGCGGCCGCGCCGGCGCGGCGCTCGACGGTGAGGAAGCCCGCGACGGCCAGCGCCGACACACCGAGCGATGCGGCCCAGGCGTGGCCGCCCTGGTGGCCATCGATGGCGGCGAAGACCAGGCATCCAAGCGCCGCGGCCCCCAGGAGCTGGCCCGGCAGATCAAAATGGCGCCCCTGCGGATGGGCGGATTCCGGCACGACCAGTCCGGCCAGCACCAGCGGCGCCAGCGCGAACGGTACCGCCAGCAGGAACACGCTCGGCCAGCCGAAATGCTCTATCAGCAATCCGCCGAGGGTCGGCCCGATGACAAACGCCAGGCCATTGCAACTCGCCCAGACGCCAAGGGCGCGGCCGCGCGCGGCCGGGTCCGTCCATACCACGCGCACGATGGCCAGCGAGGCGGGGAGCAGCAGCGCGGCGCCTGCTCCGGCCACCACGCGCGCGGCGATGAGGACGCCGGCCGCAGGGGCGAGCGCGCACGCCACGGAGGCTGCCGCCAGGACAGCCGCGCCGGCCTGGAAGACCCGGCGCCTGCCATAGAGGTCGGCCAGCAGGCCGCCGGTCAGCAGCAGCACGGCATAGGTCAGGTTGTAGCCGTCGAGCACCCATTGCAGCGCCGCGACCGAGACGTGGAACGCTGCGCCGATCGGGTGCATCGCGAGGTTCACCACGGATGTATCGACCTGTGCGACGAGTACCCCGAGGCAGAGCGTGAGGAGCACCAGCGCGCGCTGGCGTTTCGCCTGTGCCGATGTGGTGGCGGTGTCGATCGTGTCGGCGAGAATTGGCATGCGGCGGCGTCCTTTCGGCTGGCCCTTCGGCCCTCCGCCGCAATCTACGAAGGCC
>DATHNI010000207.1:0-17197 GCA_035486135.1 Acetobacteraceae bacterium
GGAGGCAAGCCCCGAGGGCGAGCGTGCGCTCGCGCGGGGCAGCAGGGCGGCAAGACTGGCGGGCCTTGCCTGCGGCCTCGCGCTCGACGCGCTGCTGTCGCCGCTCCGGTTTGTTTTCGCCAGGCTGGCCGGCCGGGACCAATGACCGAGCCGGTTATTATCGTCGGCAGCGGTCCCGCCGGCGTGAGTGCGGCTTGGCCATTGCTGATGGCGGGCATCGCGGTGCTGATGATCGACGCGTCGCCAGGCAACACGCTGCCACCGCCGCCGCCCGGCGACATAACCAGTTTCCGCAACGATCCGGACCGCTGGACGCAGCAATTCGGCGCGGACCTCGGCGGGATAGGCGCCATGGGGGACATCTCGCCGAAGCTGACCACGCCACTGACTCGTGCGGCGCTCGCCGGCTACGCCGAGAGCATCGGGATCTCGGCACAGGATTTCCTCGCCTACGGCAGCCTGAATGCGGGCGGCCTGTCGAATGTTTGGGGCGCGGTGGCGGCGGTTTACGATGACGACGATCTGCGCGGCTTCCCATTTTCCCGCGACAAGCTTCTGCCGTCCTATGAATCGGTCATGCGCCGTATCGGCGTCAGTGAAACCCTCGCCGACGTCACGGCCTCGCAGGGTTCCAAGGCCGCTCAGGGTCCCAAGGTTCCGCAGGGTTGGGGACCACATCTCACGGCCCCTCTGCGCCGCGTGCTGGATGCCGCGCGGAAGCGGCCGCTGCCGGCCGGCTTCCACCTGGAGCCCGCCAACAACGCCGTCCTGAGGGAGGATCGGGATGGGCGTGGCGCCTGCGTCAATTGCGGTCTTTGTCTCTGGGGCTGTCACCGGGGCAGCATCTACGCCAGCGGCCAGGAGATTCCCGCCCTCCGCCGCGCGTTCCCCCACTTCACCTATCGGCCCGGGGCGTTTGCCCGGAGCCTGCTGCCGGCCACCGCCCGGTCGGGAATCGAAGTGGAGCCGGGGATCGAAGTGGAAGAGCATGGCGTGCGCACGACGTTGACCGGTCAGCGCGTGTTGCTCGCCTGCGGCGCAATCCCGACAACGGCACTCGTGCTGCAGCGGCTTGGCGCTGCTTGCCCGCCGGTGCGGTTGCTGACCAATCCGGTTGCCGCCATGGCTTTCATGGTGCCTTCGCTGGTGGGCGCGCCATTGCCGCGGCAAAGCTTCGCCCTGGGACAGCTTGCCTATCGCGTGTCCATCGGGAACGGTCACCGTGCGGCCGGGATGCTGTACGGCGCCGACGCGCTGCCGCTGGCGGCGGTCGCACACCGGCTGCCGGTCAGCCGGCCGATCGCGTTGCGGCTAAGCCGGGCGCTCGCGCCGGCGCTGGTGCTGGCAACGTGTTATCTGCCGGGCTGCTTCAGCGCGAATACAATCCAACTCGTTGGCGACGGCGAGCATGCGCGGCCGCATATCCAGGGGGCTCGCACGGCGGAAGCCGATCGTCGCCTGCGTGCCACAGGGCGGCTGCTCGGTCGCATGTTGCGAAGGTTGGGGGCCTATCCGCTGCCCGGATCGCTCGCCTTCTCGCCGGCCGGAGCCGATGGTCATTACGCGGGAACGCTGCCGATGGGGGGCGAGGGGCCGTTGGGCACCGACCTTGCCGGCGGGCTGAACGGTTTGCCCGGCGTGCATGTCGTCGATGGCTCGGTGCTGCCGAAGCTTCCGGCGAAGCATTGCACGCTGACGATCATGGCGAACGCCGACCGAATCGCGCGTTTGCTGGTCGATGAGGGCCGGGTCACCGCGTGACGCCGGCAGTACTGCCATGTGCCGCGGCAACAGAAATCCTGCTTTGTGAATCCTTGCCTGATCCTTCCCTGAACTTTGTGAGACATTGCCTGCCTTGCGAACAACACCGGCCCAGCCAGACGAGCTTCCGAGCCCCAATCCACCCAGAGGCAAGCTGCAACCATTTTGCTTCCCGGCGCTATTCGGCAGCGGTACCGGAAACGCGGAAGGTCGAGCCGAGGCGGCCGGCCTATCCCAGCAGGAACCAGATCCGGAACACCAGGTCCTCCAGCCATGTCTGTCGGCGAAAGCCTCGCAAGCTGAGGGCGCGCAGCTTGTCGAACCAACCGCCCTCGAGCGCGGAGGAAACGATGACAAGGTCGGCGCGCGCACGGTCCGATAACAGATCGGAGTGCGCCTGCAACGCGGCGACATGCCCGCGGAACATCGCCATGAAGGGGCCAGGACCGCGGCGCAGCGCGGCAATGCCACGGCGCAACGTGCCGAGCGGGGACCCGACAAGGTTGCCGTCATGCTGGCGATATTTCAGCACCGTGCCGGGATCGATGATGATCCGGCCGCCGGCGGCGGCGACGGTGATATAGCACCACCAGTCGTGCAACGTGGCCTCGGGTGCACGGACGGACAGCACCACTTCCACCGCGGCCCGGTTCATCACGATCGTGCAGCCGGTGGCAATGTTCTGGGTCAGCGCCGTCGGAAAGCCGGCTTCGCGCACCAAGGCCGGTGACATTCCCAGATACCGCAACTGGTCGTCGACCAGTTCCTGCCGCCCGCAATACAACGCCGGCAAGTCCGGCGGTACGTCCGCCAGCGCGGCGAGGCCACGCTCGATCTTGTCGTCGAACCAGACGTCATCCTGGTCGGCGAAGGCAAAATACTGGAATTGCTCGTGCCACGCCGAGGCGAGCAGCGTCAGGTAGCTGCGCGTCGCGCCCAGTTTGCCTTGGCGGGGAACGAAACGCGATTTGCGAGGCCCGACGAGCTTCTCGAACCGCTGCAGAACGCCCAGCGCCGCATCGGACGACCCATCGTCGCGCCAAAACAACACCCATCCGCCATGCGTCTGTCGTGCCAAGCTGTCGAGTTGCTCCTGCAGGAACAACTCGCCGTTGTGCGCTGACAGAACAATGGCCACGACCGGGTGGTCGCGATCGCCTGGATCGCACGCCGCCGGAATGCCGGACCCACGTGGTGTCCGCGTCGTGCCCTGCTCGAAAATCGAAGGTCTGCCTGCCAGGGTTGCCTCAAGGTATGCGCCGCTCAGCGTCAATGACGCCACACGCTTATAGAACACTTGGCAGCGCACGTCATCCCATTAGACTCGTACAAGATCGTGGGATAGATCGCAGAGCGAAACCTCCACTGCGGGTTGCATATATGCAACGCGATATCCAACGGTACTTGTATCGCTTGCCGCATCACCAGCGCCCGCGTTGGGCCACGAGAGTCGGTTGTATTACGTTGGGACCATGAGAATGTCGCAGCCGGCTTGCACGCGGTTTTGTCACCTGGCCGCGCGAACGATCGATCGGATCGCTGTTGCTCTACCGATATTATACCTGGCCTGGGCATTGCCGCTGCTGCTGGTCGTGGCGCTCACAACCCCGCCCTGGCAGAATCCCGACGAGGCGGCGCACATGCTGCGGATATCGCAAATCGCCCATGGGGGCCTGGTGGCCTACCGATTCGATAACACCGCGGGCGGCTATGCCGACCCGGCCATCATCGCGTCGGCCGCAACCACATCCCGGGTGATTTTCCACCCCGAGCAAAAGGTCACGCTTGGCATGCTCTCCAGGGCCGGGGCGGCGCAGTGGGGAAGTACCGCCGAGTTGCCGTTTCCGGCCATCGCGATGTATGCGCCGGTGCTTTATGTGCCGGCGGTGTTGGCGGTCGAAGCCGGCAGGGTGCTGGGGCTTAGCGTGGTGCACAGCCTGTTCGCCGTGCGCATGGTCAATGCGGTGGCGGCCACGCTGATTGCCGGCCTCGCGTTGTATTTCGCGCGATCCACCAGGCTGGCGCTCGCGGTCTTGCTCGTGCTGCCAATGACGGTGGCAATGTTCGCTTCGGCAGCGCAGGACGGATTGATGATCGCCCTGACGCTGCTGGTGGTCGCCTGCGTCGATCGGGCGGTGGCCGAGGACCGCGACCCCACGCTGTGGGAGACCGTGGCGATCGGTGTCGCGACCGCGGCGGTCATCATCGCGCGGCCGCCCTATCTGCCCTTGGCGGCGCTGCCGCTGATCGCCGTGCAGCGGGGGCGTCGCCGAGCCTGGTGGAACGTCGCTGCGATCTGCGCGGTATCGGCGGTCTGGATTGCCTATACCTTCGCCAGCGTGTCCGTGCCGCTGCAGGCCGACTTCAATCCCAAAGCGCAATTGCTGCATTTCCTGCAGCAACCCTGGAGCTTCGTGCCGCTTCTCGCCAATACGCTGCTGAGCCTGCACAGCGATTATACGGTGACGTTCATTGGGGTGCTGGGTTGGCTCGATACGTTTTTGTTGCCGTCCTATTATGACGCCGCGTCTCTTGTCCTGCTGGCCGGACTCGCCAGCGTGACGATCGGACCGACGCGCCGCACCTGGCTGGCGCTGCTGATATGGCTTGCCGCGGTCGGCGCCGTGCTGTTTGCCGGCTACCTTTCCTGGACCCCGCCACAGGCTGATCGGATCGAGGGCGTGCAGGGCCGCTACTTCCTGCCGCTGGCGGCAGTGCTTGCGATGGCAGTCCCGACCTGGCGGAGTTTTGGCGTGATCGTGCGGCGCCCGGCTGTGGTGGCACTGCTGGGACTGGCGGTGATCACGCCAGCGATCATCGTCCACGCGCTAATTCTGCGCTTCTACCTGGTTCCGTAACGTTACCGTATTGCTCTAGCACGGTACACGGCTGGGCCGGAGTTCCAGGCAATCACAGTGCTGACTGAAGAGGGGCCCGCTGCGTCCTGCCGTCTGGCAGCGATGCAGCGGGCCGGCAATCAAGGTCAGGAATACAGCACCCTGCCGTTGAACTCGGAGGTGCTGCTGACGTTCTCAAAGGTGATCGTCGTATTGTCCGACAGCGTTATCGTAAGGCTGCCACTCGCCACCGTCCCGGCATTGAACACGCTCTCCGCCGTCTGGCTATTGCCGTAGCCGCTGAGGAACAGCGAGTCGGAGGTCGTCCAACCGGTGATGGTGTCATGCGCGCCGGTCAGATTGGCCGAGGTCACCGATTCGAAGAACGCGAATGCATCGGCGTTGGTGCCGCCCACGAACGAGTCGGTGCCCGCGCCGGCAAAGAAGGTATCACTGCCGAGGCCACCGATGATGGTGTCATTCTGCGTTGGCAGAGTGCCGGCGCCATACGTGTTGTTGGACGAGGATGCGGAGGCGTTGAGTGTCTCGTTGCCCACGCCCGCCGTGAACACCAGGCCGCCGCTAGGGCCGCCAGAGAAGAACATCGAGCTGTTCGACCCGCCGAAGAGCGTGGTCGCGCCGGCGCCCCCCGCGCCGTCGATCGACGTCGTGCTGCCGCTGCCCGCGAAGAACACCACCCCGCCGGAGCCGACGGTGACCGCCGACGTTGCGTTGGTTCCACCCGCGATGGTCGATGCCGCGGAGCCGCCGACAAATGACAGCGGGCCGCTGCCGCCAAACAGGATCGCGGCACTGCTTGCCGTCACGGTCAACGGGCCACTGCTACCCATGACGGTGTCGGCGGTTCCGCTGACGCTCACGTCGGTGGTGCCCGAGCTGGCAAACAGCAGGTTGTCAGTGCCGCCGAGTGTCACGTTGGTCGGACTGGCACCAAACGACCCGATGGTATCCTGCCAGCCCTGATCGTTGACCGTCAGGCTGCCCGTGCCGGCCAGGATGTTCTCGTGTGTCTGGATGCCGATGTCGTCCACCGTGACATTGGTGGCGCTGGCGCCGCCAATGACGGTTTGGAAGGCGTTCGCCATATCGACATTGATGTTGTTGGTGCCACCAATCAGCAGATCGCCGGAGCCCTGTGACCCGCCACCGTTGAGGGTCGCATTGACAACCGAGGCGCCAAACGCGCCGATCGTGTCCGACGTTCCGTTGTCATAGACGGACAGGGCGCCGCCGCCACCCATGATGACGCCGCCCGACCCGCTGGACGTGACCGCCGTCGCGAAAGCGCCGGCCACAACGCTGTTGTTCGATCCACCCAGCGTTACGTTCGCGGTGGCCGCATTCTCCGCGGCGACGAGGTCGTTCGTTCCGGTCTCATCGGCCGTCAGGCTACCGGTGCCGCCGAAGGCATCGTTGAAGCTTCCGGAGATCGTCACCGCGACATTGCCGACGCCGCCGCGCAGCGTGTTGTGGCCCTGTGCCGACACGCCACCCAGTGACGCGGTCAGGCTGTTGGCGCCGCCGAAGATCAGTCCGTCGGTGCCGAACGCCGAAACGGTGACTCCGGTTGCGCCGAGCGCGCCGATCGTATCGCTGGTGCCGGAGTCCACAACCGAAAGCGCGCCCGTGCCGCCGAAGACCGCGGCGTCGGCGCCGCCTGTGGAAACATCGAGCGTGCCCGGGCCGCCCGTAACGGTAGCATCGTTGCCGAGGATCTGGGCGTCGACGGTGCCGGCGCCGTTGGCCATAAGATTCAGGGATGTGCCGCTGCCCACCACCGTTGCGACGCTGCCGGCCACGTCATTGACGGTCACCGTGTCCGCGGCGCCGTTCGACTGCAGCCGGATGCCCGACCCGCCGACGCTCGGTGTGATGGTAAAGGTGTTGGTGCCCGTGCCACCGGCAACTGTGCCGCTGCCGATCGCGGTGACCGTGTCGTTGCCGTCGCCGGTCCCGACGTTGAACCCCGCACCCGATATCACGGTGACGACGTCGTTGTCGGTGCCGGGGTCCGCCGCGACGCTGGTGGCGCCGGTGAAGGTGAACGTGCTGCTGAACGGGTCGGTCGAGATGACCTGTGCGCCGACGGCGCTAATGGTCTCCGGACCGGTCATCATATCGATGACGTAATTCCATCCTCCGGGGATGGTCAGGCTGCCGCCGCCGGAACCGACCAGGTAGAGGAGGTGCTCGTTGCCGTCGCTAGGCGCCGATGGCGCGGTTGTAGCGCCCCCGTTGATGGTGATCTCTTGGGTATCCCCGGCGCCACTCAAGGAGCCAGCCACCGAGGCGAGCAGGATCGTGTTGGCGATGATCTGGGCAACGAACGTATTGTCGCCTGTCCCTGATTGAACGGTAACCGCCGTCCCGCTCGAACCAGGTAATGTTACTGACGCCATCGTTCACCCCGCCCACGCTCACCGGCTCGATCTCCGAGCCAACCAATTATGGATCAGTGCCGATTTTTTGCAATCGTTTTCTCGGGACCGTATGCGATTCCAAAAACCCGACTACCGGCGTATCCGACCATTGCCGCGGATCATACAACGTGCATACCCGGAAACAAGGTAAAACATTGCAACATCGGAGAGTCCGCCGAACGCGCCGGCAAGTTGTCATTTAGTCCGCGTCGCAATACAGGAAACGAAAATGCAGAAATGGACCGTAGTCGCAACAGACCGGATGAGCGACATAAAAGATCAGCAACGAGTGTAGTTTCAATACAATGACATTTGGCCTCGTTAATGTCACGTTATCCATCCGATATATATGAGTGAGATCGGTGTGGTCATGAAATATACCTGTAAGCGATACGGCCATACCTGCTGGATTCAACCCTGCAACTGGGTTGTAACGCCTCCTCCTGGCTACTCACGCGGTTGTGAGCACCCCCGGAGCACACCGTCCGCCGCCCGCCGGGGGTTGTTCATCGCCGTGACGGCAGCCCCCTTAGCCCTCAGCACCGCCTTCCGGGTGGCTCGGACGCACGCCTGCCGCGCCGCGCGTGGCAGACATCAACTCGTGTCGCTTGCCGAGTCTCGCTGCCTGGGCCAAACCTTCCGGCTACATTGACATCGGATGGGTTCATCCCATGCTCCTGATTCGTTCCCTCGCCCTGCTGCCATTCATCGGCATCCTGGCCGGCACTCCGTTTCTCAACCGTGTCACCCCGCTGGTGTTCGGCCTGCCCTTCCTGTTCGCCTGGCTGCTGCTGTGGATCGTCCTGACCAGCGTCATCATGCTGGTCGTCTACTGCTGCGACCCGGCGAATCGAGCCCAGCCGCCCGCACCAGGACCGCGCCCATGAACGCCGCCCTTGTCATCATCGCGCTGACCGCCCTGGCGGCCCTCCTGCTCGGGCTGCGCGCGCGTGCCGGGAAGGACATGAACCTGGAGCAATGGGCGGTCGGCGGCCGCCATTTCGGCACGATCCTGGTGTTCGTGCTGATGGCGGGCGAGATCTACACCACCTTCACCTTCCTCGGCGGCAGCGGTTACGCCTACGGCCATGGCGGACCGACGTACTATATATTGGCGTATGGCTGCCTGGCCTACATCATCTCCTACTGGATGCTGCCGCCGATCTGGCGCTACGCCAGGGAACGCCGGCTGATCTCGCAGCCTGACTTCTTCGCGGCCAAATACGCCAGCCCAAGCCTGGGCGCGGTGGTGGCGCTGGTCGGGATCGTCGCGCTGATCCCCTACCTGGTACTGCAACTCAAGGGCCTGGGGATCATCGTCGAGACCGCGTCGTATGGCGCCATCCCCTCGACGGCGGCGATCTGGATCGGCGCCGCGGTGGTCACCGGCTACGTCATGGTCTCCGGCGTGCACGGCTCCGCCTGGACGGCGGTCGCCAAGGATACGCTGATCCTGGCGGTGGCGATCTTCCTGGGCATCTACCTGCCGATCCATCTCTATGGCGGGTTCGGCGAGATGTTCGCCGCCATCGATGCGGCCAAACCAGGCTTCCTGGCGCTGCCCGCCAAGGGAGAGAGCGTCACCTGGTTCGATTCAACCGTGCTGCTGACCGCGCTCGGCTTCTTCATGTGGCCGCACAGCTTCGGCTCGGTGTTCACCGCGCGCGCGGAGTCGGTGTTCCGGCGGAATGCGATCGTATTGCCGCTCTACCAGCTCATCCTGGCGTTCATCTTCTTTGTCGGCTTCGCCGCAGTGCTGAAGGTGCCCGGGCTGACCGGACCGAACATCGACCTGTCGTTGTTCCGGATATCGATTGCGACGTTCCCGCCCTGGTTCGTGGGTGTGATCGGCGCGGCCGGGGTGCTGACCGCGCTGGTGCCGGGCTCGATGATCATGATGAGCGCGGCGACGCTGCTGTCGAACAACCTCTACCGGCTGATGCACGCGGACGCCACCGAGGCGCGCATCGGTGGCCTGGCCAAGCTGATGGTGCCGGTGGTGGCGCTGGTCGCGGTGTACTTCACGCTGCAGGGCGGCCAGACGATCGTCGCGCTGCTGCTGATGGGCTACAGCTTTGTCACCCAGCTTTTCCCGTCGCTGGTGATGAGCCTGCTGACGCACAATCCGCTGTCCAAGGCCGGCGCGCTGGCCGGCATCGTCGTGGGCATCGCGACGGTGGCGGCGATCACGCTCACCCATAGCACGATCGCGACGCTGTTCCCCGGCCTGCCGGAGGTGTTGCGCGACCTGAATGTGGGGATCGTCGCGCTGGTGCTGAACGTGGCGGTGACGGCGGTGGTCGGCGCGGCGACGCGACGGATGGTGGTGGTTGGGGCGGCGGAGTAGAATAGAGGGAAACCTCTCCCGCGGGAGAGGTTACAGTTATCAGAACAGCGCGTAGCCGCCGTCGATGACGAACGTGTCGCCAGTGTGGTAGCGCGATGCCTCGCTTTGCAGGTACACCGCGATGCCGGAAAAGTCCTCGCCGGTGCCCCAGCGGCGCATCGGCACGCGCGGCAGCACCTTGGTGCGGAAGCCCTCGCTGGCCACCGCCTTCTCCGTCATGCTGGTCTCGATCCAGCCGGGCAGTATGGCATGCGCGCGGATGCCGTAGCGGGCAAACTCCACCGCCAGCGCGCGCACCATGGAGATCATGCCGCCCTTGGTGGCGGCGTAGTGCTCGCTGCGCGGCGAGGCCTCGATCGCCGCCAGCGACGCGGTGCCGACCAGCACCCCGCCGCCGCCACGCTGCACCATGTGCTGGGCCGCGGCGCGGAAGGTGTAGAACGCACCATCCAGGTTGACCCGCGTGACGCGATGCCACTCGGCGCTGGACATCTCCAGGAACGAGGCGACGCCGCGGCCCCCCACGCCAGCATTTGCGAAGCAGCCATCCACCCGGCCGAATGCCGCAACCGTGGCGGCGAAGGTTTCCCCCACCGCGGCCTCGTCGCCGACATCGCACTGCCACGCCTGCACACGCGTGCCATGCCGGGCGATCGCATCGCGCGCGGCCTCGTTCTTCGCCGCGTTGGTGCCCCAGATGGCCACGTCCGCGCCGGCCTGGGCCAGGCCGAGCGCCATGCCGAGGCCGATGCCGCTATTGCCGCCGGTGATCAGCGCCACCTTGCCGCTGAGGTCGAATGGGCTGTAGGGCATTCCTGCTCTCCGCTATTGGCTCGGGGATCGCCGTGCCATCCATGCCGCCACCCTGGCGCGACCGATGGCGGGGTCAAGCCCACGGGCGTCTCAGGCTAGCGGAGTCCGATTCGGCCGCGACATTGGGAGGAGTCAAGAATGCAGTTCGGTATCGCCATCCCGACCGCCGCCGACTCGTGGCGCCTGGTGCGGCGCGCCGAGGAACTCGGCTTCACCAACGCCTGGTTCTTCGACACCCAGATGCTCAGCGCCGATCCGTTCGTGGCGATGGCGGCGGCGGCGATGAAAACCGGGAAAATCCGGCTCGGCACCGGCGTGCTGATCCCGTCCAATCGCATCGCGCCGGTGGCGGCCAACGCGCTCGCCTCGCTGAACAAGCTGGCGCCCGGCCGGATCGATTTCGGCATCAGCACCGGCTTCACCGGCCGCCGCACCATGGGCCTTCCCGCGGTCAAGCTGGCCGACATGGCGGAATACATCCGCGTGGTGCAGGCACTGTGGCGCGGCGAAACCGTGCAGACCGAGATCGAGGGCAAGCCGCGGCAAATCCGCTTCCTGTCGCCCGATCTCGGCCTGACCAACACGCAGGATCCGATGCCGCTCTACATCGCGGCGACCGGGCCGCGCGCACGGGTGCTGACGGCGAAGCTCGGCGCGGCGTGGATCGACAACGTGGCCGATGTCGAGCGCGGCAGGGCGGCGCTGGAGCAAATGCGGACCACGTGGGAACAGGCGGGGCGTGACCGCGCGTCATTGACCGCGGTCGCCTGGATCGGCGGCGCGGTGCTGGATGAGGGCGAGCAAGTCAATGGCCCGCGCGGTATGGCGCTGGCTGCGCCGCGCGCTGCCATGCTGCTGCACCGCGCAGCCGACGCGGCATTGGCCGGCTATCCCGCGCCGGCCGCGATGCTGCCGGAATTTGCCGAGGCGGTGGAAGGCTACGTGGCGATGGCGCGGAATTTCGAGCCGAAGGGCGCCTACTACCTCGCCAACCATGTCGGCCACCTGATGCATGTCCGGCCGGACGAGCGGCGTTTCATCACCGCCGAAATGATCCGCAAGACCTCGTTCATCGGCACCGAACGCGAGTTGAAGCAGCGCGTTGCGGGGCTGGCCGATGCCGGGTTCGCCCAGGTGGTGTTTTCCATCCCGCCCGGCCAGGAGCACGCGATCGAGGATTGGGGGCGCATCCGCCGCGCGTTCGGATGACGCGGGTTGCATCGGCTGCTGTTGTTGCGGGCCGCATTCCCACCAATGTCATTGCGCGTTGGCCACCGGCCGGCGGGGCGACCCGCCCTGAATGAAACTGGCGCAGCGACCCAGCCTCCTACGTCATGGCGGGCGAAGGCCCGCCATCCACGCTCCCCCACGTCAAGGCGGGCGAAGGCCCGCCATCCACGACTATGCGGCGTGTGGCCGGGCAAGTCGTGGAAGGCGGGCCTTCGCCCGCCACGACGCGGCAGCCGACGGCACCACCGGTTTTCCATTATCGCAATGATACTGATTCTTGCTCCCTGATTCGCCGGCGCAGGACAATTTCCAACGCCAACGTTGAACATCGCTCGCAATCCCCCTAGGTTGCCTCGGTGTTTCGCGAAGAGACCTCCCGCCCCGGTGTCATGATCGAGTGACTTGAAACGCCCCGATCCCGCGCGGCCACATCCGTGGGTCGGTCAAACCCTTGTCCCCATCTCGATCCCGTCCTTCCCGAGGCGACCCCCATGGCGTTCTTTCGCAACAGCGCCGTCAACTTGCTCAATCTGCATTACGGCATCCACGTCATCGCGTTGAGTGGCGGCGCCGCATTCTTCCTCATCTATCTGATGCAGTCCGGCGTCCCCATTCCCGGCGTATTCGTTTCAATCGCGCTGATCTTGCTCGGACGCTTCATCATCCGCCCCCTCGTCGCCGGTCTGGCCGTGCGTTGGGGCCTGCGGGCGATGGTCGTCCTCGGTACCTTGCTCAGTGCCGCACAATACCCCTTGCTCGCCGAGGTCCATGGCGTGGGTCGCGTCCTGGCTGCCCTCATCGCATTCGGTGCCTTGGCCGACACGGTCTATTGGACCACCTACCACGCCTATTTCGCGGCGCTGGGCGACGACGATCATCGCGCGCAGCAGATTGGCGCGCGCGAGGCCATCGCCGCCATCATCGGCGTCGCCAGTCCGCTGCTGACCGGCTGGATGCTCGTCACCTTCGGACCGCGGCTGGCGTTCGGCACCACCGCCGTGATCGCCGCCACTGCCGCCCTCCCATTGCTCTGGGCGCCGGACGTCAGGGTGAAGCGGCACGTGCCCGGCGCGTTGCGCGCGGCTCTCCCCGGCATGCTGCTGTTTGGCGCCGACGGTTTGATCGGCGCAGGCAATGTGCTGGTGTGGCAGATCGCGTTGTTCGTTTCGCTGGGCGAGAACGTGCTCGGCTACGGCGGCGCGATGGCGCTCGCCGCGCTGGCTGGTGCGATCGGGGGCCTGACGCTCGGGCGGCACATCGATGCAGGGCATGGCAGGCGGGCGGTGTGGTACGCCTCCGGCACGCTCGTGCTGATCATTACGCTGCGCGCTTTCGCTGCCGGACATGCGGCGGTCGCCTTGCTGGCCAATGCGCTGGGCTCGTTCGGCTATTGCCTTTACATCCCGACAATCATGACGCCGGTGTACACGCTAGCGAAACGTTCACCCTGCACGCTGCGGTTCCAGGTTGCGGCCGAAGGGGGCTGGGATCTCGGCGGCGCCACCGGCCTCCTGATCGCCGCGCTGGCCACCAGGCTTGGGATGCCCCTGTCGGCCAGCATCCTTGTGGCGCTGGTGGGCGTGGCGCCGATGGTCGTCCTGCTGCGGCGCTACTACGCGAAGCTCCCGCCGATCGTCGTTCCCACCGCGGTGAGCGTGACGTTGAATGCCGCGGTGAACGCGGCCCCGAATATTGACAGAACCTCCGCCTGGTTGCCCCATGCGGCGCAGGAACCGGAGCAATACCCATGATCCTCACGGCGGACAGCGAAGCAGCGCGCGCGGCGGCGCGGCGCAAGACAGCCAACGGTTGGAACACCGCGTTCATCGGCCGCAACCGCAACACCCTGAAGGAGGGCGAGGCCCCGCCGGAGTCCGGCAGCCTATACCCGATGGCGTTCCTGGTGGAGAAGGAAGCGGGCGCCGTGGTGCGGCCGCACTTCCATCAGGCGGATCAGTTCCAGGTGGTGGTGCAGGGCGGCGGCCGGCTCGGTCGGCACGACATCGGCACCGTCGCGGTGCACTACACCGACGCCTGGTCGGCCTACGGCCCGATCGTCGCCGCGGACGAGGGCGTCGCGTGGTTCACCCTGCGCAATAGCTGGGATCCCGGCGCGAAATACATGCCCGCCGCCCGGCCGGAGCTGCGCGCCGCGCGGGCCCGCTACCAGCACCGGGAGACGACCACCGGCCCGATGGCGGCGTGGTCCGCAGCCGAACTGAGCCAGCTCGCGGCGCCAGAGCAAGTGACGGAAATGGCAACCGCGGACGGCATGGCGTCATGGCGCTACCGGATGCCCGCCTCGGCCAGCGCGACCGGTCCGGATCCCGGCAATGGCGGCGGGCAATTCTGGCTGGTACTGGCCGGCACCGCATCCTGCGCAGGCTCCGGCCTGATGCCCGTGGACTCCTGCGTGTTCGTCGGACCCGAGGATGCGGGCCTGCCGATGATTGCCGGTCCCGCCGGTGCCGAATTGCTCTGCGTCCAGTTCCCGCTTCACTAAACCTCTCCCGCGGGAGCGGGAGAGGTCGATGGTGTGAAGCACCGAGGGTGAGGGTGATCGGGTCGGCACGCCCTACCTGCTGACGTGCCGACCCGATCTCCCTCACCCTCGACGCTGCGCGTTTCGACCTCTCCCGATCCCGCGGGAGAGGTTAGGAACTTGCCCATGATTGCGTCCGGCCCCATTTAGCCCGCGCAGCAACGGTTCGGGCCGCATGGAACTCGGGGAAGGACTTCCGCCGGGAGCGCGACGGCGTGCCATGGCGACCATCGCGATCGCCGTCGCAATGTCGACGCTCGACGTGGCGATCGCCAACATCGCTCTCCCGACCATCGGCCGAGAGCTGGCGGCCACCCCCGCGGCAACGATCTGGGTGGTGAACGCCTACCAGTTCGCCATGACGGTCTCGCTGTTGCCGCTGGCGTTCCTGGGCGACATCGTGGGCTACAAGCGGATCTACATGGCCGGCCTGGTGGTCTTCACCCTCGCGTCGCTGGCCTGCGCATTGGCGACCACGCTGCCGCTGCTGGTCGTCGCCCGCGTCGTGCAGGGGTTCGGCGGCGCCGGCATCGTCAGCGTCAATACCGCCCTGATCCGCTTCATCTTCCCCCGCGCGCAGCTCGGCCGAGGTCTGGGGTTCAATGCGCTGGTGGTGGCGACGTTCTCGGCGCTCGGTCCGTCCATCGCCGCGGCCGTGCTGTCGGTCGCCTCCTGGCACTGGCTGTTCGCCGTCAATGTGCCCTTCGGTGCACTGGCGCTGTGGCTGGCGGCGCGCGTGCTGCCGATGACCCCAATGGCCGGCTATCGGTTCGACTTCCTGAGTGCCGTGCTGAATGCCGCCACCATCGGCCTGGTGATCGTGGCCGTGGACAGCCTGGGGCGCCAGGCCGGCGCGGCCGAGGCCATCGAGCTGGTCCTCGCGCTCGTCATCGGCACCGTCTTCATCTACCGCCAGCTTCATCTCACCGTGCCGCTGCTCCCGGTGGACCTGTTCCGCCGGCCGGTGTTCGCATTGTCGGTCGGCACCTCGATCGGCTCCTACATCGCGCAGACGATCGCCTATGTGGCGCTGCCGTTCTATTTCCAGGACGTCGTGGGTCTGTCGCAGATCGACACCGGCCTGATGATGACGCCGTGGCCGGCGATCGTGGTGATCGTGGCGCCGATCTCCGGCCGGCTGTCGGACCGTTATCCCGCCGGGGTGCTGGGAACCTTCGGTCTGGCGATGATGACGGCAGGCCTGGTGTCCCTGCTGCTGATGCCGGCGGCGCCCGGCTACGTCGAGGTGGGATGGCGCATGGCCCTCTGCGGCGTCGGCTTCGGCTTCTTCCAGGCGCCCAACAACCGCCTGCTGCTCGGCAGTGCCCCGCGCGAGCGCAGCGGTGCCGGCTCCGGCATGCTCGCGACCGCGCGGATGACCGGGCAGACGCTGGGCAGCGCGCTGGTGGCGTTGTCGTTCGGCCTGACCGGTGCCCGCGCCGGGGCCGAGATCGCGCATGGCACGACACTGGCGATCAGCATCGCTGTCGCGTCCTCAACCATCGCCATGGTCGTCAGCGCGATGCGGTTGCGTGCCCGCTGACGCGCAACCGCGGCAAAGTAACAAACTCCCCGTCCCCTTGAGAAAGGGGGTTGGGGGAGGGGTTCGTGCCCGGTCCGGACCCCTCCTCCCAACCTTGGTCCGCTTCGCGGCCCAAGCCCTCAAGGGGAGGGGGAGACACTCTCCCGCGGTGCCGTGTCGAGCGCCAGCGGTTCGGGTCAGCAGGCCAAATCAGTGCGAGCTCATGCGGGCCGATGCCGGATGGCCGCCAACCTTGAAGCGCTTGCCGGTATCCACCACGTTCGTGCCGTTCACCTTCAGAATTGAGAAATCCTGATCGGTGAAATTACCAACATAGATATACCGCCCGTCCGGCGTGAACGCGACCGCCTCCGGCACCCGACCGACATCCATCGTCTTGATCGCCGTCACCTTGTCCCCGTCGATGCGCAGGATCGTGACGTTGCCGTTCTTATGATAGAACCAGACCGGCGGATTGTTCGACGCCTGCACGCTGGCGACCACCGCTAGATTGCCTTTGGGGCTCATCGCCAGTCCCTCGGGCGCGTCCGGCACGGTGACATGGCCGATGACGTGCGGGTGCGGCCCTTGCAGATCCACCACGCTGATCGCGTCCAGGTTGCCGTCGGCCGACCCGCCGAAGCCGTTGTCGGCGGTGATCGCCAGCTTCGAATCTGGCGTCACCACGACATTGTAGGGGAACATGTAGGTCGGCAGGTCGAACTTGTTATAGGTGACCTTGTCGGCGCTCACATCGAGCATTGCCACGCGGTTGTCGGGCGACTTCACCGTCAGGGCGTGCTTGCCGTCGGGGGTGAACTCGACGGTGGAAACGCCGGGGCCCACCTGGATCGTATCGGTCACCGTCACCTGCGTGCCGGCGATCTTCAATACGCTGATGGTGCCGTCCGCGCGGTTGCACACCATCGCCATGTGGCCATCCGGACTGAACGACAGGCCCGAGGGCTGCTTGCCCAGCGTCACCGTCTGCGCGAGCTTCGGCGGGTTGGCCTTGAGGTCGATGACCCACAGCTTGTCGGTCGGCACCATCTCGCGGGTGCCGTTGTCGTCCACCACCGTCATCGAATCCGCCACCAGGGCGATGCTGTTGTCCGGCGAGATGGCGAGGTTGGTCGGCGGCCCGACGATCGAGTTCTCAAGCTGCAAGGTGGCGACGATCTTCGGCGCCTCGGGCTTCGCCACGTCGATGATCTGCACCGTGTCCTTGCCGGTTGGTGAGACGATCGTCTTGCCCTGGTCGTCCCAAAGGACCTTCTCGTCGTTGCCGACGATCATGTATGGCGCGGCGAGTGCTGTATTGGCAAACAGCAATATCCCGAGCGCGCCGACGGCGGCATGCCGCAGCATGGGTGAAGGCACCGGATTCCCTCCCTTGATTTTCTTGGCGTGACGAGTGTGGGCGGGATCGGTATGGCAGGCAAGTAGTACATCTTTTTCGCGCTCAGCGCGGGGGAGGTGTTCGCCGGTGTCGTGATCCTCGCGCTTCGACCCCGGCTGCTGTCGGTCCGCCAGCAGGTTCACCACAAAGGCACGAAAGTTCAGCTCTTCGTGCCTTTTTGTCTTTGTGGTGAACCTGCTTGAGGACTGACATATCGCGGTGGCCTTTCGAGTGTGGCAGAAACGGTGTCGAAGCGTCAGGATCACAATACTAGTGGATAAAATCTGACGCTTGGTACCCGTGCC
>DATHNI010000208.1:0-3011 GCA_035486135.1 Acetobacteraceae bacterium
AAAGCGGCAGTGCAACGAAAAGGAGAGACATCCGATGCCGCGCCAGCGCTGGACCATGATCATCCTGTGTTTCCTGGCATGCACCATCAACTACATCGACCGGGCCAACCTTGCCGTCGCGGCGCCCTATCTCCGCAAGGACTTCGGCATCGACGCCGCCGCCATGGGATTCATCCTGAGCGGGTTCTTCTGGACCTACGCGGTGATGCAGATGCCGTGGGGCTGGTTCGCCGACAAGCGCGGTCCCCGCCTGGCATTGAGCATCGCGGTCGTGTGGTGGTCGGTGTTCACCGCTGCGACCGCCGTCGCGCGCGGCTTCACCAGCCTGATGGGTTGCCGCCTGCTGCTGGGCATCGGCGAGGCCGGAGCCTATCCCGCGTTCACCAAGGTCGTCGCCGACTGGTTCCCGCGCCGCGAGCGCAGCTTCGCCACCAGCATCTACGATAGTGGCTCGCGCACCGGTGCGGTGCTGTCGTTGCCGATCGTCAGTGCCATCATCGCCGGCCTGGGCTGGCGCGCCTCGTTCATCATCACCGGTGTGCTGGGCCTTATCTGGACCGTGTTCTGGTTGTTCATCTACCGGGAGCCGGAGCAACATCCTGGCGTCGCCCCGGATGAGCTGAAGCGGCTGCAAGCCGAGCGCGGCCGGCCCGAGGTTATCGCCGGTGCCAAGAAGCTGCCCTGGGCATCGTTGTTCCGCTACAGGACCGTCTGGGCGATGATGATCGGCTTCTTCTGCCTGAACTTCGCCATCTACTTCTTCATCACCTGGTTCCCGACCTACCTGGTGCAGGCGAGGGGTTTCTCGCTCACCCAACTCGGCACGCTCGGCGCCCTGCCGGGGGTGCTGGCGATCCCCGGAGGCTGGTTCGGCGGTTTTGCCTCCGATTCGCTCTACCGCCGCGGCTGGAGCCTGACCGCTGCGCGCAAGACCTGCCTGGTGGGCGGGATGCTGATGTCGTCGGTGATCACTCTGTCCGCGTTCGCGCCGAACATCTACGTCTGTCTCGCGCTGTTCGCGTTATCCTATGCGAGCCTGGCTTTCACCGGAGCGAGCATCTGGTCGCTGCCCGCCGACGTGGCACCGACCCAGGCGCATGTCGCGTCGATCGGCGGCATCCAGAACTTCGCCTCCAACCTCGCGGGTATTGTCATCAGCACGTTCACCGGGCTGATGCTGTGGATCACCTCGGGTTCCTTCGCTGTGCCGCTGACGGCCGCCGGCGCGATCTGCATCCTCGGCGCATGCGTCTATTTGTTCATGTTAGGCGAGATCAAGCCGCTGCCGGCGCTCGACGCGCCGCCCGCAGTCCCGCCGGCGCACGCCACAGCGTAAGGTAAGCGAGACGCTGACCAAAGGAGACATCCCATGCAACAGACCTGGAGATGGTTCGGTCCCGACGACCTGGTGACGCTGGAGAATGCCAGGCAGGCCGGCGCCACCGGCATCGTCACCGCACTGCATCACATGAACACCGGCGGTGCGTGGCCGGAAGACGAGGTGCTGAAGCGGCGCAAGCAGATCGAGGATGCCGGGCTGGTCTGGTCGGTGGTCGAGAGCATCGGCGTCGGCGAAGAGATCAAGACCCGCACTGGCGACTTCCAGCGGAAGATCGACAACTACAAGGCGTCGATCCGCGCCGTCGCCCGGGCCGGCGTCAAGGTGTTGTGCTACAACTTCATGGTCATCACCGATTGGAGCCGCACCAACCTGGCCTACAAGCTGCCGAGTGGTGGCTATGCGCTGCGCTACGACAGTATCGATTTCGCCGCCTATGACCTGTTCGTGCTGCAGCGCAAGGGTGCCGAGGCGGACTACACGCCGGAGCGTATCGCGCAGGCGGAAGCGCGCTTCAAGGCAATGTCGCCGGGCGAGGTGGACGCGTTGGAGAAGGTGCTCATCGACTGGCTGCCGGCGCGCGACTTCGCCTATGACCGCGCCAGCTTCAAGCAGATGCTCGAGCTGTATCACAGCATCGGCGTAGAGGAGTTGCGTGCCAACCTGATCGCGTTCCTGACCGAGATCACGCCGGTCGCCGAGGAAGAGGGTGCGCGCCTCTGCATCCATCCCGATGATCCTGCCTTCCCGATTTTCGGCTTGCCGCGGGTGCTGTCCACCGCGGCGGATGTGCGCGCGATGTTCGCCGGCGTGCCGAGCGAGGCCTGCGGCCTGACGCTGTGCACCGGCTCGTTCGGTTCAAATCCGCGGAACGACCTGGTGGCAATGGCGAAGGAGTTCGCACCGCGCGTGCATTTCGTGCATCTGCGCAATACCACGCACGAACCGGATGGGTCGTTCTATGAGGCAGAGCACCTCGACGGCGACACCGACCTGATCGGCGTGACGGCGGCGATCATGGAGGAAGAGGATCGCCGCAAGCGCGCAGGACGCGCCGATGTGCAGATCCCGATGCGGCCGGACCACGGCCACCTGATCGGCAGCGATATCGGCAAGAAGATGAACCCGGGCTACTCGTTCATCGGGCGCCTCAAGGGGCTGGCCGAACTGCGGGGGGTGATGCGGACGGTGGAGGCCTTCCGCGCGGGCAAGGTGAGCTGAGGAGCCCGGAGCAGGCAGAGGAGTGAAGCAAGGCCAGGGCTCTGCCCTGGACCCGTCAAGGGGCTTTGCCCCCCTTGGTCCGCTTCGCGGCCCAAGCCCCAGCAAAGCCAGCGCCTTTGCAATCCATTCGTTGGAGAGGTTGGACGGGAGGGGACGGTCGCTGCGATGGGTGCTGCCCGACCGATCGTCGGTCGGGCAGCACCCCTCGCAGCGACCGTCCCCCCTCCCGTCCAACCCCTCCAGTAAAGGGTTCCAAGGGCTCCGCCCTTGGCGGGGATCCAAGGGGCAGAGCCCCTTGGCGGGTCCAGGGCAGAGCCCTGGCCTTGCTTCACTCCTCCGCCCGCCCCGGGCTCCCCCGGCTCTGCTTCCCGCGCCGGAGGGTGCATAACCCCGCGCATGATCGATCCTGACGTTCAGGCGCGGCGCGAGCTCGCCCAGCACCGCGCCTTCG
>DATHNI010000209.1:0-5145 GCA_035486135.1 Acetobacteraceae bacterium
CTCGCCCACGACTCACCATCGGCAAGCAATGCCAGCACCGCCGCGTATTGCTCTTCGACCGGCGGTGCCAGCACGACGACCTGTTCGGCGTGGCGGGGTGTGAGTGCGAAGCCTCGCGTCGTCGCGCTCACCTCTGCCAGCGCCCGCAGCTCCACGCGCAGCCGCCCGACTTCGACCCGCAACCGTGCGCGATGCGATTCATCGGCGTGCCTGCCGCGGAAGGCGTGGGCAATCAGCGTGTGCCTCGGCACGTCGCCGGGCCAGGCTTCACCCAGCGCGCGGGCCAGCGCGAACAGGACCGGGCGTGTGGCGAGCGAAACTACCGTGCGTGCGTCACGCACGACATGACGGCACGCATCGACGACGAACGCGTCCGACGCCAACAGCGCTTCAACCTCCCGCAGCAAAAGGGGGCGTTCCTCGGCGCGCGTGATCAGACGAGCAGCTTGCGTGTCCAGGACGCGGCATGCGCTTTCGACCTCCGCGGTCAATGCGGGGATGCCTGCGTCACGCGCGGCATGCCGCGCGCGGGCGAGCGCGGCGCGCGCCGGCTGCGTCCGGAGCCGGCGCATCGCGATGCCCGCAACGACCAGTTCGTGGGCGGCCCTCGAGGCGGGCGGGAACGGCGCGGGGTCAAGCTCGGCCAGCACACGCTCTGCGTCGTCGAGGCGGCCGATCAAGAGCAAGCGCCGAACCTCGAGGTTTCGCGCATGCGCGGCATTGACGCGGTCGCCGTGCGTTTCGAGCGTCACCCGCGCCGCGTCGAGCGCCTTCGTGGGAAAACCGAGGTCGCGCGAGACGAGGGCGATCTCGGCCTCGGCGACGACGCACCGCGCTCGGGCCACCGCCTCTTGCGGACCGAAAGCGAGCGCGGCACTTCGCAGGAGTGTCTTGGCGCGAACGAAATCGCCGAGTTGCGCCATCGCGATGCCGCGTAGCGCGAGCGCGGGCGGGTCGTCGCGCAAGGCGACACGTTTCAGGGCGCCGAGTGGATCGCCCGCGGCGAGGGCGCGCGCCGCAGCGGTGATCAGCGAGTCCATGTGAATCCCGCTACGCCTGTCACTCTCATCGTGCCCGGCCCTGCTCCACGTCGCGGTGTGAGCGGAGCAAGAACGATGATGCGGCACAAGACGGCAACCCGTGCAGCGTGGCTCGCCGCGCGAGGGAGCCAGCTTGAGGGCGGGAAGAGAAGCTGACCCGCCGCGGCGCTGCGCACGATCGCACCGCCGACGCACGGTTGGGCCGCCGGCCAGGGGAACCGGGGTCTCCGCCGGGCGTGGGCTGTGGCAAAGCAATCAAGCGGACACGGGGTTTCGCTGAGTCAGCACGGAGCTGCGCGGAGAGGCAACTGCTGGCGGTTCGAGCTGTCGCCAGACGCGTGGGGAACTCTCCCGGCACGGCATGAATTATAAGGCCTCCGCGTAACTCCGAGCGGACTCAGCGAAACTCCGTGTCCGCTTGATTGCTTTGCCACAACCATCCGGATTGCATCCATGGCGCGAGTGCTGACGCCGGCCGCCATCGTCCGGCTTGCCGCCGCGGTCAGGCACAAGCACGCGCGGCGGTCGTGACCAACGAGTCGCATCGGAATCCCGCCACACTTGTCACTCTCATCGTTTGGATTTCCGGCGCTACGTCTCGGTTGTGAGCGACAACCACACCCAGAAGGAGACACCGGCAATGCCCGATATTCTGCACAAGGTCGGAATCAAGGCGTCATCCGTGAGTGATGTCTACCAGGCATTGACCACGGTCGATGGTCTTGCCGCGTGGTGGACGACCGACACGCAAGGGGACAACCATGTCGGCGGCGTGCTCCGGTTCCGCTTTGGCACCGGCGGTTTCGATATGCGGGTGCTGGAGCTTGATCCGGCCAGGCGCGTGCTATGGCAGGTGGCCGACGGGCCCGAAGAATGGGTCGGCACGAAGATCAGTTTCGACCTGGAACAGAGGGGCGACTGGACCATCGTGCTGTTCAAGCACGCGGGCTGGAAGGCGCCGGTGGAATTCATGCACCATTGCAGCACCAAGTGGGGCGTCTTTCTGCTGAGCCTGAAGGCTCTGCTTGAAACCGGCAAAGGCGGCCCCTATCCATGCGAGACCAAACTCGACAGTTGGGAATAATGCCGTACCCGGTTCGTCATGCCGGCCTGCGTCAGCATGACGGTGGCATGAGCCGGGGGCGCATCCACCAGTTGTTTCACCCATACGCACGGATTGGACGAGTTTTGGCCGGGGTCCCCACGACGCGTGACGCCGCCGGCGCGGGCGTGACGCCGCCGGCGCGGGCGTGATGGAGGGACCTCGGGCGCGGCCACGAATCGTTGCGGTAAGCTCAGCTTCGCTGCAAGTATAGGTTGTATCTGGCGTCGCCATGGGTGCCTATGCCATCTGCCTACGGTTCATCCGCCGTTTCCCGCTGCTGGCGCCGGCAAAATGCACGCGTCAGGCTGTCCTATGTGGTATGTCATTGTGCGATGCGGGCTTGTGTGCCATCGCTCGTGCCAGCGTTAACTTTGCTGGGGAATGCTCTGCGTGACAGCCCTGATCGACTGTATTTCGCGACGCGGCCTGCTGGCTTCGGCCGCCGCCCTGTGTTGCTGGCGCGAGGGTCGCGCGGCGTCCGCCTGGACCCGCGAATCGTACGAGGCGGCGATGCGTGCCTCCGGCCGCCCGGTCAGCCTGACCGACGCGCAGTTCGACGCCATCCAGAAGCGCAAGCCTGCGGCGATGAAGCTGATCGAGTCCTATCTGAAGGGCCACCTGGGCAGCGCCGATCCGGCGGTCATGGCGGCGTTCGAGGCGGTGCCGCGTGAATACTTCCACTACATCTACTCGGAGCACCGGGCCACGCCGGGCGACGCGTACGAGGCGGATCCGAAGCCCTGGGGGCTGGGTTGGGGGTCGGCCCTGTCGGACTACCTGGGGCAGGCCTACATGACCCAGGTCTGCCAGCCGAAGCCCGGGGACGTGACGCTGGAGATCGGCACCGGCAGCGGCTTCCAGAGCGCGCTGCTGTCGCGCATCGTGGCGCAGGCCTACTCGATCGAGATCATCGAGCCGCTGGGCAAGGCGGTGGGCCACATCTTCGCGCCGATCGGGTATGACAACGTGCACACCCGGGTTGGCGACGGGTATTACGGCTGGCCGGAGGTGAAGGACGGGTTCGACATCATTATCGTTACTTGTGCGGCCCAATATGCCCCGCCGGAGTTGTTCAAGCAGATCAAGCCGGGCGGGCGGATGGTGATTCCGATCGGCCAGCCGTTCAAGCGCGGGCAGGTGCTGTATGTTTACACCAAGGACGCGGAGGGCAAGATCCACTCCCGGCGCGACATGGGGGTGTTTTTCATTCCGATGACCGGGGCGATCGAGAAAACGCCGGCGCCACACGCGACCGCTGCCTCGGTGACGAGGCCGGTCCCCCCGGCCGCGGCTGCGCCCGCGGCAGAGAAGCCGCAGAACGAGTAGGTCTCTTTGCAGGCGACCTCGGCGAAGCCTTGCGATCCATCGAGACTATAGGCGCGGAATGAGCGCCTCACGTGCGGCGCGAGCTGATGGATAGGAGCGGCCAACGATTGCAAGGATCTCGACGACTCCATCCGGCCGAGGCCGGTACACGAGCTTATGCCACGGATCGCGGATACGCTGATCGCGTGGCACGCGGTGATCTCGTTAACCCAGATACCGTTCGAGCGTCGCACTGACGTCGCACCGATCCGTTTATAATCCTCCGCGACATCGGCCATGGCCGCCGGGATCAGTGCCTCGTAGTTGGCGGCGTGACTGCGGCCGTATTGATTGGCACTGTGTGCGAGGGCCTCCCCATCTGCTGTTCGGCCGGGCCGGTGAGGCGCCAGGCCGTCATTCGCCTGCTTGTGCTTCCGTCCGAACCTCATCGCACAGGTCGGTGCCGGCGGCGCGCATCTCTTCGGCCAAAACCATTGCACGTTCCCACACCCGATCCCGTAACGCTGCCACATCGTCCGGCCCTGAGATGGTGACGTAATCGCCTCGCTCGATTGCTGCGATGCCTTTCTCCGCCGCCGTGATCAGGGCGTTCTCGTCGTCTTCAAGGTATTCTGCATAACGACGCACGGCAGCCTCGACGAACTCGGTCTCGCTTGCCGCGGCCCCTTCCGTCACGTGGTGGTCGATAATGTCCTTCACGCCATCCGAAATCTGAATCCTGGGCATGGCCTGGTCTCTCCGCAGCGGATCGAAGCCTGGCACACCGGATCGGCGCACCCCAAAGACGACGAGGCACGTTGAGGGTGTCGGAGCAAAGTGCGCCGACCCGCTCACCGTTACCGTAGGAGCTTCGCACCTCGACCTCTCCCGCGCCGAGCGCGGGAGAGGTTTCCTTTGCTACGCCGCTTCGGCCAACTGGCCGTTGATCCGCAGCCCGTCGGGGCCGGCCGAGACGTGCACCGTCTCGCCCTCCTTCACCGAGCCTTCCAGGATCATCTGCGCCAGCGTGTTCTGCAGCCCGCGCTGGATCACCCGCTTCAAAGGCCGCGCGCCATAGGTGCTGTCGTAGCCTTCGCTCGCCAGCCACTCCAGCGCGCTGCGATCCAGGTCCAGCCCGATCTTGCGATCCTCCAGCAGCTTGCGCAGATGCGCCAACTGGATCTCCACGATCGCCGCCATGTCGGCCCGCTGCAGCCGGCGGAACAGGATGATCTCATCCAGCCGGTTCAGGAACTCCGGCCGGAAATGCGCGCGCACGATGCGCATCACCTGGCCCTGCACCATCGTCGTCGGCTCGCCTTCCGGCTGGGCCGCCAGGATCTCCGACCCGAGGTTGGACGTCAGCACGATGATCGTGTTCTTGAAGTCCACCGTGCGGCCCTGGCCATCGGTCAACCGTCCGTCGTCCAGCACCTGCAGCAGGATATTGAAGACGTCCTCATGCGCCTTCTCTACCTCGTCGAACAGGATCACCTGGTACGGCCGCCGCCGCACCGCTTCGGTCAGCACGCCACCCTCGTCATAGCCGACATAGCCGGGAGGCGCGCCGATCAGCCGCGACACGCTGTGCTTCTCCATGAACTCGCTCATGTCGATGCGCACCATCGCCCGTTCGTCGTCGAACAGGAATTCGGCCAGCGCCTTGGTCAGCTCGGTCTTGCCGACGCCGGTCGG
>DATHNI010000210.1:0-9638 GCA_035486135.1 Acetobacteraceae bacterium
GTGTCAATGCTGATCCACGTCTATTCGATCGGCTACATGGCGCACGACGCCTACCCGCGCTACCGCTTCTTCGCCTACCTGTCGCTGTTCACCTTCTCCATGCTGATGCTGGTGACGGCCGACAACCTGACACAGCTTTTCTTCGGCTGGGAAGGCGTCGGCCTGTGTTCGTACTTGCTGATCGGCTACTGGTACGACCGTCCCTCCGCCTGCGCTGCGGCGATCAAGGCATTCATCGTCAACCGCATCGCCGACCTGCCGTTTGCCGTCGGTATCGCGCTGATCTTCTTCAAGTTCGGCTCGGTCGAGTTCAGCACCATCTTCCCGGCCGTGGCGCAGCACCAGGGCGACACCTACGCGCTGTTCGGCACCACCTTCCCGGCGATCGAGGTGATGGGCTTCCTGCTGTTCATCGGCGCGATGGGCAAGTCGGCACAGTTGGGCCTGCATGTGTGGCTGCCGGACGCGATGGAAGGCCCGACGCCGGTCTCGGCGCTGATCCACGCCGCGACGATGGTCACCGCCGGCGTGTTCCTGATGGCGCGCATGTCGCCGCTGATGGAATACGCCCCGGTCGCGCTGGGCTTCGTGACGTTCATCGGCGCGTCCACCGCGCTGTTCGCCGCGACGATCGGCTGCGCGCAGAACGACATCAAGCGGGTGATCGCGTATTCCACGTGTTCGCAGCTTGGCTACATGTTCGTCGCCGCTGGCGTCGGAGCTTACCAGGTGTCGGTGTTCCACCTTATCACCCATGCGTTCTTCAAGGCGCTGCTGTTCCTCGGAGCGGGGTCGGTGATCCACGCGATGTCGGACGAGCAGGACATGCGGAAGATGGGGGGGATCTGGAAGATGATCCCGATGACGTATGGGGCGATGTGGGTAGGCAGCCTCGCGTTGGCGGGAATTCCACCCTTTGCCGGCTGGTATTCGAAGGACGCCATCATCTCGGCCTCCTATGCGGCGCATAGCGGCATTGGTCTGTACGGCTTCATCTGCACCGTGCTCGCCGCGTTCCTCACCGCGTTCTATTCGGGGCGGCTGCTATTCATGACCTTCCACGGCACGCCGCGCGCCGACCATCATGTGATGGAGCACGTGCACGAAAGCCCCTGGGTGATGCTGGGACCGCTACTGGTTCTGTCGATCGGCGCCCTGGTTGCCGGCTTCGCGCTGCACTCTTGGTTCATCGGCGAGGACTGGCAGGCATTCTGGAACGGCAGCATCTATAACGGCGCAGGCAATCACGTGCTGGCGGGCATCGAGCACGTTCCCGCCTGGGCCGATCTTTTACCGACGATCGTCGGCGTGATCGGGTTCATCACCGCCTACGTTATGTACATTGCCTATCCGCTGCTGCCGATGCGGCTCGCCGCCATGTTCCGGCCGATCTACCTGCTGTTCCTCAACAAGTGGTATTTCGACGAGATCTACGATGCGGTGATCGTGCAGCCGCTGATCCGTCTCGCCCGAACCTTCTGGCAGACCGGCGATGTGACGATGATCGACGGGGTGCCGAACGGTCTCGCCGCGCTGGCCACCGAGGGCTCGCGTGAGGCGGTGAAGATCCAGACCGGCTCGCTTGCCATCTATGCTTTCGTGATGCTGATCGGCGTCGTTGTGCTGGTCGGCGTCTTCATGCTGTTCCGGTGAGATGATGATGGACAGGTCCGCAGCAGAAAGCCTTTCCCGCGTCGCGGGAGAGGTCGAGGCGCGAAGCGACGAGGGTGAGGGTGCCGCGCCCCGCACGGTGCGTGTCCGTACCAACAGAACCGTGCGTTTCGCGGCACCCTCACCCGGCGCTGCGCGCCGACCTCTCCCGCGAAGCGGGAGAGGTTTACTACTATGATGAACGTCGCCGGCTTTCCCCTGCTGTCGCTGATCACCTGGCTGCCGCTGGTCGGCGGCGTGGTGATCATGTCGGTGCGCGGCGATCAGGCCACCATCGATTCCAACGCACGCTGGACCGCCCTGTGGACCAGCCTCATCGTGCTGATCCTGTCGCTCGTGCTGTGGTTCGAGTTCGACCCGGGCGAGGCCGGCTTCCAGTTCGTCGAGCAAGTGCCGTGGCTCGCCGAATATGGCGTCGGCTACAAGATGGGTGTGGACGGCATTTCCGTCCTGTTCGTCCTGCTGACCACCGTGCTGACGCCGATCTGCATCCTGTCAGCCTGGGACGTCATCCAGAAGAACGTCCGCGAGTTCATGCTCGTCTTCCTCATCATGGAAACCATGCTGGTGGGCCTGTTCTGTGCCCTCGACTTCGTGGTATTCTACATGTTCTTCGAGGGCGTGCTGATCCCGATGTACCTCATCATCGGCATCTGGGGTGGCCCGCGCCGGGTGTACTCGGCGGTCAAGTTTTTCCTCTACACGCTCACCGGCTCGGTGCTGATGCTGCTGGCACTGCTGGCGATGTGGTTCCAGGCCGGCACCACCGACATCCCGACGCTGATGCACACGCATTTCCCGGTGGCGATGCAGAGCTGGCTGTTCTTCGCCTTCTTCGCCTCCTTCGCGGTGAAGGTGCCGATGTGGCCGGTGCACACATGGCTGCCCGATGCGCATGTCGAAGCGCCCACCGCCGGCTCGGTGATCCTGGCGGGCGTGCTGCTGAAGTTGGGCGCCTACGGCTTCCTGCGCTTTTCCGTGCCCATGCTGCCCGAGGCATCCCAGCATTTTGCGCCACTGATCTACACGCTGTCGGTCGTGGCGGTGATCTACACCTCGCTGGTGGCGCTGGCGCAGGAGGATATGAAGAAGCTGATCGCCTATTCCTCCGTCGCCCATATGGGCGTGGTGACGATCGGCATCTTCACCTTCAACGTTCAGGGCATCCAGGGCGCGCTGTACCAGATGCTGTCGCATGGCTTTGTCTCCGCCGCATTGTTCCTTGTGGTTGGCGTCCTCTACGACCGCCTCCATACGCACGAGATCGCGCGCTTTGGCGGCCTGGCCGACCGCATGCCGGGCTACGCGCTGACCTTCATGGTCTTCACGATGGCGGCGTGCGGCCTGCCCGGCACGTCGGGCTTTGTCGGCGAGTTCCTGGTGATCATCGGTTCGTTCGCGATCAGCTTCTGGCTGGCGCTGCTGGGCGGCATGGGCATGATCCTGGGCATCGTCTATATGCTGTATCTGTATCGCCGGGTTATCTTCGGCCGCCTGACCAAGCAGGACCTGCGCAACATCCTCGATCTCAGTCCACGCGAATGGGCGGTGTTCGCGCCGCTGTTCGTGTTGACGTTCTGGATGGGCGTGTATCCCAGCAGCTTCTCCAGTTTCTGGGACGCCAGCGTCGCCGCGATGGTGAAGCAGCATACCGCGGCGCTGGCAGCACCTGCATCGGCGCCGGCTGCTGCCGCGGGCCGCATGTTCCCGGCATCCCCTGTGTCATGGCCGAGCTTGGGCCGGCCACCCACGACCTTGCCGAATGCCGTTCCGGAAGACGTGCGTGACCGGGCCAAGCCCGGCCATGAAACAGAGATAGCGGTGCCTGGCCATGACACGTTGCCTGGGCACGAAACAGCAAGCGTCCGGGGCGCACGCCTATGAACTGGACCATCGCCGTCCCCGAGATCGTGCTGTCATGCATTGGCATGGCCATCCTGGTGTTCGGTGTCCTGCGCAAGCAGGACTCCACGCTGTTCTGCACGATGTTCACCATCGGAGGCTTCCTCGTCGCCGCATTGCTCGTGCTGACGCGGGTGCCCGGCCTTGGCTATCACGGCCAGTTCGTTTCTGATGCGTTCAGCGCCTTCAACAAGGTGCTGATCCTCGCCGCAGCTTCACTTACCGCGATCCTGGCGCTCGACTACAACCAGAAGCAGGGCATCGCTCGGTTCGAGTTCCCCGTGCTGCTGCTGTTCTCGGTCGTCGGCATGATGGTGATGGCCTCGGCGTCCAATCTCATGACGCTGTACCTTGGCCTGGAGCTGCAATCGCTGGCGCTCTACGTTCTGGCGGCTTTCGCGCGCGACGACGTGCGTTCTTCGGAAGCCGGACTCAAGTACTTCGTGCTCTCCGCCCTGGCATCCGGGCTGCTGCTGTATGGTATCTCGCTGGTCTATGGCTTCTCCGGGTCAATGGATTTCGGCCAGTTGCGCACGCTTCTCGCGCAGCCGTCGCACGCCTCGGTCGGCTTGATCGTCGGCATCGTGTTCATCCTGGTCGGCCTCTCCTTCAAGATTTCGGTCGTGCCGTTCCACATGTGGACGCCGGACGTTTACCAAGGTGCGCCGACCTCAGTGACGGTGTTCTTCGCCAGCGCCCCGAAGGTCGCCGCCATGGCGCTGCTTCTGCGCGTGATGGCGACGCCGTTCGGCCACTTGCTCGGAGCGTGGCAGTTGCTCATCGTCCTGGTGTCGATCGCCTCGATGATCCTCGGCACACTGGCGGCGATCGGCCAGTCCAGCTTCAAACGACTGATGGCGTATTCCTCGATCGGCCATATGGGCTACGCGCTGATCGGCCTCGCTGTCGGCACGCCGGAGGGTATCCGCGGCGTGCTGGTCTACATGGTGGCCTACGTGTTCATGACCACCGGCACCTTCGCCTGCATCATCGCCATGCGCCGCAACGGCCGCGCTGTGGAGCAAATCAGCGACCTGTCGGGGCTGGGCAACACCGACCCGGCGTTGGCGCTGCTGCTGACAATCTTCATGTTCAGCCTGGCCGGGATACCGCCGATGTCGGGCTTCTTCGCCAAGCTGTATATCTTCCTCGCCGCCGTGCAGGGCGGCTTGTGGACGCTTGCCGTCATCGGCGTGCTGACCAGCGTGGTGGGTGCGTTCTATTATATCCGCGTCATCAAGGTGATGTATTTCGATGCGCCGGCCGCCGCCTTCGATCCGCGCCCCGCGTCGCTGTCCTTCGTCGCCGCGGCAAGCGGGTTGTTCACCGTATTCTTCTTCCTGTTCCCCGGGCCGGTGGTGATCGCCGCCCAGGCCGCGGCGAAGGCGCTGTTCGGGTAAATGAGCACCCACCCGCATGATATACGGGGAGCGTGCCATGCGGGTGGACGAGCATGCCATAACGACGGGCCGCTAACGCCGACGAGGCCGCCATGCTTCTCGTAGTCGATGCCGGCAACACCAACGTCGTCTTTGCCGTGCATGACGGCCAACAGTGGCGCGGCACCTGGCGCGTCAAGACCGAGGCGCAGCGCACCTCCGACGAATACGCCGTCTGGTTGCTCGCCTTGTTCGGCATTGTCGGCCTGAAGCCTGGCGATATCTCCGCCGCCGTCATCGGCACCGTCGTGCCGGCCGCGCTGTATCACCTGCGCCGCTGCTGCCGCGACTGGTTCAGCGTCGAGCCGCTGGTCGCCCGTTCCACACTCGACTGGGGGTTCGACATCAAGGTCGACCGCCCGCCCGAAGTGGGCGCCGACCGCCTGCTGAACACGCTCGCCGCCCATCAGCGCTTCGGCGGGCCGTTGATTGTGGTGGATTTCGGCACCGCCACGACGTTCGACGTGGTGGACAAGAACGGCGACTACCTGGGCGGCGTGATCTGCCCCGGCATCAACCTGTCCATCGAGGCCCTCCACCAGGCCGCCGCGCAGCTTCCGCGCATCGGCATCGCGCGGCCGCAGGCGGTGATCGGCCGCTCCACGGTGCCTGCCATGCAGTCAGGCGTCTATTGGGGCTATGTCGCCATGATCGAGGGCCTCGTTGCCCGCATCAAGGCGGAATACGGCGGACCCATGAAGGTTATCGCCACCGGCGGGCTGGCACCGCTGGTTTCCGAAGGCACCATGGTGATAGAACAAATCGAGCCCGACCTGACGCTGGAGGGACTGCGGCTCTTGGCGGAACGCAACCCCGCACCCACGTTGTCCCGTGAGCGCGCGCGGTTGATCGACCACGAATAACGGTGTGCGGTGCGGGTCGCGTCGCGTCAGACTGGTCTATCCGCCCACCGGTCTTTATGGCACGATGCGATGGTTCACCGATCACACCGGCGCGGGTCCGAAAGAGGTTATCGCGTGATGGCAACCGTCCGGCGCACGAGGCGCAAGGCCCAGAAAGTCGCACCGAGCGCGACTGTGGTGCGGCTGCGCAATCACGCGTCGGCGGGCAGCGAGGTGGTGCGTGCATTCGCCGCGGGCGTCGATCGGGAGCTTCGCGCGAAGCACGCGGCAGGGCAGCCCTATTCGACGCTGAACGCGCGGGGCGAGGTCGTGTTCGTGCATCCGGACGGCACCGTGCGCACCGGCCGGGCCGGTGATTCTCCGGCGGTTCCCTGAAACCTCCCTGGTTCTGGATTGTCGCCGGACCAAATGGTTCAGGAAAAACCACCCTGGTGCGCTCCGGCGCGTTGGCCGGTGTGATCGGTCCGCTGCCGGACGCTTCGTTCAATCCCGATGACATCGCGCGCACGCTGCGGGAGCAAATGCCGGCGGCGACCGAACTCGATCTGGTTCGCCGCGCACAGGCGCACTCCGACGGCCAGGTCGATCAGGCGATCCTGGCGCGGCGGTCGTTCCTGGTCGAAACGGTCCTGTCCAGCGACAAGTTCCGCGCCCGGGTGACCGAGGCGCTGGCCGGAGGATTCCGCATCGGGCTGGTGTTCGTGACCCTCCGCGCCGCCGCGCTGCACGTTGCCCGCATCGCCGATCGCGTCATCGACGGCGGCCATGACGTGCCCGAGGACCGTGTTCTGGCACGGCGGGTGCGGTCCCATGCGGCATTCGGCTGGTTCGCTGCACGCGCGCATCGCGGCCTGCTGATCGACAACACTGGCGGGCCTGATCTCGCGGCGGACGGCCCGGTCCTGGTGGCAGAGAAGTCCGACGGCCAGCAGGCGTGGCAGGTCTATCGCCCCGACCTGTATCCCGACCTGACGGCCGCGCTGTGACGCCTCATTGGGAGATGCCGGTGGCGCAAGGTCCGGTGCCGGCGACCTTCCGCGCTGAAATATCGGATCTGCGGATCTGGCGATCCTGTTGCCCGTGATCTGCCAGATAAGCGTTTCGGATCGGCTGTCCAACGGCCTTCCCTAATCGGCGCGAATGCAGTAATTTGCGCAATTGCATGGTTTCGGAAGCTGCCATGCCAACCGTTGATGCCACCACCTTCCGCCGCGATTTCGGACGATATCAGGACGAAGCCCATCGCGAGCCGGTAAAAGTGACCAGCCATGGGCGAGTGATCGGTGGCTTCCTGTCGTCGCACGACCTGGAACACTTTGAACGCCTGAGGCGGCGCGAGCGCCAGGCCTATGTTGCCGGGGAAATCCCCGATGACATCATCGACGCCATTGAGAAGGCCGAGTACCTCAAGCCGGCCTCGTGACCTATCCGGTTCCACTCCCCGGCCTCGTGATCCGCTACAGCCTTCTTTGGAGCAGGGAGGCCAGAACGGGAGCGACCGAGGGACGCAAGGACCGCCCGTGCGCGATCGTGGTTGCGATGCGGCGAGACGAACACGGCGACACGCGGGTCGCGGTTGTTCCGATCACTCATACCGCGCCGGATAATCCGGCAGCTTCGGTAGCTCTGCCCGCTTCGGTGATGACCGCGCTTCGATTGGACGCCGAGCCTGCATGGGCCCGTCTCGACGAGGTCAACGTCTTTGCATGGCCGGGATACGATCTGCGCCCGATCGCCGGTACGGACCGAGTTGATTACGGCCCCCTGCCGCAACCGCTCTTTGAACGGAGACGGCATGGTGTCATCGCGCTCGATCGGGCAAGACGGGTGAGGCGGGTTTTGCGCGACTGACATCCGAACCGGGGGCCGATCTCTCCCGGTCGCTGCGCCGCCACGCAAGAGTCCAGAGCTGACACCGCGCGAACCACAGGCCACCTGAATCGCCGCCGCGAGCCCATCAGAGCGGAAGATCGCTGGCCGCCGCCCCGGGCACACCCTATATGCACGCTTAACGTATAGCCCCGGCAGGGGGCAAGTCCTGCCATCATCGTTTCGGCTTTCGCTCACAATGAGGTAACAACAGTACAAGATGGATGCAGAAACAGGCGACCTGGCCTTCCTGCCGCTCGGTGGGACGGGCGAGATCGGCATGAACCTCAACCTTTACCGTTGCGACGGTAAATGGCTGGCGGTCGATTGCGGCATCGGCTTCGGCGGGTCGCAATACCCCGAGGTCGATATCATGGTCCCCGACCCCGGCTTCATCGCGGATCGCCGCGACAAGCTGGTGGGCTTGGTGATCACCCACGCGCACGAGGACCATATCGGCGCGGTCGCCCATTTGTGGCCGCTGCTGCGCTGCCCGGTCTATGTCACGCCATTCGCCGCCGCGGTGCTGCGCCGCAAGCTGTCCGAGGCGCAGTTGCTGAACCAGGTGAAGATCCATGTGGTGCCACCCGGCGGCACGATCGACCTGAACCCCTTCGCGCTGCGCTTCATCCGCATGTCGCATTCGATCCCGGAATCGCAGGCCCTGGCGATCGAGACGCGGCACGGCATCGTGCTGCACACCGGCGACTGGAAGATGGACCCGCAGCCGCTGGTCGGCCCGCCCACCGACGAGGCTGCCCTGGCCGCCCTGGGCGAGCGCGGCGTGCTGGCCATGGTGTGCGACTCCACCAATGCAATGGTCGAGGGCCACTCCGGCAGCGAATCCGAGGTCCGCCAAAGCCTGTCGGTGCTGCTGCGCGATTTGCGCGGCCGCGTCGCGGTGACCTGCTTCGCCAGCAACGTCGCCCGCGTCGAGAGCATCGCCCATGCGGCGCGCGCAGCCGGCCGCAGCGTGGCGATCGTCGGCCGCAGCCTGCGCAACCTGGACGCCGCGGCGCGCGAGTGCGGCTATCTGAAGGGCATCCCGCCGTTCCTCGGCGAGGATGACATCGACGACGTGCCCGACGACAACATCCTGATCCTGATCACCGGCAGCCAGGGCGAGCCGCGTAGCGCGCTGGCCCGCGTGGCGATGGACACCCATCCGCGCGTGGCGCTGGGCGAGGGCGACACGGTGCTGTTTTCGTCCCGCGTCATCCCGGGCAATGAACGCGCGATCGGCACGGTGCAGGACAACCTGGTGCGCCGCGGCGTGGAACTGATGACCGCGGACGACCATCTGGTGCACGTCTCCGGCCACCCAGCACGTGACGAGTTGCGCCGGCTGTATCGACTGGTGAAGCCGCGCTACAGCGTGCCGGTGCATGGCGAGTGGCGGCATCTCTCGGCCCACGCCGGGCTGGCGCGGGAGGCGGGGGCGACGCCGCTACTGATCGAGGACGGCGACATCCTCAACCTGGCGCCGGGGACGGTGGAGATCGTGGACAGTGCGCCGGTGGGGCGGCTGGTGCCGGACGGCGGCCGGCTGGTGCCACTGTCGGGCGGGGTGATGGCGGCGCGGCGGCGGATGCTGTTCAACGGTGTCGTGCTGGCCAGCGTGGCGGTGGATGACGCCGGCCGGCTGCGTGGCCAGCCTAGGGTCAGCGCGCCGGGTCTGTTCGATCAGGACGACGGGGAGATCGACCGGGTGAGCGGGGAGTTCGCCGAGGCGCTGGAGGATTTGCCGGTGGCCCTGCGACGCGACGATGCCGCGTTCGCCGATGCCGCGCGAGCAGCGCTGCGGCGCGCGCTGGGCCGGCGCCTCCAGAAGCGCCCGCTGGTGGATGTGCACCTGCTGCGGGTCTAGACGACGAAGGTTTCCTCTCCCGCTTTG
>DATHNI010000211.1:0-4341 GCA_035486135.1 Acetobacteraceae bacterium
TGAGCGGCCGCGGGGAGACGTTGGATGACGGAAGTTTCGACAATATTCGTGAGGATACCTACGTCGGCAGAGTCTGCCTGTTGACTTTCCCTCACTAACACGAATCCCTGACATTGTCAAATACAATAACTCCGAGATATCTGCCGTGCGGCGCTCGATAACGCACACCCCCAACCCTGATCCAGGGCACGACCGAATACCGCAATGTCGTCGGTGGCGGGCCTTCGCGCGCCATGACGGCGGTTGGCGACAGGCGGGATTGCTCCGACAGAGCCAGAACACCAGCGCCGGTTGGCGCGTTCGTTGCTCCGCAGCCCCTTACCGGTACTCCGCCCGCAAGTGATGGATCAGCGGATTATCGAGTTCCGCGTGCGCCAGATTGCAAAACCCCTGGCTGCGGCCGCCGAGATGCTCGCCCCGGTAGTCCGCGGCGGAGAACGCCGGGGACGGATCGACGTCGCCTCGTGTGCCCGCCTCAAGGAAGTGCGCGAACGGGTCGCGATGCGGACGCAACGTCGCTGCATGCCGCGCGACATACCAGTCCACGTCGAACAGCGGCGTCGGGCTGAACGCCTGGCTGCGGCGATGCGCCAGATAATGGGCCAGCGCGTTTTGCTCGGGCGGGACGGCATAGGTCGCGCGATACCAGTCCGGATCGAAATACGGCACCGGCCGCCGATTCGCTGCCTCGCCCTCGCACACGTAGTGCACCAGCGGGTTCAGACCCAATTGCTCTACGCGGGGATTGGTGGCGAGATACCAGCCGGTGTCGAAATAGATGTTCGGCCTGCGCCGTTCCTCCCAGCCGAACCGGCAATAGTGCAGCACCGGATCCAGCGCTGCCACTTCCACGTCTCTACCGTTGACCAGGTAGTAGGTTGCGTCCACCAGGCCTGACCACGCGAGCAACTCCGCTTCCGGGAACGCATCCCGCTGCGTACGAAGCATGTCGTCGAGGTAGGTGTGGAACGGGTCTTCGTCACGTGCCGCGCACGCGTTCCAGGGCGGCAGCAATGGCACGGGATACAGCGCGGCGCAGGGGGCGAAGCGGCCGGTCGCGCGGCGGGGCAGGAAGTGGCGCAACGCCAGCCGGTCCGCTGCCAGGCCGTGGGCCATCCGGTACCAGTCGGGATCGAAATAGGCGACCGGCCGGCGGCCTTCCACGTCGCCATGGCGCAGGTAATGCAGCAGCGGGTTCATGCCCGCCGCTGCCACATCGGTATTGATCTCCAGGTACCAGGCCGGGTCGAAATACGGGTTGGGCTGCCGGCCCTCCTGCCAGCCATGCCGCACGAAATGCACCGCCGGGTCGAGATCGGCGAGGCCGACATCGGGATAGGCCGACAGGTACCATGCGGGATCGAATAGGCCCGACATTGCGACCTCGGCGGCCTGCGCAAGCAGCGTGGCCTCATCCAGTGGCTGCGTATCCATGGTTCGGGCCGGCAGCCGTGTCAGTTGGCGGCGACGCCCAGCGGGGCGGCGCACAATTCCTTGGCCAGCGCTCCGGCGACCTCGGCCAGCACGACGTCCCACGCGCCGGGAAACCCCTGGCGGAACAATCGCACGGTCGGATACCAGGGGCTGTCGCTGCGGTCGAGCATCCAGCGCCAGTCCGCCGCCTTGGGCAGCATGATCCACGCCGGCTTGGCGAGCGCCCCGGCGAGGTGCCCCATCGAGGTGTCCACCGTCACGATCATGTCGAGGTTCTCGATCACCGCCGCGGTCTCGCCGAAATCCTTGAGGTCGGCGGACAGGTCGGCCATGCCGCGGAAGTGCCCCAGCACGGCGAGGTCGGAGGCCGGCATCGGCTTCTGCAGCGACACGAACACGGCGTCCGGGACAGCCTCGGCGATCGGCCGCAGGCGCGCCAGAGGCAGCGAGCGGCGGCGGTCGTTCGGGTGCGTCGGGCGGCCGGTCCAGGCCAGGCCGATGCGCTTGCCCGGCGGAAGCTGGGCGGCGAACCGGTCCCGCCATGCCGCGATGCGCGCCGGGTCGGCCTTGAGATACGGCACCTCGGCGGGGATCGAGTCCATCCGGGTCTGGAACAGGTAGGGCAGCGTGGACAGCCGGCAATGCGCCGCGTGGCCCGGCACGTCGTTCCAGCGGTGGCAGTACTGCTTCACGCCCGGGATGTTCTGCAGGATCGGTCCCATCTCGGCGGAACACCCCAGCACGACCTCGTCGCAGAGTTTGGCGACCATCGGGATGTAGCGGGCGAACTGGATGGTGTCGCCGTAGCCCTGGTCGCCGACCAGCAGGATGCGCCCCTTGGGGATCGGCATGCCGTTCCAGTGCGCCGAGGTCATCTTCGGCATGGTGTTCTTGCCGGCCTCGGTCTCGTTGCGCCACTCGTATTCCAGCCAGCCGGAGGGGAACTCGCCCATCGCCAGCAGGTTCTGCGCCAGTGCCAGGTGGCCGTCCGCGTGCTCGTGCTTCTGGCCGAGCGCGCGCAGCAGGCAGGCGATGGCCCGCTCCCGGTCGTCCACGTCGACGAAGATCAGCGAGAGGTTGACGAGGTTGTCGGCGTTGGTCGGGTCCAGCCGCACCGACTCCTGCCCCGCCGCCAACGCCTGTTCCATCCGGTAGGTGGCGCGGCAGAGCGAGGCGAGATGCGCGTACCAGCTCGCATTGCCGGGGCGCAGCTTGATCGCCCGTTCCAGCAGGCCGATGCCCTTCTCCGGATCGTTCTGCAAGGCGCTGACGATGCCGAGCAAGGCAAGCGCGGAGGCATAGTCGGGTGAGACGGCGAGCACGTCGCTGCAGATGCCGGCGGCCTCATTGAGGCGTTTGGCCTGGGCGGCGGCCTGGGCGCGGGTCAGCGCCTGGTCGAGCGTTTCGCCGCCGGCGGTCAGTGTCGGGGGCGGGGCCGGCGGAGCGGCGGGTTGCTGGGCGGCCGGCTTGTCGGTGGTGGTTGTTGCGCTCATGCGCGGCAAATTGCCTCGCCGGTCGGGCGGGGGGCAAGCGGTTTCGGGGCAGAGGGCGTTTTGTCATGGGGAGGCCGGCGGGCTGTGCCGCGGGTGCTCGGATTGCGGTTCGGTCCGTCAACGTGAGTCCATGGCAGGCGACGCGCAGCCTGTTCCCCCGGTCGCCATGGACTGGCCGCGGCATGGGTGACGCCCGGCGGCGTCTCCTCGGCGTCTCAGAGTACCGTTTCCAGCTTCGAAGGTCTGGCTTTCAGACGATGGACCATGGCGTGGGACTGGTGCCGCGGCCGATTTGCCTGGGCCCGGGGTACGCGAAGGGGGGCGGCGACAAGACCAGCTTCGCGGCTTTGGCGGAAGCGAGGCCGGATCGCTGGGCAATGTCGGGCGGGACGATGGCAGGGAGCGTCTCATCAGCGTCTCATGCTGCGGCATCTGTCTCGGTATCTCGCGTGATGGGCCATAAATCATGGGGTGGTTCGCGCGGCGGCGAGAGGTGTGCGGTTCGGAGCGGCGCGCGGTTCGGAGTGCCGCGCCGTTCGGGGGGCCACGCCGTTCGGAGGGTCACGCCGTTCGGACGGCCACGCGGGTATGCGTTGGCAAACGCGCGATCGTGCGGATCGTCTCGCGGTGCGTGGATCTCTTTCCCTTTCCGTCAAAGCGGGGAAGCACCGTTGGGTGGTCTTTGGCGCTGCTGGAGACGTCGGCGCACTGCATGAAGGACGCCCAGGCGATGCCGCGCGCGGTGCGCAGGGGCGACGCAGCGTAAATCGGCGACAGGATGGAGCGGGGGCGGCATATCCGCCACAGGCTGATCGAGCCGCAGCAGCGGTGGCGCACCAGGAAAGTAGAAATTTGACTGTGCCTGCGCTGGGATCGGCAGCCGATAGGAACTTGGCATTGTCTTGCTCGCCGGCAACAAAGGAAGCTTTTAACACGGAGGCAGAACGAGAACCACGGAGGACCACGGAGCGCGCGTGCCTCCCAATCAGCCGGGGAAGGCTCGCGCTCTCCGTGGCCCTCCGTGGTTCTCGTTCTGCCTCCGTGTTAAAAGCTTTACTGAATTCCGTGCCGGCACGGGCGCCGCCTGGTTCCCCGTATGCGTGGGCGGGCGCGAATCGGAACGGCGGGGCCGGCCGCTATCCGGTCCCGTGCGCGAACATTGCCTCGATGCGTAGGACAGGATCAGGGTGGGCCGGTGGCCACCGCCGGGGCCTGGGCACATAATTGCGGTAACGGATTGAACGAGTCGTCCACCGCTTCGCCGATGAAGAACCCGAGCACGCGGCGGAACGCGTCGCGGCCCATCTCCTGCCAGTCCCAGTTGCTGCCTATCTTCTTGTCCTGCTCTTCGCTGAATGCCTCCTCGCGGCGGACCTTCTCCAGCATCAGGACGGCGACGCTGCCGCCATGCAGG
>DATHNI010000212.1:0-22565 GCA_035486135.1 Acetobacteraceae bacterium
TGGCGGCGGGGACGCCGCCGTGACGCGGCGCCCCCTCCTCAACCGCCGAGTGGTCGTTTCACTCCTTCGCGGTCTCGCGCACGGCGTCCTTCGCCCCGCCGACCGCGTTCTGCACCTTGCCGGCGGCGCGTTCCGCCGTCCCCTCGGCCTCGGTCTTCTTGTCGCCCGTCAGCTTGCCGGCGGCCTGCTTCACCGCACCCTTGGCCTGATGGGCCACACCTTCGACGCGATCCTTATCCATGATCTTCTCCTCGTTGATCAGCGGCCCGCAGGCCGCGTATCTGGAACGAGGCGGGACCACGGCGGGTTGCCTCCGCGCAGCGCGCGATCCGGTTACGCCAGGGCATGCAGCGATGGGGATGGGCAGCGTTCGGTGCAGGCGTCAGGCCGCACGCCCTCGTGATCCTGGAGGAGGTTTCAGGGAGGCTTCAGCCAATCAGATCGCCACGACCTGCCCTGCGCCCACGGCCTCGAGGAAGGTCGCAACCCCGGCCACCTCGACACCCGGCATCAGCCGCGTGGCATCCAGCCTTTCAGCCCGCAGCCCGGCTTCGCAGGCGATCAGCCGCACGCCCATTTCCTGCGACGCCGCGCGCAGTTCCTCCAGCCCGGCCACGCCGGCCGCCCGCACGCGTTCGTCGCGCGCCGCATCCGTCAGGCCTGACCAATCGGAGAACAGAGCATGGCAACCGGCATTGGTGGCGAACAGCACGACGCGCCGCCCTAGCGCCGCCGCACCGGAGGCCAGCACGAACGCGTAATGCGCGCGGTCATGCACGCCGGACAGCAGCAGGACACCGAGCACCTCAGACGGCACAGGCTTGCCCCGGACCACGATCCGGGGCCCGTCCCTGCTCGTCGTCCGCCGCGACAGCGTGCGCCGACAGGTCATGGATCGTCGCCTGCGGTCCGCACAGCGCGCAGTCCGGGTCGCGCGGCAGCTTCACCGTGCGGAACCGGGTCGCCAGCGCATCCCAAACCAGCAGCCGGCCCGCCAGTGTCTCGCCGATGCCCATGATCTCCTTCAGCACCTCGGTCGCCTGCAAGGTGCCGATCACCCCGGTGACGGCGCCCAGCACACCCGCCTCGCTGCAACTGGGCACCAGCCCGGGCGGCGGCGGTTCGGGATACAGACAGCGGTAGCACGGGCCGCCGAGATGCGGCCGGAACACCGAAAGCTGCCCGTCGAAACGCAGCACCGCGCCGGACACCAGCGTGCGCCGCGCCAGCACGCAGGCATCCGCCACCAGGAAGCGCGTGGTGAAGTTATCGGTGCCGTCGCACACGATGTCGTAGCCGGAGACCAGCTCCATTGCGTTGGCCGCGCTCAGCCGCGTGGCGTATTGCTCGATCGTCACGCCGGGATTGATGGCCTGCGCGGCGACGGCGGCGGACGCCGTCTTCGGCGTTCCGATGCTCGCCATGGTGTGGGCGATCTGCCGCTGCAGGTTGGACAGTTCCACCGCGTCGTCATCGACGAGGCCGATCGTGCCCACCCCCGCCGCGGCGAGGTACAGCACCAGCGGCGAGCCCAGCCCGCCGGCGCCCACCACCAGCACGCGCGCCGCCTTCAGCTTGGCCTGGCCGGTGCCGCCCACCTCCCGCAGCAGGATGTGGCGCGAGTAGCGGCGGATTTCGTCTTCGGTGAAATCGAGGTCCATGGCGGCAGGATATGGTGAACGGCGCCGCGCGGCAAAAGTGTCATGGGATTGAAATGTCCAAATGCGATGGAGCACGACGTTCGGCGATGCCCAGCCGACCAGCCGGTGTCCGCGCCTACCGGCGAGGATCGTCTCGCGGCAATACTCCTGGCGTGTTGGACCCACATAGCAACCCGCTTCGCTTCCCACACGCCCAAATACTTTCGAATGTTACAAAGAGTTACTGGCTTGACCGGTACAAGCCGGGCCTCGTGCATCAGCACGTAACATAAAGGTTCCACGCAACGAATCCCGGTCCCGGACACCGTAATCCATGCAATAAAATTCTGTCCGCTATGAGGATTCGGGAGGAACGCCGCCATTGTCCAAATCCTTGGAATCCTTCTTCCCTGTGACCTACCTCACAATCCGCGGCGCGCCACCGTGGTAATTCCGCGATCGCGATGTTACGAGCAAAATTCATTGGCACTGTCGGGCTTCCCCCGGCCCGACTGCGGCGGCATTATGCTGACAAGCACCCACCACTCACGTCCAGGGGAAACAGCCATGGCCGACGGCGGCATCATCGATACTAGAACCGCGCGCATTTCGGTCGAGGAAGCGCTCGCCCTACATTCATCGGGCCGTCCCGGCAAGCTGGAAACCCGCGTCACCAAGCCGATCACCACGGCGCGCGATCTGTCGCTTGCCTATTCGCCCGGCGTCGCGGAACCGTGCCTGCACATCGCCCGCGATCCATCGCTCGCCTACGATTACACGACCAAGGGCAACATGATCGCGGTGGTGTCCAACGGTACCGCAGTGCTCGGTCTCGGCAATCTCGGTGCGATCGCCTCGAAGCCGGTGATGGAGGGCAAGGTGGCGCTGTTCAAGCGCTTTGCCGACATCGACGGCATCGACCTGGAGATCAACTCGGAGGACGTGGACGAGATCGTCAATTCCGTCCGCTTCCTGGCCGGCTTCGGCGGCATCAACCTGGAAGACATCAAGGCGCCGGAATGTTTCGTCATAGAGCAACGGCTGCGGGAGTTGATGGATATCCCGGTGTTCCACGATGACCAGCACGGCACCGCCATCGTCGCCGCCGCGGGGCTGATCAACGCCTGCCACCTGACCGGCCGCGAGTTGCGCGACACCAAACTTGTGGTCAACGGCGCCGGGTCGGCAGGCATCGCGTGCGTCGAATTGCTCAAGGCAATGGGCATGCGGCCGGAACATATCATTCTGTGTGACACCAAGGGCGTGATCTACCAGGGCCGCACCGACGGCATGAACCAGTGGAAATCGGCGCACGCCGCCAATACCAAGGCGCGCACGCTGCTCCAGGCGCTGGAAGGCGCCGACGTTGCGTTCGGACTGTCGGTGAAGGGCGCGGTGACCCAGGACATGGTGCGCGCCATGGCCGACAAGCCGATCATATTCGCCATGGCCAATCCGGACCCCGAAATCACCCCGGAAGAGGCGCGCGAGGTCAGCCCCAACGCGATCATTGCCACCGGACGCAGCGACTACCCTAACCAGGTCAACAACGTGCTCGGCTTTCCCTACATCTTCCGCGGCGCGCTGGACGTGCGCGCCTCTACCATCAACGAGGCGATGAAGATCGCCGCGGCCGAAGCACTGGCCAAGCTCGCGCGCGAGGACGTGCCGGACGAGGTGCACACTGCCTCGACCGGGCGGCATGTGAACTTTGGACCGGAATACATCATCCCCAACGCCTTCGACCCACGGCTGATCTCGTGGATTCCCCCCGCCGTGGCGCGCGCCGCGATGGATTCCGGTGTCGCGCGCAAGCCGCTGGCCGACCTGCGGCGCTACGCCCGCGAATTGTCCGGGCGGCTTGATCCTACCGCCGGCGCGCTGGATGCGATCATGGAGGAGGTGCGCGCCAACCCGAAGCGCGTTGTGTTCGCCGAAGGCGAGGAGGAAAAAACCGTGCGCGCCGCAGTGGCGTTTCGTAACGCCGGCTACGGGCAGCCGGTGCTGATCGGACGCGAAGACCGGGTGAAGGCGACGATGGCCGGCCTCGGGCTCGGGATGCTGGACGGGATCGAGATCCACAACGCTCGGCTGTCCAGCGCCAATGCGAAATATGTCGACCTGCTGTATGCGCGGCTGCAGCGGAAGGGTTTCCTCCAGCGCGATTGCCAGCGCATGGTAAACCAGGACCGCAACGTGTTCGCCGCCTGCATGGTGGCGACCGGCGATGCCGACGCGATGGTGACCGGGCTGACGCGTTCCGCCTCGGTCTGCCTGGACGACATCAGGCATGCGATCGGGCCGGCCGAGGGCGGCATTGCGTTCGGCCTGACGCTGCTGCTGGGCCATCGCGGGCGCACCATCTTCGTGGCCGACACGCTGATGCACTTCCGCCCCTCGGCCGAGGAACTGGCCGACATCGCGGCCGGCGCCGCGCATGCCGCCCGGCTGCTGGGGCACGAGCCACGCGTCGCGCTGTTGTCCCACTCGGTGTTCGGCGATCCGGCCAACGACCGCGCCATCCCGATGCGCGACGCGGTGAAGGTGCTCGACCAGCGCAAGGTGGATTTCGAATACGACGGCGAAATCAGCCCCGACGTCGCGCTGGAACCGTCGATCCGCGCGCTGTATCCGTTCTGCCGCCTCACCGGAGATGCCAACGTGATGGTGATGCCCGGGCTGCACTCAGCCCTGATAACGTCGCGGCTGGTGCACCGATTGGGGGGCGGCACGACGATCGGCCCGCTGCTGATCGGCATGGAACGGCCAGTGCAGGTCCTGCCGATGGATGCGTCAGTCAGCCAGATGGTCGATGTCGCCTGCCTCGCGGCGTACCAGGCGATCGTCCGTTAGAATTTGGCCCAATGAAGTGATGCTGGATGACGCTGACGAGCAAAAGCTCGCCCCGATGACGGCGTTCAGACGCCGTGGGCCGGCCCAACCAACGAAAGAACCGACGGCCTTGCGGCCGTGGGCCATTCTTGGCGCCATGGCGCTGGGACGTATCGCGTTCGGTTACCAGTTCCAGACCGTGGCGACGCTCGGCTCGGACCTGGTGCCCCTGTTCCACCTTTCCTATGCCGAGTTCGGCGCCTTGATCGGCGCCTACATGCTGCTGGGCGCTTTCGTCGCCCTGCCGCTGGGGGTGCTCGGACGCTGGTTCGGCGACCGCACGGTAACCGGCATCGGGTTGGCGCTGATGGTCGCCGGCCCTTTTGTCAGCGCCTGGGGTGGCAGCCCGAGCTGGATCGCCGCGGGGCGCATCATCGCCGGGGTTGGCGGCGTCGGCATGCTGGTGCCGCAAGGCAAGATCATCGCCGACTGGTTCAGCGGCGCCCGCCTCATGCTGGCCATGAGCATTGTCGTCTGCGGCTACCCGATCGGCGTCGGCCTGGCGCAGCTCATCCTGCCGTCGGTATCGCGCACGTTCGGCTGGCCGGCCGGCTTCCTGTCGGGCGTCATCATTCCCGGCATCGCGCTGGTGCTGTTCCTTGCCAGCTTCTGCTCAGCGCCGGATGTCGGTTCGATGCCGGACCGTTTCTCCCTGCCGAGCCTGCGCGAGTGCCTGCTGGTTGCCATCGCCGGCATGATCTTCACGGCTTACACCGCGGGCTATGCGGGGTATTTTTCGTATGTGCCGGCAACGCTGGCGCGGCGCGGCGGTGGGCTGGCCCTGATTGGGCTGGTGGTGGCGATCGCCGCCTGGGGCAACACACCGGCAACGCTGTTCGGAGGTGGGCTGGCCGGACGGTTCGGAGGTTTCCGCATCCTGCTGATCGGCACGCTCGGCCTGGCGGTCGGCACGGCGGGCACCGCCCTGCTGGGTGCGCCGGTGCTGTGGTCACTTCTGGTGGGAATTGTCGGCTCGATCCATCCCGGGGTTATCGTGACGGTCGGCACCTTGTCCACTCGCCAGGAACATCGCGCGGTTGGCATGGGTATTTTCTATTCGCTGTTTTTCGCGGGTGGCACCATCGGGCCGGCGCTGTGCGGCCGCGCGGCGGACCTTTATGGCAGCCCGGCGGGCGGATTGCTGACCGCGGCGGCCATTTCAGCCATGGCGATCCCGCTTTACCTTCTGCATCGGCGCCTGGCGGCGCAGGCGGGGCTGGCGAGCAGCGTTATCGGGTGAGCGGGCCATCGGCTGAACGGCCGAGAAATTTCCCTCCAAGGGGCCCTGCCCGCTTTACCGCGTCCCGTAGAGGCGGTCACCGGCGTCGCCGAGGCCTGGACGGATATATCCGTGATCGTCCAACTGGCGGTCGATTGCCGCGACGTAGATCCTGGCATCGGGGTGGCTGTGGGCCAGGGCGCTCACGCCCTCCGGCGCGGCGAGCAAACAGGCGAAGCTGATCTGCGTCGCGCCGGCCTGCTTGACCCGGTGCAGCGCGGCGATCGCGGAATGCCCGGTTGCCAGCATCGGATCGATCACGATCACCAGCCGCTCGTGGATGTCGTCGGGCATCTTCAGGTAATACTCGACGGGCACCAGCGTGTGCGGATCACGATACAGTCCGATATGCGCGACACGCGCCGAGGGCACCAGGTCCAGCATGCCGTCCAGCATCCCGTTGCCGGCGCGCAGGATCGACAGGAAGCACAGCTTTTTGCCGGACAGCAGCGGCGCTTCGGTGGCCTCCAGCGGCGTTTCGATGGCAACCGTGTCGGTCGGCAGGCCGCTGGTGACCTCGTAGGCCATCAGCAGGCTGAGTTCCCGCATCAGGCGGCGAAATTCCGCGGTGGGGGTATCCTTACGGCGCAGTAATGTCAGCTTGTGCCGCACCAGGGGATGGTCGAGAACGGTCACGTTGGGCGGGATGGACATCGGGGTTCTTTCGCAACATGGCATCAGAAGATGCTGCCGTCACTCACTACAGCCAGCGGCGAGCCGCCACCGGCGCCACGTTCGCGCGCGATTGTCCGGCCGGCGTCCCAGATACCACCCGGCAACACCCCGGCCAATGGCAGAGCGGCCGCCGGCCGCCCCAGGCGAGCGCGCAGCATCGGTGCCAGGCGAGCGCGCGGCATCGGTGCCAGGCGATCCAGCAACGCCACCGTCAGGGCGCGCCATTCGACGATCGCGACCCACCCCGCGGTTCAAATGCAATCGCCCTGCCCCGCAGCCTGAATTCCCGGCCAGGTAGGGCAGAGTTACTGTCCTGATAATCCGGCGCGCGTCCGGCAGCCGCCTGCCGGACCCATTCAAACATTTGACATTGCGCAACCTGCCCAGGAAAGCTGTGAGCAAACTAACAGCACAGAGCAATCCGGCTAAGTAAGCAAGGCATACCGACCGGAAATGGATTGCGTGCCTTCCTAGCAAGCAGGGCAATTCGGGTATGGATGCCTATAGCCAGGATCAACGCCTTCTGCAGATCGACACGGTCCTTGGCCAGGACCACGTGCTGCTGGTCTCGGTCGAAGGTGAGGATCGCGTCTCGTCGCTGTTCTCTTACGAACTCGAACTTGCCTCGACCGATCCCGGCCTGCGACCCGATGACTTGCTCGGGAGCCCGGCCACGGTATGGATCAACGGCAGTGATCATGGCCGTAATGGCATCAACGGCATCATCTCCCGCTTCGGTATCGTCGGACGTGAGAACCACGGCCTTTCCATATACCGCGCACGCCTGGTCCCCAGCCTGTGGTTGCTGACCCGCACCAGCGACTGCCGGATCTTCCAGGACCAGAACGTACGCCAGATCGTCGATGCGGTGCTCGCCGGCTATGGCATCCAGGAGCGCGAGTGGAAGCTCCGCGGCGAGCACGACGTGCGCAACTATTGTGTGCAATACGGCGAGACCGCCTATGACTTCATCTGCCGGTTGCTGGAGGAGGAAGGCATCGCCTTCTATTTCCAGCGTAGCGCGCAAACCAACACCGTGGTGTTCAGCGACAACAGCGACGGTTTTGCCACGGGCGATGCGCAGGTGCCGATCATTGCCGATCAAGATCTATCCAACGGCATCTGGCAATGGGAGAAGACCTACCGGTTCCGCACTGGCCAATGGGCGCTGTCCGACTTCAATTTCGAGACCCCGTCCACCAGCCTTGCAACGCGGCAGAAGACCATCAATCCGGTGCTGGGCAAACGCACGCTGGAAAAGTTTGCATATCCGGGCCGCTACGCAGCGAAGGGACCGGGCGACGCGCTGACCAAATTGCGTATCGAGTACGAGGAAGCGGCCTACCAGGAGATCGCCGGCCAGGGCGACCGCCCGGATTTCGCCGCCGGTACCTGCTTCGGATTGACCAATTGCGACAAGGCCGATGCCGGCCAGCAGTTCCTGATCACCGCAGTCCGCCATACCGCGCAGGACTGGAGCCTGCTGGCACAGGACGCCAGCCCGTCCTACGCGAACAGCTTCCGCTGCGTGCCGGGCGCCATCCCGTACCGGCCGGAGCTCAGGACGCCGCGGCCTCGCATCCACGGTACGCAGACCGCCATCGTGACGGGGCCCGGCGGATCGGAGATCTGCACCGACCAGTACGGCCGCATCAAGGTGCAATTCCACTGGGACCGCTACGGCAAGAACAACGACCAGAGCTCCTGCTGGATCCGCGTGGCGCAGAGCTGGGCCGGGCGCGGCTGGGGCGGCTGGTATGTTCCGCGCATGGGCCAGGAGGTGGTCGTCACTTTCCTCGAAGGCGATCCGGACCGGCCGTTGGTCGTCGGCTCGGTCTACAACGCGGAACAGACGGTGCCCTTCGCGCTCCCCGCCAACGCGACCCAAAGCGGCGTGCGCACCCGCTCTTCCCTCGGCGGCAGCGCGGCCACCTGCAACGAGTTGCGGTTTGAGGACAAGAAAGGGGCAGAGCAAGTCTATTTCCACGCGGAACGCAATCTCGACAGTTCGGTGGAAGTCGACGAGACACATTCCGTGGGCGCGGATCAAAGCGTCTCGGTCGGTCACGATCGCAGCAAGACCGTCGGCAACGACGAGACGACCCAGGTTGGCCGGAACCGCACCGAGACCGTCGGCCAGAACGAGTCGGTAACGATTGGCCTGTCGCGCAGCGAAACGGTCGGCACCACCGACACGCTGACGGTCGGTGTCGCCCGCATCCAGACCGTCGGTGCGGCCGAGGCAATCACCATTGGCGCCGCGCAGACGATCAACGTCGGCGGAGACCGTTCGGTCTCGGTCGGCGGAGACCAGAGCATCTCGGTCAGCGGCAATGCGAGCGTCAGCGTCGGCAAGGACCGGACCACCAGCATCAAACAGGGAGAGAGCCTGGACGCCGGCAAGACGATCACGATCACCGCCGGCGACCAGATCGTGCTGCAGACCGGCTCGGCCAAGATCACCATGCAGAAGAGCGGCGATATCACCATCGAGGGTGCACAGATCACCATCAAGGGGTCAGGCAATGTCGTCATTAAGGGACAAAAGATCCTGCAAAACTGAGCAGGCTGAGGCGGTGGGTGCGGCGCGGCCGGCGGCGGTGATCATCGGCCGCGTCGCCGGCATCGCGGAAGACGGCGCACCGCTGGTGGACTTCCCGGGGAACCCGGCGGGCACCGCGGTGCCGGCGCTGGCCACCGCCAGCTATCGCCTGGTCACGCCGGACACACCGGTGGCGCTGATGTTCATGGACGGCGATCCCGCACGGCCGCTGGCCATCGGCGTGGTGGCGCAGCCCGACCCCGCGACCGCGCCGGCACGCAGCGTGACGCCAGACCAGACCGTGCCCGAGGATCGTTTGACCCTGACCGCCCCGCGCGAGCTCGTCCTTCAATGTGGCCGTGCCAGCCTGGTACTGACCAGCGCAGGCAAGGTGCTCATTCGTGGCACCTACGTTTCCTCGCGGTCGTCCGGGATGCAACGCATCACCGGGGCCGCCGTACAGATCAACTGAAATCGAGGGCGGCGAACAATGGCGTCGGGAGCCAATCCATTACCAGTGCGCCAGCCGGAGATCCGCGGTCCCGACGGACAAATGCTCGCCCGGATCAGCCTGCTGCTGACATTGTATTTCGACGACGGATTTTCCGTCGCGGTGCGCCGTCGCATCGGCCAATGCCTGCAACTGTTCCGCAGCCTCTGCGGTGCGCATCTCGGCTGGGTCGTGCAACCGGATGCCGAAACATGGCAGGCGATCGACCCCGGCAGCGTCGCGGCGTTCGAAGCATGGCTGGAAACCGGCGTGCCCGACTATTCATGGGCAACCTCCTGGCGATCCGGACGCACTCCGCTGGAGGCGGGCGAATTCCAGTTCAACGTGCTGGCAAAGGACGGGACGTTGCCGGCGTTGAACTTCCTGCAACTGGTCCTGCCGATGCACTGGCTGGACACCAGGCTCGGCACATTTCCGCGGCTGGCGTTGCGGTTTGCCGAAATCATGCAGCCTTATCATGGCTACGGTGGCTACGGTTTCGGCGAACCCTCAGACCTTGCGTTGCGCGATGCGGCGCAACCCGACATCCATGCCATGGCACAACGGTTCCCGGGGGTCGAGGTCGACCGCCCCGTGCGGCATCTGCCCTACCTCGCCGTCGGCATCAAAGGCGTCAACTGGCTCACCGTCCTGGGGCAGCATTGGGTCGCCGCGATCGGCGGTGAAGCCCACCTTCGATCATTGCTCGACGAGCGCTTCCTGTTCCATCGTTACGACGACGGGTTGATCATCCAGGCTGGCCCGAGACCGCAGATTGGCGACGTCAACCAGTATCTCTGGCCGGATGCCTACACCGCGCTCTCGCGCGTACTGCGGCCGATCCGCATCAGCAAGCATGGCAGCTTCGACAATTACGGCGAGCACCGCTTTACCGCCGACACGACCCTGGAGTGGCTGGGCCGGCTGGACGCCGGGCCGCCCTGGGAGCCCTGACGCGATGTGGGCGATCGACAATGAGACCCCCTTTGCCGTCGCGCGGGGGTTCGCGCGCGACCGCGATGGCGGGGAGCTTTGGCTGGTGGCGATCAAGGCCACCGCCGACGTTGCCGCGGATGGTACAATCTCGCTGGCCGCAACCCAGGAACCGGTGTTGCACGCGCCAGTCCCCGACGATCCGGCCGGTGAAGCAGGCCTGCGCTACGAGGCGGAGCTGCTGCCGGGCAAGTGCACCACCGACATCGTGCTGCATGCCACCGCCCACGCGCCGCGCGGTCAGCCGACCTCGGCCATGGTGGTGAAAGTCCAGGTCGGTACGGTGGCAAAGACGCTGCGGGTGACCGGCGATCGTCGCTGGGAGCGTGGACGTTTCGGACTGGAACTGTCGCCGCCGGAGCAATTCACCAGCATGGAATTGACCTGGAGGCGCGCCTATGGCGGCAAGGATCCGCGGCAGGATGCGCATGACCGGCGCAATCCGATCGGACGCGGGTTCGCGGTTCGCGCCGAACACCGCGCCGGCACGCTGGCTCCCAACATCCTGTATCCGGGCATCGACGACGTGCCCGCGTGCTTTGCCCCGGTCGCGCGGGATTGGATGCCGCGGGTCGCGCTGGCGGGCAGTTACGACCAAACCTGGCAGGACACGCGCAAGCCGCTGCCGCCGGACGATTTCGACGACCGGTTTCTGCAGGCGGCGCCGGAGGACCAGCAGCCGCGGCGGCATCTGACCGGCGGGGAAGAAGTCGCGCTGACCAACCTGACGCCGACGGGGCAATGGCGGTTCCACCTGCCGCGCCTCGCCCTGAACTGCACGACCCGCTTCGGGCGCCGTTCGGTCCACCACCGTCCCGATCTGCAGTCCGTAACGATCGAACCGGATGCGGGGCGCGTCATCATGCTCTGGGGCACGTCGCTGCCGTGCCACGACACACTGTATGAACTGACCGGCGCGCGGGTGACGCTGAAGCGCCGGCAGAGCAATGCTGCATGAGCGATACCGATCGCACGCCGGACCGCACCGTCCACATTGTGGCTGTCGGTTCGCGCACCTCGGTCGGCGACAGCGCCGCGGCGAGCGCGGCGGCGGTGCGGGCGCGCGTCACCATGATGGCAGAGCATCCCGCAATGGTGGATCGGTTTGGCGCGCCGATCGTCGTCGCGCGGGCACCGTATCTGCCGGCGCAATCGGCGTTGCCGGAACGCATCCGCTTGCTCGGTGGCGCGGCGGCGGCCGAAGCCATGCAACCGCACATCGACACGCTCGCGCGGCACGGCGTGCGCCCGGCGATCATCGTCGGCACGCCGGCCATACGCCCGGGCTGGGAACCGGCGAGCGACGCACCGCTGCGCGCCGAATTGCTCCGGCTGCTGCCCGCGGCCGACGCCGCTGGTTCGCTGCGCGCGCTGCCGCTCGGGCATGTCGGCGCGATCGTTGCGCTGGAGCAAGCGTGGCGGCTGATCCACGGCGGCCGGGCGGAGGCGTGTCTCGCGGGCGGCGTGGATTCGTATATCGACCGTGTCACGCTGGAATGGATCGATTGGACCGGCCAATTGCACGCCAAGGCCAATCCTCGCGGCTTCATTCCGGGGGAAGCGGCCGGGTTCTGCCTGCTGATGTCAGCCGATGCGATGCGGCGATGCGGTCTCGCCAGCCTCGGCGTCGTAGTGTTCGCGGCCACGGCCGACGAGCAAAAACTGCGGCGCGACAAGGCGATCTGCATCGGCGAAGGGCTGACCGGCGCGATCCGGCGCTGCCTCGCGGCACTGCCGGAGCCGGAGGGCAAGGTCGATCACCTGATCTACGACTTCAACGGCCAGCCGCATCGCGCCGAGGAGTACGGCTTCACCGCGATGCGCGTCGGTGGACGGCTGCGCGATCCTGGCGATGTGCTTGCGCCAGCGGATTGCTGGGGCGATGTCGGCGCGGCCTCCGGCGCATTGTTCGCAAGCCTCGCGGTGGCGGCAGCGCAGCGCGGCTATGCGCGCGGCGCCCTCACGCTGCTGTGGGCCAGCGCCATGCTGGCCGAACGCAGCGCAGCGCTGCTGTTTTGCCCGCCGCGACAACAAGGTGGCGCGCCATGACGGTCACCGTGCGGGTGAACAGCCTGACGTTGAGCCACAAGGGCAGCGGCGGCATGTCAACCGCGACCATACCCGACGTGTGCCTCACGCCGGCGCCGCCCGGTCCGCCAGTTCCGGTGCCCTACCCCAACATCGCGCTCAACACCGACCTGACCGGCGGCACCACGACGGTGTTTGCCGATGGCGGCAACATGATCGCCATCCAGGGTTCCCAGTTCGCCCGCAGTTCGGGCGACGAGGCAGGCGTCGCCGGCGGCGTCATGTCGGGCGTCAACATGTCGCACACCGACTGGATGACCTGGTCGATGGATGTGATGATGGACGGTGCCAATGTCTGCCGGCTGACCGACAAGCAGTTTCACAACCAGCACAACACCATCAACATGGGCGGTCAGATGGAGGCACCGCTGCCGCAGGGTGTCGCCGACGACGAGCTCAAATTCCTCTGCACCCTGATGTGCGCCTGTCTTGCCGGCCCCGAAAGCAACAGAATCGGCCAGCGGCAGTTCCAGGCCTGTGTGGAACAAATGCTGCAGGCCAATGCCGCGGCGAAGGGCATGCCCGGCTATCGCGGGCGCCAGTTTCCCAACGTGACGCCGGAGCAAGGCTACAATCCGCCACAGGGCGGCAATCCGCCGACGCCGACGACTGGTGGCGAGACCGGCTACCGCGCACCGGACTCGATCATCAAGAACGATCCGAACCTGCCGGCGACGCAGGATAACATCAAGCTGCTGGTGGAGATGAAGTTCGTCGCACCCGGCTATTGCGATGTGTATTCCGACAAGCAGGCGCAGCGCGACCAGGAGATCGTCGGCCCGGGCAACGAAGACAAGATCGTCATCCTGACGCCGGCGAAATGCGGCTGTGTGCCGCCGGGCAGCGACGATCCGACCAACACCCGCTGGGCGCAGTGCGACCAGAATGCCGAGGAAGCGCAGCCCGCAAAGGAAAACACCCAACCGGGCGTGGAATTCTTCACGGCGCTGGGATTGGCCGCGGTGGCGGCGGTAGTGGCGGCGGGTCAGTTCATCGGGGGATTGCTCGGCCTGGGCGGCGCACCGCCCGTGCCGGCAACGCCGTCCGTCCCGGCCACGCCGCCCATCCCAGCCGAGCCGCCAATCCCGGCGGAACCTCCAGCGCTGCCCAAAGCGGCGCAGAACGATCCGACCACGCCGCAGACGGGCCCAGCCGGAGTCCCCGGGCTGGCGCCGTCACCCTCGGCTGTCGCGTAACAGGAGATGGACAGTGTGATACCGGACGTCCTGGAACAGTATGCCGAGATCGCGAGCACAATGTGGTCGCGGCGCGACCACCTGGCAGGTTCCGCCGCGCTGCGCCTGGCCGAACTGGAACGCCTGGACGAGCGCATCGAGGCGCAGATCGACGGCCTGCGCATCGCGGGCGAGCACGGCCGGTCGGTGTGCCGCACCACGCTGACGCCGCTGACCGGTGTCGATGGCGGCGCGTTCTTTGCCGCCGGCGTGCTGGCGATCGAAAGCGGCAACCCTGAGACGCTGACCGGAATCCTGCAGACCGGACAGACCTCCGGCATGGCCGCTTCGGCGATCGATCCGTGGCGGGCGCTGGTCTCGGCATTGGCGTGGGCCGAGCCGGCAGCCGCGGCGGCCGCGCGCTCGTGGCTGCTGAGCGCGGGAGATTCGCTGCAACGGTGGCTTGGCGTTGCCGGGACCGGCGCCAGTCGTGCAACGCGCCAGGCCGATTGGCAGGCAGCGCTGCACGACCCAGCCGCGGTCGTTCGCGCCCGCGCCTACCGCGCCACGGGCGAACTCGGGGGCACCGGCCTGGCGGCGCTGCTTCGCCCCGGCCTGACCGACCCCGACCCCGAATGCCGCTTCTGGTCCGCGTGGGCCGCGTCGCGCATGGGCGCCGGCGAGGCCGCGCTCGGCGTGCTGGCCGAAATCGCCTGGACCAACCAGCCCCGCGCCACGCAAGCGCTCGACCTCCTGCTGCGCTGCCTCGAAGTCCCGCACGCCAACGCATGGCTGCGCGAATTCGCCAGGTTGCCCGATCGCCAGCGCGACCTGATCCGCGCCACAGCCGTTGTCGGCGATCCGGTCTACATCCCCTGGCTGATCGAACGCATGCTGGAACCCGAAACCGCCCTGCTTGCCGGCGAGGCGTTCAGCGCGATCACCGGGCTCGACCTTGCCCATCACGGGCTTGACCGCAAGTCGCCGCGCGATTTCGAGTCCGGTCCCAACGACGACCCGGCGGACGAGAACGTCGCGTTCGATGAGGACGACCAGCTACCCTGGCCGGACCCGGGCCGCATCGGTTCCTGGTGGCTGGCCAATCTCGGACATTACAAGCCGGGGACGGCCTATTTCCTCGGCACGCCAAAGCTGGCGACCGACTGGCTGGGCGCATTGTCCAACGCATTCCAGCGCCAGCGTCGCGCCGCGGCGCTGGAACTCGCCATCCGCATGCCGAGGGCGGCGATGTTCGAGGTCCGCGCGCGCGGCCGGCTGCAACGCCGGCTGATCGCGCGCAGCCGCGGGCTGGTTTGATTACACCGTCTGGAGAATCGCCTCTGCCTGCATTTCCGGCGTCATCTCGCGGCGCCAGTCGGCATCACGCGGCAGCACCGCCTCGTGCGCGCGCAGCGGGTAGTAGCTGGTGCTGGTGCCGTCGGGATTGCCGCCCGCCTCGACCGTCTTCACCGCCTGGCGCAGTAGCTTGCGCGCCTGGATGATCGCCTTGTCGGCCGGGCCGAGGTGCTCCTTGGACCGATCGACGACGCGTCCCATGCTTTCCTGGATCGCGCGGTCCTGCACGTTGATGCCGTCGATGCCGGTGTAGCTTTCGTCCTTCTGCACCAGCCGGTCGAGCATGTAATTGTTCGCCCGGTTGGCCTTCGAACGGAACGTCACCGGATCGACGTGCAGCGGGCCGTTACCCAGGCCGCGTTCCAGCCGGTCTTCCTCGCCGAGCGGACCGTCCGGGCAATAGCCCCAGTTGTACACAGCGGTGTTCTCGTCATCCATCGGCACCCAGATGTGCCCGGCGTCGAGCGGCAGCCCGGTCTCCGACCGTGACGGACGGATCTGGTGGAACGGCATGATGAACTGGTAGGTGCGGATGTGCATCTCGCTGTCGCCCAGCGGGCGGATGCCGGCGTACTGGTAGCCATAGTCGGTGATGTCCACGACCAGCTTCGGCGCCTTGCCGCGCACGAACGGGCTGGACGGCTTGAAGCCGCCGCGGGTCGAGGTTTCCGACAGCAGGCGATGCATGATCGGCGCGTGCGAGGTATCGATGCCGCCTTCCAGGCCCTGCAGCCAGTTGCACTCCTGGATCACCTTGGTGACGTGGCGGTGCGATTCCGGCGCCTGCGTCCAGGCGAATTTCGGCAGCGGCGGCATGTGTTCGACCGGGCCGAGATAGGCCCAGATGATGCCGCCCAGTTCGGCGGTGGGATACGCGGTGAGGCGCACCTTGTGCCTGAAGTCGTTCTCCTCCGGTTCGTTCATCATGTCGGTGCAGGCGCCGGAGACGTCGAACTTCCAGCCGTGATAGACGCAGCGCAGGCCGCAGTCTTCGTTGCGTCCAAAGAACAGCGACGCGCGGCGGTGCGGGCAGAGTTCGTCGAGCAAGCCGATGCGGCCTTCGCTGTCGCGGAAGGCGACGAGGTCCTCGCCGAGCAGACGGACGCGGGTCGGGGGGGAGTCGGGTTCGGCGATTTCGCGCGACAGCAGCGCGGGGATCCAGTAGCGGCGCAGGGTGTTGCCCATGGGGGTGCCCTGGCCTACCCGGGTGACGAGTTCGTTCTCCTCGCGTGACAGCATGGTCGACTCCTCGTGATTGCCGTTGCATCGGTCTTGGTCCGGGGACGGCAGGTGGGCCACCCCGGGCTGGGCGAGAGCCTAGAGCAAATCGGCCGGGCATGAAAAGGAAGGCCGGGGACAAAGCCCCATGCGCATCAGGATAAGCGGGGCGCGGAGAAGAATACTCCCCCTCCCCTTGAGGGAGGGGGTTGGGGGAGGGGTTGGTCGGTGCGAACTCCCAACCAACCCCTCCCCCCAACCCCCTCCCTCAAGGGGAGGGGGAGTGCCGTTCTGCCCCGTCGGAGCGCTTATCCTGACGCTTATGGGGCCTTCCTTTCGTTCACCCGATCGCCCTGTGGCACCGCTACGGGAACAATTGCTCGCCGGTTTCCGCGTCCTCCACGAAGATCGCACTCACCGGGCAGTTCTCCGCGGCTTCGAGGATCTTCTCGACGGTGTCCCCGTTCGGATCGACGGCCTCCGACTGGCGGTTGTCGTCGAGCCGGAACACCTTCGGAGCGATGCTCTCGCACATCGCGTTGCCGACACAGACATGGTGGTCGACCCAGACTTTCAGCTTGCGTGCCACTGCCGCTCTCCTAGTGCAAGGTGACAGGCAGGGACTTCAACGAGCGGAAGGTGATGCTGGGTTGATACTCCAAGCCCTCGGTCTCGGCATGCAGGTTGGGGAAACGTTCTGCCAGTGCCTTGAAGACCTCCTGCCCTTCCACCCGCGCCAGCGTCGCGCCGAGGCAATGATGGGTGCCCGACCCAAACGCGACGTGCTGGTTCGGGTGGCGGGCAATGTCGAATGTCTCCGGGTCGGGAAAGGCATCCGGGTCCCGATTGGCGGACGAAATAAACCAGCGGATGCGGTCGGCCTTGCGGATCACCTTGTCGCGCAACTCCACGTCCTGCGTCGCGATCCGCTGGATGGAGATGACCGGCGAATCGTAGCGCAGGCATTCCTCGGTCGCCTGCTTGGCCTGGCCCGCCGGGTCTTGCTTGAAACGCTCCCATTGCTCGGGATGCCGCGTGAAGGACAGCGTGCCGTTGCACAGCAGGTTGATGGTTGTCTCGTGCCCGGCCAGCAGCAGGAGCGAGGTGTTGACCAGCACCTGATGGCGGGTGAACACGCCTTGCTTTTCGCCGCGCGCCAGGACGGAGATGAAGTCATCGCCGGGGTTGACGATACGCTCGTCCACCAGTGGCGAGACGTAGTCGATCATCCCGCGCATGCCTTCGGTGAGCGGCTTCATCCGGTCGTACTCGCCGCGTCCAATGTACAGCAGCTTCTCCGCCAGTTGCCTGACATAGGGCCGATCCGATGCCGGTACCCCCATCATCTGGGCGATGACCAGGACCGGCAGCGGGGTCGCCAGGTCCCGCATGACGTCCATGTGGCCCTTCTCTTCCGCCGCATCGAGCAACTCCTTCACCGCGTCGCGTACGAAGGGCCGCCAGGCTTCCATCGACCTGGGAGTGAAGTAGCTGTGCATGACCCGGCGCATCTCGAGGTGTTCCGGGCGATCATGCTGGATGAACTGGTCGCCTTGGTAACTTCTGACGTAATCGTAAAGGCCCAGGTCCGACTCATCGATGGCTGGATAGGCCGGCCTCGGGTCGTTCCTGAAAACCGCGGACGAAAACAATTCATGATGGCGAGTCAGCCAGACCAGATCGTCGTAACGCGTCACGACCCACAGGGCATAGGTCTCGTTCCAATGGATCGGGTCGGTGTCGCGCAGCCGGCCATAGTAGGCATAGGGGTTTGTGATGACGTCCGGCGCGAACATGTCATCCTGAACGGGGACGATCTCCAGCATTTTCTTGCCTCCTCTCCGTTGTTGTTTGCCGCCGGTGTTGTTTGCCGCCGGCACCGTGGGATCCGCACCCGGCGGAGGCGCGGCATTCTAGGCCGGGCGTACGGAACCCCGTAGCGCTGGCGAAACAACTTCTGACGTTGAGTAAGAGCCCGGTGACACTGTGTGCCTGCGTTCGGGCTGGCAATGGGCGCGCGGCGTGCTCTGCCAGACGAAACTCTGGCCCCCGGAATCAAATCCAGTGTCCGCATGGTCCATGCAAGCCTCCGATCCAATGGATCGTAGCCACCGACCGACGTCCTGACCGCCAGCCATAACGCCGCGTCGCCAGGCCTGTCAAACCTGAACGCGACCGGCCCCAGGCGAGACGTCGACCAACGCGAGACGTCGATCAACGCGGGAGGCCGATTATCGATAATCGGCGAGCGCTCCCATCCAAGCGCGGTCGATCGCAGAGGTTGTGCCAGAGCGCCGCCAATACGCAACCATACGGTTGCCTTATCGCGGCGATGAGCCTAAGTTGACCCACAACCGGGAGGTTGCGCATGGAAGACCACATCGAAAAGCACATCGAACTGAAGGCGCCGGTCGCGCGGGTGTGGCGCGCACTGACCGATCATCGCGAGTTCGGCACATGGTTCCGCGTCGCTCTGGAAGGTCCGTTCGTGCCGGGCCAGGAGGTGCGCGGCCACATCACCTATCCGGGCTACGAACACCTCGTCATGACAGCGACGGTGCAACGCATGGAGCCCGAACGGTTGTTCTCCTTCACCTGGCACCCGTATGCGATCGACCCCAACACCGACTACGCCTCGGAACCCCCAACCCTCGTCGAATTCCAACTTGAACCGACACCCAGCGGCACCATGCTCACCGTGACCGAGTCGGGCTTCGCAGCGCTGCCGGCCCATCGGCGCGACGAGGCATTCCGCATGAATTCGCAAGGGTGGTCGATCCAGACCGAGAATATCTCTCACCATGTTGGACAGACGGCTTAGCGCCCGCACCGGCCGGATCGATCCCGCCGCGGCGTTTGCCGCACTCGGCGATCCCACGCGGTTGACGCTGATCGGCAAGCTCAGTGTCGATGCACGACTGTCGATTTCGCGCCTGGCTGAAGGTTCGGCCCTGTCGCGGCAGGCGATCACCAAGCATCTGCGTGTGTTGGAGAGCGTCGGGGTCGTGCGCTACGAGCGCTCCGGCCGGGAGAGCCTGTATTGGCTGGAGCCGGCACCATTAGCGGAAATGCGTGCGTATCTGGAGCGCATCTCGCGGCAGTGGGACGATGCACTCGCGCGGCTCCAGGCATTTGTCGAGGAGTGACGCGCCAAAATACTGACGTGCCGCCAGCGTGGCATGAGCGATCAGGGCGGCCGGCATCGCATCGCCCCCGACATACGCCCATTGCCACGTATGACGCCAGGCCAGGACCGTGCTAGCGTCTTCGAATGCCGCCCGTCGTACTCCCCGACGGCGCCGTCGGAATCTGGACGAGACGTGCTGCGAAGCCCGGGTCTCTTCCTGGGTCAATCGACGAGACACGACGGCCGGACTCCGCCGGCCGCAAGAGGGAGACTGCGTCATGAAGAACACGACCACACGCCGTGCCGTGCTGGCCGGCGCCGCGGGCCTGCTTGCATCGCCGGCAATCGTCAAACGGGCTGCCGCCGCAACACGCGGCGTGTCCGATACCGAAATCGCCATCGGCATGATGACCGACCTGTCCGGCGTCACCGCCGTCCAGGGCAGTAACGCCGCGGCCTCGATCCGCATGGCATTCGACGACATCAACGCGAAGGGCGGCATCCACGGCCGCAAAATCCATTTCATCGTCGAGGACATGGAATACCAGGTCCCCAAGGCCGTGCAGGCGATGAACAAGCTGGTGAACCGCGACAATATCTTCCTCGCCATCAGCAGCGGCGGCACGCCGCAGATGGACGCGGTGCTGCCGATGATGCTGGAGAAAGGCGTGCCCAGCGTGTTTCCGCTGACCTGCGCGCGCTCGATGTATCTGCCGCTCAGCCCTTATAAGTACGGCCAGTTCTCCTCCTACTACGACCAGATGCGCGCCTGCGTTAAATACTTTGCCGAAACCAAAGGCAGCAAGGTCATCGGTTCGCTGTACCAGGATACCGATTTCGGCAAGGACATCCACGCCGGCGTCGTGGCTCAGGTGGAGGCGATGAAGCTGAAACTGGGTGCGGTTGCCGTCTCCCGGCCGACCGACACCGACTTCAACACGCAGGTCACCCGGATGAAGGAGGGCGGGTGCGATCTGGTGTGCATGGGCACGATCGTGCGGGACACGATCATCGTGTTGCAGACGGCGCACAAGATGGGGTGGAACCCGGATTTCTGCGGCCAGTTCGCGACCTACTCCACCGCCGTCGCCGAGGCACCAGGGGAACCGGCCGAGGGCTTCTACTCGATGTCACCGGGTCTCTATGCCTATCCCGACGATCCGCGGCCGGCGGTGCGCGATGTCACCACGCGCTACAAGCAGCGCTTCGGCATCGACATCAACTATCTGGGCGAGGCCGGCTATGCCGCGGCGTGCTGCATGATCGAGGTGCTGCAACGGGCCGGACGCGACCTGACGATCGATGCGTTCCAGCAGTCGATGGAAAACATCAAGGACTGGCGTGACATCTTTGGTGGACCGCCACTGACGATCACGCCCACCGACCACCACGCCTCCAACCAGTCGTTCCTGTCGGTGGTGAAGAAAGCGCGCTGGACGCCGGTGGTGGCGGAGCCGCTGAGCTACTGATCGAGCTGGCGCCGCGTGGGAAGGGACCTTGGTTTGTCCACGCGGCGCCGGCTTGCTACGCTCGCGGGAGAACAAGCGGCTGTGGCGGCATATCGGCTACCGCAAGGGAGATCGTCATGCACCTGATGTACTTCACTGAGCAACCGATGTCGGCCTATTTCGCTCAGGCCGGGCTGGATTTCGGCGCTACCGCGCTGATGTTCTCGAACAAGCATTTCGATTCCATTGCAGGCAGCCGGCTCTATAACGAGTATCTGGAGCACTACATCCTGTGCGACGAACTCGGTATGGACGGCATCATGCTGAATGAGCATCACAACGCCCCGTTCTGCATGCAGGCACGAACCAACATCTTCGCCTCCATCCTTGCCGCAGTCACCAAGAACGTGAAGATCGTCATCCTGGGCAATCCGTTGCCGCTGTCGGACAACCCGGTGCAGCTCTCGGAAGAGCTGGCGATGATCGACATGATCTCCAAGGGACGGCTGGTGTCCGGCTTCGTGCGCGGCGGTGGGCAGGAGCAACTTGCCAACGGCGTCAGCCCCGCGTTCAACCGCGAGCGCTTCGAGGAGGCGCACGACCTGATCGTGAAGACCTGGACGACGCCGGGGCCGTTCCGCTGGGAAGGCACGCATTACCAGCACCGCGTCGTCAATCCGTGGGCGGTGCCGATGCAGAAGCCGCATCCGAGAATCTGGATTCCCGGCGTGATCAGCCGCGAGACGATCCTGTGGGCGGCGCAGCACGGGTATCCGTATATTGCACTGAACACGCCGGTCGACCGGACCAACCAGATCTGGAAGATGTATGACGACGCGGCGGCCGAGGCGGGCTTCGCCGGCGGACCGGAGTATCACGGCCTGCTGAAGCAGATCCACGTTGCCGAGACCGAAGAGAAGGCGTTGGAGAACGCGCGGCAGTTCCTGTGGATGCAAGGCGAGTTCACTGGCCTGGCGCATCCGGTGTGGAGCACGCCCGCGGGTTACTACAGCCCGGAGAACCGCCGCGCCTTCGTCGAGTCCTCGATCGGCCGTTCCAAGAGTCCGCGCGCCCGTCCGGCACTGGAAGGTCAGTTGCAGGAGATGATGATCATCGCCGGCACGCCCAAGCAGGTGATCGCCAAACTGCGCGTGCTGCTGGAGCAAACGCGGCCCGGCATCTTCGCGTTCTGGGGCAATGACGGGACGGTGTCGCACGCCGACGCGAAGACCTGCATCCGGCTGCTGGGGGAGGAGGTGTTCCCGGCGGTGCGCGAGATGGCGAAGGAGTTCGATCTGAAGAGCCCGTTCGAAACGGGGCAGCCGGTCAGCGTGCGGTATATGGGTGGGGCGGAGAAGGTGGTGCAGGCGGCGGAGTAGGGCGGCAGGCCCAGCGGCCGGGCGTCGCCGCCCATCCGGTCAATGCCTTTTGTGCGCAGTCGCGAATGGCGTGCGATGCGAGACGATTGAGGAATCGCACGCGCGCACTGCTTGCCGGAATTCGATGTCGCCGGCCGGTTTGCCGGTTGGCGATTGAAGGGCTTGCGCCGCCGGAGCACACCGGACAACCCTGCATACCGGGAAGGGCCTGCCATCCACGACTTGCCTGGGTAAGAGCGGTACAGTCGTGGATGCCCACGTTC
>DATHNI010000213.1:0-9180 GCA_035486135.1 Acetobacteraceae bacterium
GCCGGGAGCGCCTCGCGACCAAGCAAGAATTTGGAACCACCGATGCACACCGATGCTCACCGATGGTCCGAGTCCGGCACGGCCATTCACGGCGACCGTCGAAAGACCAACCCTGGCGAGCGGCGCCGGAGCGGTGGCCCCTGTCCCATCCGTGTGCATCGGTGGTTCCAAATTCTTGTCTGATCGCGAGGCGCTCCCGGCTGCCGGAGGGGTTGGTCACCACCACAAGCAGAACCCCATGCACCAATTCGCCCGCACCTTCCCGCTTGAGCCGCAAGCCGCCACCGCGCAGAGTCCGCCGCCCCGCATCGGACGCACCGCCATGAGCTTCGACACCACCTGGCTGCACCAGCTCACCGGCCGGCCCGAGTTGCTGACCCCGCACGAGATGGCGCTTGCCGACGCCGCCTCGCCCGGCCTCGGCGTGCCGGGCCCCGTGCTGATGGCGAACGCCGGCCGCGCCGTCGCCCGCGCCGTGCAAGGCCGCTTCCGCCCACGCCGCACGCTGGTCCTGTGCGGGCCGGGCAACAACGGCGGCGACGGCTATATCGCCGCGCGGCTGCTCGCCCAGCAGGGCTGGCCGGTGGCGGTCGCGGCTCTGGCTCCGCCACGTACCGGATCGGACGCCGCCGGCGCAGCGGCGCAATGGCACGGCCCGGTCGCCCCCTTCACCTCGGACGAAGCAGCCCGCGCCACCCTGGTGATCGATGCGGTGTTCGGCGCCGGACTGGCGCGCGACGTGGACGGGCTGGTGGCCGACACCCTCCGAGCATCGCATCGCGTGGTCGCCGTGGACGTGCCGAGCGGCCTGGACGGCGCCACCGGCGCGATCCGCGGCTTCGCGCCGCAGGCCGCCCTCACAATCACCTTCTTCCGCCTCAAGCCCGGCCATCTCCTGCTCCCTGGACGCGAGCGCTGCGGCGAGATCGTGCTGGCCGACATCGGCATGCCGCCCGGCGTGCTCCAACAGGCGCGCCCGAACACCTTCACCAACCTGCCGGAACTCTGGCCGCTCCCGCGCCCGGGCGCCGAGGCGCACAAATACTCGCGCGGCCATGTCACCGTGCTGGGCAGTGCCACGATGACCGGCGCGGCGCGGCTGGCCGCGGATGCGGCACGGCGCGCCGGGGCGGGCATGGTGACGATCGCCGCGCGCGGCGGGGGCGATGTGTATCGCGCCGGCTCACCTGGCCTGCTGGTCAACGAGGCGCCGCTGGACGAGCTGCTGCACGACACGCGCCGCCATGTCTGGGTCTGCGGCCCCGGCCTCGGCGTGGACACGGCACGTTCCGCCCTGCCGGCACTGATCGCGGCGCGGCGCAGCGTGGTGGCGGACGCCGACGCGTTCTCCGCCTTCGCCGGCGACCCCGACGCGTTCCGTGGTGCGGCGGTGCTGACGCCGCACGCGGGAGAGTTCGCCCGCGTGTTCGGACAGCCGGGGGGACATCCGGGGGATCGGCTGGCCGCCGCACGCGCTGCCGCCGCGCGGACCGGCGCGGTGGTGCTGCTGAAGGGTGCCGACACCATCATCGCGGCACCGGACGGACGCGCGGCCATCAACGCCTCGGCGCCGCCCTGGTTGGCGACCGCCGGCGCCGGCGACGTGCTGTCGGGGATCATTGCCGGATTGCTCGGGCAGGGCATGCCGGCCTGGGAAGCGGCCGCGGCCGGCGCCTGGCTGCACGGCCAGGCCGCGGTGCTGGCCGGCCCGGGCATGGTGGCGGAAGACCTGCTAACAACGCTGCCTGACGCAGTTGTAACTGCAATGACCCCGCCTAAATCCCCCGCGAGTGGGTTACAGTCGGCCCGCCGCAAGGGAGTGCCCGCATGAGCGACGTCATCGAACTGGGCTTGCTGGATCGCGCGATCCGCCGGATCACCACCGTCTGGCGCGACATGGCGTCGAGCGTGGCCGGCGAGCCGGACGAACCGCTCGAATCACAAATGCGCGCCTGCCTGCACGGGCGCGGCGGCGAGATCAGCGCGCGCAACCGGGCGGCCAGGCTGGCGCAGACCTATCAGGGGCTGGACGAGGCCGGCCGCAAACACTTCCTGCGCACGCTTGCGAGTTTCGATTCGGACGCCGACGCCGTCACGCACGCTTATGACGATGTGCAGAAAGCCATCGACCCGGCCGACCGGGCGGTCGCCACCGCGGAACTGCGCCAGGCGCTGGAACCGCCGCGGCTGAAGCTGCTGACGCAGTTCACCTCGATCCCGGACGGCCGCAAGTTCCTGGTGGACCTGCGCGCCTTCCTGCTGAAGATCCGCAAGGACGACCGGTTGCTCGCTGCCCTGGAGGCCGATCTGCGCGGGCTGCTGTCGGCGTGGTTCGACATCGGTTTCCTGGAACTGGAGCGCATCGACTGGAACAGCTCCGCTGCGCTGCTGGAGAAGTTGGTCGACTATGAAGCGGTGCATGCCATCCGCTCCTGGCGCGACCTGAAGAATCGTTTGGATTCCGATCGCCGTTGCTATGCGTTCTTCCATCCGCGCATGCCGGGGGAGCCGCTGATCTTCGTCGAGGTCGCCCTGGTGAAGGGGCTGGCAGGCAGCGTGCAGGGTTTGCTCGACGAGAAGGCGCCGGTGCAGGACCCGCGCGAGGCCGATACCGCGATCTTCTATTCGATCAGCAACTGTCAGCTCGGGCTGGCGGGGATCAGCTTCGGCAACTTCCTGATCAAGCGCGTTGTGGAGGTGCTGTCGGCGGAGTTTCGCAATTTGAAGACCTTCGCCACGCTGTCGCCGATCCCCGGGTTCCGCCGCTGGATCGACGAGAAGCTGGCGGGCGATGAACAGCAGTTGATGTCGGCGGACGAAGCCGCAAGCCTCGGTTCCGCGATGCCGGCGGAGACCGGCACGGCATCGCTGGCGGCGATCCTGGCCAAGCGTGGCTGGTGGCGTGAGGTCGGATTGCGCAAGACCGCCGAGCCGGTGCTGGTGCGGCTGTGCGCGCGCTACCTGCTGGCCGAGAGTGGTGCGGCCAACAAGCGGCGGGCGCGCGATCCGGTCGCGCACTTCCATCTGTCGAATGGCGCGAGGGTGGAACGCATCAACATGCTGGGCGACACGTCGGAGAAGGGCGCCAAGGAGAGCGCCACGCTGATGGTGAACTACCTCTACGATCCGGCGAAGATCGAGGAGTGGCACGAGGATTATGCCGGCGAGGGCAAGCGGAACGCGTCGACCACGGTCCGCAAACTCGCACGGGGCTGGAGCTGAGCAACAGGCATCACGGTGTTGCTCACCCAATGTCATTGCGAGGAACGAAGCGCCGAAGCAATCTCCCGCCTAACGAGCCGCCAAAGGATCGTCAGGCGGGAGATTGCTTCGGCGCTTCGCTCCTAACAAGAAACAAGGTCCTCCCCCTCTCCTTGAGGAGGGGGCTGGGGGAGGGGTGCGTGCATCCGTTGGCTGGGGGCGCACGCACCCCTCCCCCAGCCCCCTCCCTCAAGGGGAGGGGGAGCCTCAGAGCACGACGCTCTCCGCAGTTTCATTCAGGGCGGGTCGGCCGCCGGCCGGTGGCAACTCGCAATGGCAGTGGAATTCGCGAAAAGTCCAGTCAGGGTTGAAATCGTCCTAACCCCCGACCACGTAATGAAAGTTGTCCGGGCCAAGTCGCTCTTGCAAGCGCTTCACCTGTTGATGGGCCACCGACAACCGTTCTCCCGGGCCCGACATGTATAGCGGCTTGCCGCCCGTGCCGAATTCGAACGCAACGTCGCAGGCTTGCGGATCGACCGTGCCGAACAGCCGCTCCACGGCCGCGAAGTCCCGCGGCGGCGGAAAGCCGAGCGAGGCGGACCACCTTGTCAGGTCGCGCAACAGCTTGCGTGCGTAGCTGGGTTCCACCGGCGCCAGCGGCGTCGTCTCGCGCAACATATCGAGATACGGCGCGAGTTGTCCTGCATCCATCGTGCGGAACATGACGTCCTTGACGCCGCGGCAATAGGTATCGAGCAAAAAGCCGGCGACGGCGAGGCTCCCGACCGTGCTCCCGCGAGCCAGGATCAAGGTTCCGATTCCGGTCTCGAACAGGCTTTCGGTCAACAGGCAGTGCCGGATCGGCAACGCCGCGGCACGGATCGCCTGACCGGCCTGCGTGCTTTCCGCCACCTCGGACTTGCGTTTCTGTGCCACGATCGCCTTGCGACGATTGGCCTTTGCGGCGCGCCGCGCCGCGAGGTTGCTGGCTGCCATCACCACCACCGATTCGCTGCTGTTGCCACCTAAGGTATAGGAAGGTCGTAGCGAGTCGGTCCATCGGCGCCTTCGCCTCGAACCGAACGCATCAATCCGGCCGGCTGTTCCGATAATGCCGTTGCGCCTTGGCGCGGTTGCCGCAGGCGGCCATGTCGCACCAGCGCCTGGTACCCGCCTTGCTGCGGTCGATGAACAGCCACAGGCATTTGTCGTTGGCGCAGCGCCGCACGCGGAGTTGATCGGCGCGGGCGAGAAGGTCCGCCGCCGACCAAAGCACCGGGGCCAGCAGCACGGGAACCGAAGGCGCGCCGGCCTCGGTCGCCCAGGCGTAGCCGCCGCCAACCGGAACAAGGCAGCGGCGGGGCGGGGCGGCGGCAAGGGCGTCGTTCAGGGCGTCGAGGGCTTCATCGGGGACCGCATCGCCGCGTGCCACGGCGGAGCAGCACTGGAAGATCGCTTCGCGCAACGCGAGCGCCTCGGTGAACAATCGCGCCGCCCGCTTGGGATGGTTGTGCGACCAGGAAGCTGCCTCGGACCAGGCCGGCGCCGGCCGCTGCCCGGTTTCGGCGAGCCATTCCAGCAGATCCGGCAGCCCACCAAGCGCCTCGGTGGGAGCGGTACTGCCACGCCAGGAGAGGGTGTTGGCGAAGGTGAGACACAGATCCTCGGCCGGCGCGAGGATGGCGGGAGCGACCGCGCTGTGGTGGTTTCGGGATGCCATTCGTTGTTCTAACCTCCTGTATGGTTGACATGCCAGGCAAAAGCGAGGTTTATAACCATCTATCCGGTTACAGGAGACGTGATGGCGGTCACCACCCTCATGCAGTGCGGATCGATGGCGGTGACCGACTACCGGTGCAGCCGTGGACCGCATGATGCACCCTATGCAGAGCACCACGAGGCGTTCTGTATGGCCTACGTGCGCAAAGGCAGTTTCGGATATCGCTATCGCGGCCAGATGCTCGAGCTCGTGGCCGGTTCGGTATTGCTGGGCCGTCCGGGTGACGAATACATGTGCACTCACGACCACACCTGTGGCGACGAGTGCCTGGCGTTTTCCTTCAGCCCGGAGCTGGCCGAAACAATCGGTGCTGGAAACGAATTCTGGCGCGCCGGCAGCGTGCCGCCCGCGTCCGAGACAATGGTGGCCGGCGAACTTGCGCAGGCAGCGGCGGATGGCGGCTGCGACCTCGGGCTCGACGAGCTTGGACTGCTGCTGGCCGCCTTGTGTGCCGGCATCGTCGCGGCGCGGCCGAAGCGGGACTGGCGCGCGAGCGCCCGCGACCGGCGCCGCATGGTAGAGGCCGCGCTCTGGCTGGAAGCGCGGGCGCAGGAGCCAACCGAACTTGAAACCGCGGCCTGCGTTGCCGGGTTGAGCCCGTATCATTTCCTGCGTCTGTTCTCGACCGTGCTCGGCGTAACGCCGCACCAGTATCTGGTGCGCACCAGGCTGCGTCACGCCGCCCGCATGCTGGCGGATGGCGGGCGCTCGATTACCGATATCGCGTTGGAGGCCGGGTTCGCCGACCTGTCCAACTTCGTCCGAACGTTCCATCGCGCCGCCGGCGTCTCGCCAAGACAATTCCGTCGGGCGGCAAACGGCGATCGCAAGTTATTCCAAGAACTATGTGCCGCCCGCCGCGCATCATGACCGCCATGCCAAGGAGGACATCATGTTTGACCACATCGGCTTGCACGTAACGGATCTCGACGCGAGCGTCCGCTTCTATACCGCGATGCTGGCGCCGCTTGGGCACGTCCCCGATGCATCCGGCGCGGGGTTCGGTCCGCAGGACGCTCCGGCGTTGTGGCTCTACGCGGGTAAAGCCGGTCGCGGCCCCGGCGTGCACGTGGCGTTTCGGGCACCCGACAGGCAGGCGGTCGATCGCTGCCACGCCGAGGGCATCAAGGCTGGCGGTCGCGACAACGGCGGCCCCGGGTTGCGGGCGGATTACAGTCCCACCTACTACGCGGCGTTCCTGCTCGATCCCGACGGCAACAACGTCGAAGCGGTCTGCCTGACATAGCGCGGGACAGCGTGTCGTGAACCGGCCCACCTCATCGTTCGCCGCTGCTCTCTGGGCGCGGCGAATGGCCGGCGGACGACGGTAGGACCAGCCCGCGTTGTTATCGACACACGGACGATGCCCCGCCGTTATGCCGACGGAGGTTAGGGCATCCACGCCTTTTCATCGCGGCGCGCAGGGCAGTCGTGGATGCCGACCTTCGTCGGCATGACGGGGGCATCGTCCGTGTGTCGACCATTTCGCGGACTGGTATAAGACGTGGCACCTGCGGATCGAATTCCGCGCCCGCCAGATGGCCGGCGAGTGACCTCGGCCGCGCCGCCTCACAGCGGCCCGGCCGGTTTGTGCGCCGCCCGCTTGCGCGGGAGTGGCGTATGTCCGGCCAGCTTGCGTTTGCCTGGCTTGCCCTTCCCCGGTTTGGGGTCACCCGGCTTATAACATCCGCCCGAAACACTGACTCTCATTCTGATCGCACCTACCGTTCCTCGTGTCATGGCCGGCGAAGGCCGCCCACCCACGACTTTGCTGCATGCAACAAAGAAAAGACGTCGGTGGCCGGCCTTCGCCGGCCATGACACGAGGGCGCGTGGCGCGTTCGCCGTAGGTCAGTATGTTCGCGGGTTGGTATTAGGTCTCCCCGGTTTGCGGTTGCCCGGCTCGCGGGCAGCCGGCCTGGGGATGGCGGGCCGGGGCGGACCGCAGATCAGATCCAGCGCGGGCTCGACAATCGCCTGCAAAGCCGTGCGTTGCTCTCCCGCACGCGAGCGGATCGCCAAGGTGTGCAGCACCGCCGAGGCAAGTTTCGCCAGGATCGCCGGATCGGCGTCGCCCGGCAACTCGCCCTGAAGCTGCGCCACGCGCATTCGTGCCGCGAACGCATCGTCGATTTCATGCAGACCGGCAGCCAATGTTTCGCGCACCTCGGCGTCCAGCACCGCCTCGGTCAGCGCGGTGCCGATCAGGAAGCAGCCGCGCGGACCGTGCGTGCCGGAGTAGTAGAGCGACAGCGCCCGTTCATACACCGCACGCACGCCATCACGCAGAGGCCGGTCGTGCCGCAGCGTCTCCTGCAAGGCGGCCCGAGCCATCGCGCGGTAGCGTTCCAGCGCGTGGCGGTACAGCGCCTGCTTGTCGCCGAACGCGCCATACAGGCTCGGACGGTTCATGCCGGTGCCGGCGGTGATGTCGTCCAGCGACGTGGCGGCAAATCCGGCGTCCCAGAACACCGCCATGGCCTGCGCCAAGGCGGTGTCCGGGTCGTATGCGCGCGGCCGTCCGCGCTTCGCAGCCGATTTTTGTACCATTCCAGACAAAATCCTTGACGCCCCCGCTTTTCCTACAATACAGTACAAAAATCAACCAGGGAGGCCGACATGGAGCTGTACTTCGCCCCACTCGCGTGTTCGATGGCGACGCGCATCGCGCTTTACGAAGCCGGTGCCACCGCAACGTTCATCAGCGTCAACACCAGGTCCAAGCGCGTCGCCGACGGCTCGGACTTCCATGCGATCAATCCGATGGGCCAGGTGCCGGTGCTGCGCACCGATGCCGGCGAGTTGCTGATGGAAAACCCGGTGGTGCTGCAATACGTGGCCGATCGTCATCCGGAATCCGGCCTGGCGCCGCAAGGCGGCATCGAGCGTTACCGCTTGCAGCAATGGCTCAACTTCATCACCTCCGAGCTGCACAAGGTCGTCTTCATTCCGCTGCTCGATCCGCAAACCAATGACGGTGCCAAGGACTATGCCCGCGGCAAAATGGCAACGCGGTTCCGTTATCTCAACGATCATCTGACCGGCCGTGACTGGTTGCTCGACGGCTTCACGGTGGCGGATGCGTATCTCGTGACCGTGATGAACTGGTCGGGTTTCACCGGCACCGACCTAGCACCCTGGCCGGCGTTGCAGGCGTATGTCCGGCGCGCCTGCGAACAGCCGAGCGTGGCACGGGCGATGGCCGACGAGCTGGCACTGTTCCGGGAGGAGCAGGCGCGCCGCAACGCGGCATAGGGACGCGCGCTGCCCGGCCGCGCGCCGCGGTCGGGCGCGATCGCCGATCACCGCCATGCCGGGGGAGGACGTCATGCCGCGCCGGGCGTGGTAGCCTCCGCCGGCAACACGATAGAGCGGAGGCGGAAAGCGATGCTGCAAAACTATGAAGGCGGCTGCCATTGCGGCCAGGTGCGTATGCGCGTCCAGGCCGACCTGGCGCTGGTGTCGGATTGCAATTGTTCCATCTGCACCAAGAAGGGCATCCTGCATTTGGTCGTGCCGCTGGACCGGTTCAGCCTGCTGCAAGGCGAGGACGCGCTGACGACCTATCAATTCGGCAGCAATGTCGCGAAGCACACCTTCTGCCGGCATTGCGGCATCCACGCGTTCTATGTGCCGCGCTCGGATCCGGACAAGGTCAGCGTCAACGCCCGTTGCCTGGACGACGTCGATGTGGCGACGCTGCATCCGTCCCGGTCTTTCGACGGCCGCAACTGGGAAGACGCGATGCGTGCCCGCCGCGCCGCCGAAGCCGGGTAATCCAGGAACCGTCATCGCGAGGAGTGGAGAGACGCGGCAATCCGCCGCGCGCCCGAGAGGCACTGGGTCGGGGTGAAATATTTGCAACGCGGACAGGTGCTACCCGCGCAGCCACCCCGTCATGCCGACGGACCGACTTGCCTTGCGCGCGCCGCAAAGTCGTGGATGCCGACCGCGGCCTTCGCCCGGGGCAGGCTCTTTGTCGGCATGACGGTGGGTCACGGTCCTCGAGCGGCTCACCGTGCGCGGGATTGCCGCGTCGCTACGCCCCTAACAAGAAACAAGGCCCTCCCCCTCCCCTTGAGGGAGGGGGTTGGGGGGAGGGGTCCGCACCGCACGGAACCCCTCCCCCCAACCCCCTCCCTCAAGGGGAGGGGGAGGGCCTTGCTTCTTGTTAGGGGCGTAGCGACGCGGCAATC
>DATHNI010000214.1:0-5268 GCA_035486135.1 Acetobacteraceae bacterium
CCCCTGGCCTTCCTACGAAACGCTACGCAACTCGTGGCTGCCAACGGACGCCGGAGGTTCCGCGTCGTGCTCCGGCACGCCGGCCAGCCGCAACCCCTCGGCGAACAGCTCGCGATCGACCTCGCGCTGCAGCGGCGTTGAGGCCAGGAACCGCTCCACCGTAAAGTCCGGCTCCAGCGCCATCAGCCGCTGGCGGATAATCGCTGCCTCCTGGGTCCGCCCGGTATGGCCAAGCGCCGCCAGATACAGCCGGTGACTCGCCGAGAACGACGGGTTCATCTCGCTGACAATCCGCCCGGCCGCCACCGCGGATTCGAAATCCCGCTTCAGCAGATGGATGTAGATGAAAAAAGTATCGTAGAAAAATGCGTGCGGATCGAGCGGCGAAAGCTTCTTGTAGTGGTTGTTCCGCCGTTCGGCTTCCTCCGGCTCGCCCAGATAGGCGTACGCGCATGCTGACAGCGCCCAGGCCATCGCCATGTTCGGATTGAGCGACAAGGCACGCTCGTGCAGGCTGATTGCCTCGCGCAGCCGATGATGCAGGAACGCGCGAACGTGCCCGGCGACGGCGAGGCCACGGGCGTCGAACGGATCCAGCACGATCGCCCGTTCGGCCAGCGTCCCCGCTTGCTCGATCATCGCCCGGGGATTGTCGGCCCAGCCCTCACCTACGAAGAACACGTGCCAGTAGGCGTACCATGCGTACGCGGCGGCGTAGTCCGGTTCCAGTTCGATGGCGCGCGCCAGATGCTCGCCGGCCTGCATGAACGGCGCACGCTCCATCCGCCACATCAGCGGGATGGCGCGCAGCACCAGATCGTAGGCGGTGGCGTCCACCGGCGGCCTTGTGGCGCTGCGCCGCGCCTCGATCAGCAGGATCTCGGGGTCGATCTGCGCCACCACCTCGGCGGCGATCTCGTCCTGCAGCGTCAGCAGGTCGTTGGTCTGACGGTCGAAGCGGCGCGCCCACACCACCTGGTTGCCGGCACGCAGATCGAGCAGACGGACGGTGATGCGCAGCCGGTTGCGCACCCGCTGGATCGAGCCGTCCACCAGGAAGTCGATGCCGAACGTGCGGCGAATCGCCCCCTCGTCGCGCGTCTCCGCAGCGAATCGGGCGAGCGAGCTGGACGCGACGACGAACATCCAGCGGAAGCGCGACAACGCGGTGGTGATTTCCTCGGCCAGACCCGGGGCGAGATGCGCCTCCTCGTCCGAGGCGCCGGGGAACTGCATTGGCAGCACGCCGACATGGGCGCCGCCGCGGGCGTTGCGCAGGTCCTGCCGCGGCTCGAGCACGGCCACCGGCTCCTCATGCTCGTCCTCGTAGGACGGAGGGGGCGGCGGCGCGGCCTGAACCGGCGGCGCGGGCGGCGGGGGCGAGGGACGCACGGGAACGCGGCTGCCATAGGGACCGCGGATTTCCGCCAGCAGTTTTTGGGTTTCCTGCGACGGTGCGGCGTCCAGCAGGTCGGCCAGCACGGCGCGGCAGCGGTCGTAGGCCTGGATCGCCATGCCGCGCTCGCCGCGCGCGACGTGCGCCCGCATCAGCGCCCGCCACGCGCCTTCATGCGCGCGATCGATCTGCAACAGACGCTGCGCCGCGGGGATCGCCGATTCGGGCTCGCTCGATTCGCGCAGCAGCGCCTCGGCGACGTTGCGGGCACGGTCGCGCAACCGCTCGCGCTCAGTGGTCAGCCAAGCGTCGAAGGTCGGGTCGATGCCGTCCAGATCCTCCAGCAGGTCACCGTCGAGCAATGACAGCGAGGCCGGCTGGTCGGTGGTGGCGCGCATCACCTCCTCGACGTCCACCCAGACCGCGCTGGCGCGCAGCGACAGGTGGTCGCGGGTGACCTGCATGATCTCGCCGCCGGCGGGCGTCAGGGTTTCCAGCAGCCGATGGATTTCCTGCCGCAACGACGCCCGCGCCTGTTCCTCCGGCCGTCTGCTCCACAGCAGTTCGGCGAGTCGGCCGCGCAGGGCCGGGCGCGGCGCGGACAGCGCGACGACTGCCAGCAGGGCGCGCGTCTTGCGGCCGGCAGGCAGCACGTTCTCACTAGTAATGGTCCAGGCTTCCATCTGGCCGATCAGGCGCAGACGAAGAACCACCTGTCCGGATGGGCTGGACTGCGTGGCCGGGCCTGGGGGCCTGATTGTCGTGCCTGCCATCATCGGGTCATCAACACCGTCTCGGTTGTATCGCAATTTGGATGGGCCCGCCAAGGCTTATGACCTCGTTTCAGATCGACGTTTCGGCGAAAATTTCACGCACATCTTCGCCCCATGGCCCGTGGAAGCGCCGCAACCAGTGTTCCGCCTGGTTCGGAGCCCCCGCCGCGATAACCTCCAGTGGCACAAGATAGCCCGATTCGTCCTGTCCCGCCGAGTCCAGTCGCGCCCGGGCCCGCAACCCGTCCCGCGCGATGGCAACCACGTCGCGCGCCAGGTCGCGAAGATCGCCGTCCTTCCACGGGAGTTTCACCGCCAGGCCGTCACGCGGCACCGCTTCACGCATTGTCACGGCATCTATCCAGCCGGCGCCGCGCAGCAAGGACTCGGCCGCGGTCAGCGCGGCGTCGTCGTACAGCAAACCGACCCAGAAGGCGGACTGCGCCAGCATCATCTCCGGGCTGCCGGCATCGGCACCGCGCATCTCCAGGAACCGCTTGATACGGACGTCGGTGAACACGGTGGTCATGTGGTCGGCGAAGTCGCCCACGGTGGCCTCGGTCGCGTGCTGGTTGTGCAGGTGGCCGTCCATGAAGTCGCGGAAGCGACTGCCGGCGACGTCGATGTACTCGCCGTTTCGATAGATGAAATACATCGGCACGTGGTCGACCAGCCATTGGGCGTAGCGCTCGAAGCCGAAGCCGTCCTCGAACATGACCTGGGGGATGCCGGAGCGGTCGTTGTCGGTGTCGGCCCAAATGAAGGCACGATAGGACTGGAAACCGTTCGGCCTGCCCTCGGTGAAGGGAGAATTGGCGAACAGCGCGGTGGCCAGCGGCTGGAGCAACAGGCCGACCCGCAGCTTGCGCCGCATGTCCTCTTCCGAGCCGTAGTCGAGGTTCACCTGCACGGTACAGGTGCGCGTCATCATGTCGAGGCCGCGTGTGCCGACCAGCGGCATGTAGCGGCGCATGATGGCGTAGCGGCCCTTCGGCATCCACGGCATGTCGGCGCGGCGGGCCAGGGGATGGAAGCCGAGCGGGGCGAACCCGATTCGCAGGTCCTGGGCGACGCTGCGCACCTCGGCGAAATGGGTGTCCATCTCGGCCTTGGTGTCGTGCAGCGTTTCGACCGGGGCGCCGGACAGTTCAAGCTGGCCGGCGGGTTCCAGCGAGATCGCCGCGCCACCCTGCTTCAGGCCGATGATGTTGCCGTGGTCGGTGATCGGGGCGGCGTCATAGCGCAGCATTCCGGCCAGCAGGTCGCGAATCGCGCCCGGCTGGCCGGCGGCGGGAAGATAGGGCGGCGGCGCCAGATCGTCCTGGCGGAAGCCGAACTTCTCGTGCTCCGTGCCGATGCGCCAATCGGCGGGCGGCTTGCAGCCGGTGGCAATGTGGTCGGCAAGCTGTCGGATCGAGGTGATCGGAGTCGCGTCGCCGTCTCCGGGATTGGACATGCGGTTCCCAGACGTTTCGGGTTCAAGGACCAGCTTCTTAGCCGCACCACGGGCCCTGCAACAATGCCAGGCCGGCAACACAGGCGGTCTCGGCCCGCAGGATGCGCGGCCCGAGGCTCACTGGGGTTACAAAGGGATGCCGGAGCATGGCGTCAAGCTCGGCTGGTGTGAAGCCGCCTTCGGGGCCGACCAAGAGGGCGGCTTTTCGGGCGGCGTTGGTGGGGGCGTTTGCGAGGCGGGGCGGCGGGGCGGTGGTGCGTTCGATCGCGGCGTAGAGGTGTCGGTCAGCGGGCCAGGTGGAGAGCAGGTCGGGCAGGCGCGTGGGCGGGTGAAGGACGGGGACGGTCAGGCGCTCGCATTGCGCGGCGGCTTCCGTGGCAATGGCGGCCAGACGGGTTTCGTTGACGCGGGCGGCGTTGGTGCGGTCGGTGAAGACGGGAAGGAGCGCCGAGGCGCCGAGCTCGGTGGCCTTCTGGACGACCAGGTCGGTGGCGTCGCGCTTCAGCAGGGCGAAGACGAGCCAGAGGTCGGGCTCGGGTTCCTGAGGCCGGCGCTGGGTTTCCACGGCCAAGGTGACGCGGTCGCGGCGCAGGTCCGCGATGCGAGCGGTCCACTCGCCGTGCTGGCCGTTGAACAGGTGCACGGGGTCGTTGGCGGCGCAGCGCAGGACGGTGCCGAGGTAGTGCGCCTGGGCGGCGGAACCCGCGACCATGGCGCCAGCGGCGAGGTCGGCCGGGACGTAGAGGCGGGGGATCGTGCTCATCAACCTCTCCCGCGGGAGCGGGAGAGGCATGCCCCTGGGCGCTTGACCCGGGGGTCGAGACGCGAACCGGCGAGGGTGAGGGTGATCGGGTCGGCACGCCACCTGCGCACGCGCCTGATCAGACGTGCATGGCCGCTTGGCCGCCTTGCCGCGGCTCGGGCCCATCCCCGTCTCGCACATGTCTCATTTCGTTTGTCATGGGACGGCGGCACATTCCGTGAGACGAGCGCTGATGCTGGTTCCATCGGCTGAATGGCAACGCCGATCGGATAAGCGGGATTGACCGCGCGCGACGCCGTCTCGCATGCGTCTCGTTTCGCCACACCAGAGACGGTGACCCACGCCATGGGAACGCAGCCAATGCCGGCGCAACTTTGGTGCATGGGGTCTTGGCAGCCCTGGCAGCAGTCGGCTCGATCTGTGGCAGGCTGCGCGCGTCGGTTCAGGTGCAAGGGGTCTTGCCCACGATGGTACCGATCGGCTCCGACCGGCGCCGCCCCGAATTGGTGCATGGGGTTCTGGCTGCCGCGTGGCGCCCGGGGTCCTTCGCGGCGAGGTGCGGCGCGCGGCAAAGCAAGCAAGAAAGGGTTTAACGCAGATGCAGGCGGATGCCCGCTGATGCACGCAGATGGGACCCGGACCGGTGCGGCGGCGAGGCTCATCAGGAAGGGCCGGGCGATTGTTGCGGTGAACGACCATGCCGGGCTCCGGCCCATCAGCGTACATCCGCGCGCATCTGCCTGCATCTGCGTTAGGCCCTTTCTTGCTTGCTTCGCGGCGCGGCGCACTGTCCCGCCAAACAGAAGCCCGGCCAGGCTCGGCACCGTATCATGGCAATGCCGTCTCACGATGCGTGGGGTCCTCGCTTCATGGGTAGCGG
>DATHNI010000215.1:0-19439 GCA_035486135.1 Acetobacteraceae bacterium
CGGTCACGGTGCGCCTCGGATATGGCACACATGACGTCGTGACGATCTATTCGCCGCCCCCGGACTCGCTGCCGCCGGAGCGTCGTCTGGCGATACGTCGTGCCGCAAAGAAATCGATCAGCACCGGTAGAACCCCAAAGGTACCGCACGGCCGGTCGCCCTAGCGGATCAAATCTGACGCTTGATAACCGGCCTGTATGTCGGCTTAGGGTGGAGAGCGGCGATGGCTCCGGGGGCACCAGGTGTCGGACTTTATCCATGGAGGCTCGCACAGGAGCGGAGATGGCGCAAGGGTCCCTGAAGCTGACCGGTTATGGCCGCGTTCAGGCAAGCGCGCCAAGGTTCACAACGCAGCCGGCGCACCGCAGTTTCAATGCAACCCACGGATCAGAAAATCTCCTTTGTGAACCTTTGCTCGACTTGCCTGAACTTGGTGAGAAACTGCGAGCAGGTCACTCCGCACAGACGGTGCAAATCGTCGCCGGATCGAGCGCACCCCTCGTCTTATCCGTTGAGGATGCGCAGCACCTCGTCGGGCCGGGGGATCGGCGCCACCGCCCCATATCCGGTGCATTTCAGCGCCGCCGCGACATTGGCATAGCGCGCCGCCTGTTCCGGCGCGTCACCGGCCAACGTGCGAGCCAGGAACGAGCCGCAAAACGTGTCGCCCGCGCCGGTCGCATCCACCGACTTCACCACATGCGGCGCGATGTGCACGCGGTGCTCGCCGTCGGCGAGATACGCACCCGACTCCCCCATCTTCAGCACCACGCAAGGGCAGCCGAGCGCCAGGTAGAAGTCCAGGATCTCGTCCGGATCGGTCAGACCGGTCAGCACCAGCGCGTCCTCCATGCCGGGAAACACGTAGTCCGCCTGGGCGATCGCCGCATGCATCACCGCCGCGGCGCGTGCCGGAGGCCACAACCGCGGCCGGTAGTTGGTGTCATACGCGACCTTCACCCCATGCTCCCGAGCGATGTCGATCGCGGCGAACACCGCATCGGCCGCCGACGTCGAAATGCCCTGGCTGATGCCCGACACGAAGAACATCTTCGCCTCCGCGATCGCCGCCCGAGGCAGATCCGCGGCCGTATACAGCGCCGCCGGCGAGTTCGTCCGGTAATGCAGGAAGTGGTGCCCGGCGGCATCGTGCGTGACAAAGTACACACCGGTCTGCGCGCGATCGGTGCGGATCACGGTCGAGCTGTCCACCTTCTCGCGCACCCACATCGCGATGAAGCTGTCGCCCGGCGCATCCTGGCCGATCGCGGTGATGTAGCCCACCGACGCTCCGTGCCGCGCCGCCGCGACCGCGGCGTTCGACGTGTCGCCGCCATGGCCCTCGAGATAATGCACCGCGCCGTCGGGCTGCGGCGGAAGCTGGTTGAATTCCAGCATCGGCTCGCCCATGCACAGCAGATCGGCCATCACGCTACTCCTGAACTGTCGCTCCACATGTCGTCATTGCGAGGCGCGCAGCCCCCGTCGGCGTGACAGGGGGGCCTGCGCGACTCGCAATGAAGCAAATGCATCCATTCAGCGCGCATTCACCGCGCCATCACCTGGCGCGCCGCCGCCTCGATGGCGGCACGGTCGCCGGCGGCAACGCGCTTCTCATCCACCAGAGCGCCGCCGATGCCGACGAACGCCGCGCCTGCCGACAGATACGCCGCGACGTTGCCGGGCTCGACGCCACCGGTGGGGCAGAACGCCACGCCTGGAAACACGCTGGCCAGCGCTCGGATATGTGCCGGGCCACCGGCCGACGACGCGGGGAACACCTTCACCACGTCCGCCCCCGCCGCGCGCGCCGCGCGCACTTCGGTCGGCGTGAGTGCACCCAGCATCAGCACCGCGCCGAACGCGCCGCAGGGATCGGCCAATGTGTCGTCAACCCAGGGTGCGACGATGAACCGGGCGCCGGCGGCGAGGCACGCTTCGGCCTCCGCGCGACCCGGCACGGTGCCGGCGCCGATCAGCAACGACGGGTCCGACGCCAACTCGCGGATCAGGGCCGGCGCGTCGGGCACCGTCATGGTGATCTCGAAGATGCGCAGTCCCGCGTCGCGCAGCCATTGCACCACTGTCGCGGCGTGTTGCGTGCTGTGCGTGCGCACCACGGGAACCACGCGGGCGGCACGAAATTGCGCGAGCAAGGCGGCGGCGGCGGCCATGGGTGGCTCCTGGAGTTTCCTGCTGTCGCTTCGGCGCAGGACGTGCCATCTGTCAAGCACCAGCCGGGTCGGTCACCCGCTTGACAGGGCGCGGCGGGACAGGCGCGATGCGCCTGCTGCGTCCTGGAGGAGACGATGCAGGCCGGCATCGCCGCAGCACAAGCGACCGTTACCCGCCCGATCGCCCTGCTGAGCGCCGCGGCGTTCTGCGTATCCTCCTGCCTGCGCATCACCGACCCCATGCTGCCATTGCTCGCGCATGATTTCCGCGTCAGCACGGGCGCGGCATCGGTGGTCGTGTCGGCGTTCACCTTCGCCTACAGCCTGTCCCAACTGGCGTTCGGTCCGATCGGCGACCGCTTCGGCAAATACCGAGTGCTCTGCATCGCCATGGCGTTGTCGGCCTGCGCCATCGCCGCCGGCGCTGCGGCGCAATCGTTGCGTGAGCTCGCGGCCCTGCGCCTGCTGGCCGGCATCACCACGGCGGGCGTATTGTCGCTCGCCCTGGCCTATGTCGGCGATGTCGTCGCCTATGAGCATCGGCAGGCGGTGCTGGCGAGGGTACTGTCGGGACAGCTTCTGGGCGTGATCACCGGGCAGGCGGCCGGTGGCATCCTGATCGCATTCGTAAGTTGGCGCGTGGTCTTCCTGGTGCTGGGCGGCATCTTCGCCTGCGTCTCTATCCTGCTGTGGCGCGAGCTGCGATCGGGGCGGGTGATGCAGTCGCATCGTTCGACGCCCCAGCCGCCCGGCCGCATCGCAGCGCAATACATCGCGCTCCTGATGGGCCGGCGTTCGCGCATCGTCCTGCTGGCGATCTTTTGCGAAGGCCTGATGTTCTTTGGATTGCTCGCCTTTTTCGCGGCCTACCTGCGGTTCCGTTTCGCGCTGGACTACGTGGCGATCGGAGCATTGCTCGGCTGCTTCGGTATCGGCGGCCTCGGCTACGGCTTGTTCGCGGGGCGGATCGTCCCGGCGCTGGGCGAGCGCGGCATGATGCTGACCGGAGGCATCCTGTTGCTGCTTGGTCTGCTGCTGCTGAGCTGGATGCCCGTATGGGGCGCCGATGCGCCGGTGATGGCGATGCTCGGCTTCGGATTGTACATGGTGCACAACACACTGCAGACCAACGCCACGCAACTCGCACCCGAGGCGCGGGGCGCGGCCGTTTCGCTGTTCAATTCGTGCTTCTTCTTCGGCCAGGCGATCGGAGCAGGAGCGATCGGGTTCGGCGTGGATCGGATTGGATACAGGCCGATGTTCATGACGATCGGCCTGGGGCTGCTGGTCCTGTGCTGGTGGTGCGCCATGAAGGCGGCGGTACGCGTGGCCGGGCGTTAGTCAGGAGCCGGCAAGTAAGGCTACAAGCAACAGTGCGTCATGGCCGGGAATGTGTCATGGCTGGGAATGTGTCATGGCCGGCGAAGGCCGGCCACCGACGACTTGGTTGTGTAGCACGAAGGAAAGACGTGGGTGACCGGGCCGAGCCGTGTCATGACACTGTGGGCGGTGTCGCCCTGCTTACCGACTGCTGTGCAATTTCGTGACGTTCGTTCCGCCTGTGATCTGCTGACACGCCCATCCTCCAAAGCGTCAGCCGGACTCGAACCCCGGACTCAAATCGACGTACCGAGGCGCATGCCAGCTTCGGATTCAACCCCAAGCTGCCCTGCAACGCGCCGCGCTGTCGCTTCACGCCGGGCCGTGATGTCGGCCACGGCTCTGCGTGCCCCATCCAGGACAGCGGCTGGTGCAGTTTCCGGCGTGCCGCTGTTGAAGGGCGGTTCGGGCGCGTAGGCCATATGAAGCTGGATCGACTGCGCCGCTTCGACGCCGCGCAGTTCAGCGGCGAGCCGCAATGCCCCATCGATCCCGGCCGTCACCCCAGCGGCGAACACCCAGTTCCCGTCAACCACGACGCGCTCATTGACCGGGATGGCGCCGAACAACGGCAGCAGGTGGAACGAAGCCCAATGCGTTGTCGCGCGCCGTCCCATGAGCAATCCAGCCGCCCCGCAAAGCAGCGCACCGGTGCAGACGGAGAAGACCGCCCGCGCGCCTGCCGCCTGCCGGCGGATCCAGCCGAGCACGGCCGCGTCCTCCATCAGCGCCTCCTGACCGAATCCGCCAGGGACATGCAGAACATCGAGCGCGGGCGCCGCGGCGATGTCCGCATCAGGCAACAGCCGCAGTCCCTTGACGTCGCGAACCGTTTGCGCGGTCTTGCCATACAGGCGATAAGTCGAATTCGGAATGCGCGACAGGACTTCGAATGGCCCCGTGAGATCGATCTGGTCCATCTCGTCGAACACCAGGGATCCGATCTCAAGATGCGTGTCGTTCGGTATCATCGGCGACTCCTTCATGCGGCCGTGACTGGACAGCAACACTCTGCCGTGGCATCCGTTGGCGGTAATGCCAAAGACCCCACAAATCCCGCCAACTTCGCGGACGCCCCCGGTTGCCAGGACGATCGAAACAGTCGCGTTCAAGGACGTGCAATTGCTCGACGTCACCGGGCCGCTGCAGGTGTTCGCAACGACCAACGAGATGATCGCCAAGGCGGGTGGTACGCCGCCGTACACGGTCCGCGTTGTGGCCCGGCAGGCGCGAAGCGTGGCCGCTTCGGCCGGCGTCGTGCTTGCGACGGTCGATCTCCCACCACTCGACACCCCGGTCGACACCCTGATCATCGCCGGCGGCCCAGGCGTGAAACCGGCCGCCGCGGAGGGCGAGTTGGTGACCTGGGTCCGGGCCCGTGCCCGGACGGCACGGCGGACCGCCTCGGTATGCACCGGAGCCTACCTGCTTGCGGCAACGGGACTGCTCGATGGACGCCGCGCGGTCACCCACTGGTCGTTCTGTGATGACCTCGCGCGACGCTTCCCCGCCGTGCGCGTCGAATCCGATCCGATTTTCGTGCGTGACGGCTCGGTTTGGACGTCCGCGGGTGTGACCGCCGGCATCGACCTCGCATTGGCGCTGGTAGAGGAGGATTTCGGGCGGACCATGGCGCTGGCCGTCGCGCGGTATCTGGTGGTGTTCCTCAAAAGGCCGGGCGGCCAGGCGCAGTTCAGTGCCGCCCTTTCATTGCAGTCCGGGGAGGAGCCATTCGGCCGGCTCCACGCCTGGATCAACGCCAATCTCGGCCGCGACCTGTCGCTTTCGGCCCTTGCCTCCCAGGCGGCAATGAGCGAGCGCAGTTTCAGCCGGCGCTATCTCGAGGCGACCGGACTGACACCCGCGCGGGCGGTGGACCGGCTGCGGGTGGAGGCGGCGCGTCAGCTTCTCTCGGACACCAAGGTCCCCATCAAGCGTATCGCGCGGCAATGCGGCTTCGGAACGGAGGAGACGATGCGGCGCAGCTTCCTGCGCCTGCTATCGACGTCCCCGCAGGATTATCGAGCGCGCTTCAGTCTGTAATACCAGCCGCCTTGGAGATTGACCCTCGGCGCGTGCCGCACGTCTTCTGTGTCATGACCCGGCCTGGCCCGGTCACCCACGTCTTTCCTTAGTGCCACACAGCAAATTATAGGTGGCCGGCCGGAGCCTGCCCACGGACGCTTGACGCGAGGGCCAGCCATGACACGGAAGGCGCGTGGCAGGTTGTCCGTATGTTGGCCTCTCGGGCGGATAGGTTAACGGACGTGGCGCGGTGTGGCGCGGAACGTGGGGTCTTTGGCGAACACCCAGTGCCGCGCAGGCCTAAATGGTCTCCGCAAGACGCGCTGCTCTCACATCGCTGCCCGGCCACTGCCGCAGTTGCGCGGCACGGCGGCAGAGACGGTACGAGGCGGAAAGCCGCGTCGAGTTCGCAAAACCCGCTCGAAAGGCTGAATCGAATGGAACAGTTTCCAGTCTACACGGTCGACTCCGCGCCGGAGGGCTCGAAGTCGGCGCTGCGCGACCTGCACGCGGTGTTCGGGATCATTCCTAACATCGCCGGCGTCATGGCGACATCGCCGGTGCTGATCAACAGCCTCGTCGGCCTGTTCGGTCGGGTCCATGGCGGCAGCTTCACCGAGGCGCAGATCCAAACCCTGCTGTTGACCAACGCGGTGACGAACAGCTGCGCCTGGGCCGTCGCGTTCCATACCGCGCTCGCGCTGAAGGAGGGGCTGGGTCCGGTCGAAGTCGACGCGATCCGCGCCGGCCGCTCGCCGAGAGACAGTAAGCTTGGCGCACTCTCGACTCTGGCGAGGACGTTGATCGAAACGCGTGGGCGGATCGACGATCAGGACCGCGAGCGTTTTCTTTCCGCCGGTTTCGGCAAGGATCATTTGCTTGAAGTCATCGCGGTGGTCGCCGCCTCGACAATCACCAACTATACCGGCAACGTGACGAACCCACCGTTGGAGGCGCCGTTCCAGGCGCATGCCTGGAGCGCCTGAGCGTGGCGGCCTGGTAATGCGGGCCAGGCGCGGCGGCGGCCAAGCCGCCGCGCCCTTGCCGCACGAATATTGACGTCGCAAGCCCCAGCATGCCTCCTTGGCTCAAGCGAACCCGTACAATCTCCCCGGGTTCTCGACCAAGATCCGATGGCGCGTCTTCTCATCCGGCACCCATACCGTCAGTAGATCGAACAGCAGCGCGTCGTCCGGCTTGTTCGTTTCCGTCGGGTGTGGCCAGTCGCTGCCCCAGACCAGGCGCTGCGGTGCCAGCTTCACATAGGCCTGCGCAACCGCCGTGCTGTCGGCGTAAGTCGGTGGCCCGACCTTCGTGTCGGCATAGGCACCCGACAGCTTCACCCAGCCCTTGCCCTTGATCAGCAATGCGCTGACCACGGCAAAGGCTGGATCGTTCACGCCGTCCGGCTCGCGCATATGTGCCAAATGGTCGAATACGATCGGCGTCGGCACGCGGTCCCACAGATCCTTGTTCGCCAGGATCTTGTCCGACGTCATGTTGAGCTGGATGTGCCAGCCCAGCGGGTGCACACGATGCGACAACGGCTCGATCATCTCGATCGTCGTCGCGCCGGCCTGGGCGATGTTGAAGCGGATGCCGCGCACGCCGGCGGCCTGCAGCCGATGCAGCTCCGCATCCTTCACCTTGGTGTTCACCACCGCCACGCCGCGCGCCGTCGTCTTGCCGAATTGCCCCAGCGCATCCAGCAGGCAGCGATTGTCCACGCCATAGGTCGAAGGCTGCACAACGACGTGGCGCGAGGTGCCGATGCGTTTCTGCAACATGCGATAATCGGCGACGGTCGCATCGCCGGGCTTGAGCGTCGCGGCCGGATCAACCGGGAAGCGCGAGTCATAGATGTGGTGATGGCAATCGGTCGCATTCAGCGGCGCCTTGAGCGTCGGTTGCTCTGTGCCGGCGGACCATTTCACCTGCTGCGCGCGCGCGGTTCGCGTGATGGCGAGGCCCGCCGTCGCAGCGCCGGTCGCCAGGATGGTGCGGCGGTTCCACATGTTTTGCTGCATTGGTTTCCCCCGGTGTTATGTCCGCCCAAATTGGCCCGAGGCAGGCTGTCCGTCCAGCACGTGCGTCATCCGCGCAACCGCGCCGCGTCCTGCCACGCCCGCGTGGCGGGGCCGATGTCTGCCGCGGCAGCGCAAGCAAGACTCAACGCAAATGAACGCAAATGTCCGCAAAAAACGCGAATGGGCCGGAGACCGGCGCGCACTGATGGAAGCTCCGCGCCGGTCAGACCGAGGCGAGCCGCTTTGGTACAGCATCCCCAGTCCACCAAACGAGACGACCATGAGACACCGCCAGCGCCGCCTGGACCGCGGTCAGTGGCACTTGAACGCCTCGAACGGCTCGCGGCAGGTCAGGCACCGGTGCAGCGCCTTGCACGGCGTGGCGCCGAACGCGCTGATCTGTTCCGTCTCGGCGCTGCCACACCGAGGGCACGCCGGCTGGCGAACCCCGAACAGCCCCGGCCGCCCGGCGCCTCGTTCCGGCGGCGCAATCCCGCACGCCGCCAGCTTCCGCCTGCCCTCCTCCGTAATCCGTTCACTGCTCCAGGCCGGCGCCAGCACGGTGCGCACCCGCGCCCCGGGGAAGCCGGCCGCGGCAAGCGCCGCCGCCACGTCCTGGGCGATCGGCACCGTCGCAGGGCAGCCGAGATAGCTCGGCATGATCGCCACCTCGACCGTGTCCCCGGCCAGCGCCACGTCGAGCAACATGCCGAGGTCCGCGATGGTCAGCGCCGGTATCTCCGGGTCCGGCACCGACGCCGCCGCGGCGCGGGCGCGCTCCAGGCGGCCGGGCTCTACCATGTCGCCCCCGGATAGGCCCGCTGCACGAATTGCAGCTCCGCCAGCAGGTGGCCGAGGTGTTCCGTATGCCGGCCGGAGCGGCCGCCAGACTGCATCCAGCCGTCCTCCGGGCGGGTCAGCGTGGCGCGCGCCAGGGTGGCGGCGACCGTCGCCTCCCAGGCGGGATGCAACGCCGCCGGGTCCGGAACCACGCCGGCCTCGACCATCTCCCGGTCGTCGCCGGAGAACAGCTCGCCGGTGTAGGGCCACAGCGAGTCCACCGCGTCCTGCGCGCGGCGGTGCGACTCAGGCGTGCCGTCGCCCAGGCGGATCAGCCACTCGGCGGCGTGGCGGAGGTGGTACTCGGTCTCCTTCTCCGCCTTGGCGGCGATCGCGGCGATGCCCGAGTGGGACGATGCGCACGCCGCACGCCAGAACGGCAGGGCGAAGGCGGAGACCAGCAGCAGCCGGGCCATGGTGAACGCGAAGTCGCCGTTCGGCAGCTCCATGATCAGCGCGTTGCGCCATTGCGGGGCGTCACGCAGGTACGCGAGCTGGTCCTCGGTCTGCCCGGTCAGCCCGCCCGCCTCGGTATACAGCGCGCGTGCCTGGCCGATCAGGTCCAGCGCGATGTTGGCCAGCGCCAGTTCCTCCTCCAGCAGCGGGGCGTGGCCGGTCCATTCGGACAAGCGGTGGCCAAGCACCAGCGCATCGTCCGCCCGGCGGAGAAGGGTGAGGACGAGCGGAAAGTCGGCCCCACAGGTCCCAACCGTCATGGCCGGGCTTGACCCGGCCATCTATCGCGGTCCCGCGGCTGCATGGATGGCCGGGTCAAGCCCGGCCATGACGGTTGGGGCGGGAAGGGGACTCTGCACTGCGCTCTCACATGTTCCCGACTTCGTCGGGCACTTCGTAGAACGTCGGATGCCGATAAATCTTCGACCCGGTCGGCTCGAACAGCGTGTCCCGGTCTGCCGGGTCCGACGCGGTGATCGCGTTCGATGGCACCACCCAGATCGAGAGCCCCTCGCCACGCCGCGTATAAACGTCGCGTGCCGCCTGAAGCGCCATCGTCGCGTCGGCGGCATGCACGGAGCCGACATGCTTGTGCGCCAGCCCGTTGCGGCTGCGGATGAACACTTCCCAGAGCGGGGTGGGGGCGTCGGCCATGCGCATTACGCCGCTTCGGCGCGAGGTGGGGCGGCGTGCTGCTTCGCGGCATAGGCGAGTGCGGCCTCGCGCACCCAGGCGCCGTCCTCATGCGCGCGGCGCCGTGCGGCGAGGCGTTCGCGATTGCACGGCCCGTCGCCGGCCAGCACGCGGCGGAACTCTGCCCAATCGATCTCGCCGAACGCCCAGTGGCCGGAGGCTTCGTCGAACCGCAGTTCGGGGTCCGGGAAGGTCAGGCCCAGGTAGTGGCCCTGCGGCACCGTCGCATCGACGAACTTCTGGCGCAGCGCGTCGTTGGTGAAGCGCTTGATCTTCCAATGCATCGACGCGTCGGAGTGCTGCGACTGCGTGTCCGGCGGCCCGAACATCATCAGGCACGGCCACCACCAGCGATCCAGCGCGTCCTGCGCCATCGCCTTTTGTTCCGGCGTGCCACGCGCCAGTGTCAGCATGATCTCGTAGCCCTGGCGCTGGTGGAACGATTCCTCGCGGCAGATGCGGATCATGGCGCGGGCATAGGGGCCGAACGAACAGCGGCACAGCGGGATCTGGTTCATGATGGCGGCGCCGTCCACCAGCCAGCCGATCGCACCGATATCCGCCCAGGTCAGCGTCGGGTAGTTGAAGATGGAGCTGTACTTGGCCCGCCCGGTCAGCAATTGCTCGACCAGTTCCTCGCGCGACACGCCCAGGGTTTCGGCGGCGGCATAGAGATACAGGCCGTGCCCGCCTTCGTCCTGCACCTTGGCCAGCAGTGCGGCCTTGCGGCGCAGGCTGGGGGCGCGCGTGATCCAGTTGCCTTCCGGCAGCATGCCGACGATTTCGGAATGCGCGTGCTGGCTGATCTGGCGGACCAGGGTGCGGCGATAGGCGTCAGGCATCCAGTCGTTCGGCTCGATGCGGTCCTCGGCGTCGATCCGCGCCTGGAAGCCTGTGGCGGCTTCGCTGGTGTCGGCCAGCGTCGTCGGGGTGTTGAGCGCCTGGCTATACATGCACGCAATATGGCCCTGCGGCGGCGCGAGCGGAAGGGTTTCGCCGCAGGGCGCTCGCATTTGAACGGGGGCGCGACGCGGGGCACCCGATGGCGCCCGGCATCGGGGGATAAGGTAGTAAAGCTAAGCAAGGTTTTAACACAGAGATCACCGGGAAGTAGATCAAGCCACAGAGCTGCACAAAGAAAGGATGACATTCGTCATCGCAAGACTGATCGCGCGAGCAAATTCCTTATGAAATAATATTCTCTCTGTGCAGCTCAGTGGCTTTATCTTCTTCGCGGTGATCTCCGTGTTAAAACCTTGCTTGCTTCCGGACGTTCGCCGAGTGTGATCGTAGGCGCATGGGTTCGCCGAGCCCGAGCTCGGGCGGCGGCACGTCGCGCAGTGTGGCTCCCGGCCCGCCCCCATCCCGAGAGCCCGGCGGATTTCGCGCCCGGCACCCATCGCGCTACCATCCGGCCAACTGACCGGAGGAAACAACATGGCGTCGCTGACAGTGACGAAGCTGCATCCCTCGCTGGGCGCGGAGATCGCCGGCATCGATCTCGGCCAACCGATGGACGACCCCACGCGGGACGCACTGTCGAACGCGCTGGCGGAACACCTCGCCCTGGTGTTTCGCGACCAGCGCCTGACGCCGCCGCAATACCTGGCCGCGGCGTCAGCGTTCGGTCCCCCGATGCGGCAGCATTACTCGCAGCACAACATGCCGGACTTCCCGGATGTCGGCCTGGTCTGGCACCGCAACGGCCAGCGCCCGGCCGAGCGCTGGCACACCGATCACACCAACCGCGAGTGCCCGCCCGCCGCGACGCTGCTGTACGGGGTGGAGATTCCCTCGGCCGGCGGCGGCACCAGCGTCGCCAACATGCGCGCCGCCTATGCCGCGCTGCCGGAGGACGAGCGCCGGCGGCTCGACACGTTGAGCACGGTCAACAGTCTGGACGAAGCCAAGACCGACACGCTGGAGGAAGATCGCGAGAAATACGGCAAGCCGATCGTGCATCCGATGGTGCGCACGCATCCGGTGCACGGCTCGCGCGCGGTGTATTTCCACGTGACGAAGGCGATGCGCATCGAGGGCATGACGCCGGACGCAAGCAAGGCCTACATGAACGACCTGCTGGAACGCATGATCCGCCCGGACGTGGTCTATCACCACACCTGGCGCAAGGGTGATGTCCTGGTGATCGACGATCGCGCGACGATGCACCGCGCGCACGGCGATTACGACCGTAACGAAAGCCGGGTGCTATGGCGGATCATTGCGGAAGGCGATCGGCCGCGACTGTTATAAAGCGGCTGGCGGCTTCCCGGCCGCGTCGCGCTGGTGCATGGTGGGCGGCATGCCAGACCTCCGCCGCATCACGGTCTATACCGACTACAAGAGTCCGTACGCCTACCTGGCGAAGGACCTCGCCTACGAGCTGGAGCGTGACTATCCGGTGCGGCTGGAGATCCTGCCCTACGTGCTCGACATTCCCAGCTTCCTCGGCTCCGCGCGGGTGGATGCGGACGGCACGGTGCTGGAGCAAAATCGCAACGCGCATCAGTGGCGGCGGGTGAAGTACAGCTACATGGATTGCCGCCGCGCGGCGCGCAAACGCGGGCTGACGATTCGCGGGCCGCAGAAGATCTGGGACTCGGCGCTGGCCGCGGCCGGCATGCTGTACGCACAGCGCGCCGGCGATACGATGTTCCGCCGCTATCACGACCTGGTATTCGAACGCTTCTGGCAACGCACGCTGGACATCGAGGATGTCTCCGCCATCAGTGCGGTATTGACGGAAACCGGGGCGGATGGTGGCGGCTTCGCGGCCTATGCCGAGGCGGGACGCGCGGAGGTCGCGGCGATCAGTCGCGCCGCCGAGGCCCAGGGGGTATTCGGCGTGCCCAGCTTCGTGCTGGATGGCGAATTGTTCTGGGGACGCGAGCATTTGCCCGATATCAAGGAAATGCTGGCGGCATAGCCGGCGGAAGGCGCGGGGAGGAAAACCGGGTTGGCCACGTTGGCATTGCGCAAGCTGCGCAAAAGTTTTGGTGCGGTGGAGGTGGTCCCCGGGATCGATCTCGACGTGGCAGAGCATGAGTTCGTCGTGCTGGTCGGGCCGAGCGGCTGCGGCAAAAGCACGATCCTGCGCATGATCGCCGGGTTGGAGGAACCGACCTCCGGCGACATTGTGATCGACGGCACGGTGGTGACCGACCGCGAACCCAAGGATCGCGATATCGCCATGGTGTTCCAGGACTATGCGCTGTATCCGCACATGACGGTGGCCGACAACATGGCGTTCGCGCTGCGCTACCGGAAGGTGAAGCGGGCGGCGATCCGCAGCCGCGTGGCGGATGTCGCGCGCATGCTGGAGATCGAGAAGCTGCTGCATCGCACGCCTCGGCAGTTGTCCGGCGGCCAGCGGCAGCGCGTCGCCATGGGGCGTGCCATCGTGCGCGATCCCAAATTGTTCTTGTTCGACGAGCCGCTGTCCAACCTGGATGCCAAGCTGCGGGTGCAGATGCGGACCGAGCTGCGCAAGCTGCGCGTCGCGGTGCCGACCACGACGATCTATGTGACGCACGACCAGGTGGAGGCGATGACGCTGGCCGACCGCATCGTGATCCTGAACCATGGGCGGATCGAACAGATCGGCACGCCGGAGGAGGTTTACGAGACTCCGGCTTCGGCTTTCGTCGCCAGCTTCATCGGTGCGCCGGCGATGAACCTGCTGCCGGCGCGGCTGGAACGCGGCCAGGTGACGCTGGAGGATGGTTCCGTGCTGCCGGCGTCGCGCACTGACGCGGGGGATGTGCCGCGCGAGGACGCGCACGATGCCGCGTTGCGCGATGCCGCGCACGATGCCGCGTTGCGCGATGCCGCGCGTGACGTGCTGTGCGGTGTGCGGCCGGAGGAGCTTGGCTGGGTGCCCCCGGGCGCCGATCCCCCCGGCGCCTGCCTGCGCGGCACGGCGCTGACCGTGGAGCCGCTGGGGGCCGACACGCTGGTGACGCTGCTGGTCGCGGGCACCGAGATCGCTTGCCGGCTGCCGCCCCGCAGTGTGCGTCGCGCCGGCGAGGCATTGACGCTGACGCTGGATCCGGCGCGTCTGCATCTGTTCGACCGCGCCACCGGGCGGCGCTTATAAGGCACATTCTGCCTTATAAGGCCGACACCGCCTTATAAGGCAGACAACAGGGAGGAAAACGATGAAACGACGTACATTCCTGGCGGGCACGGCCGCGGCGGCAACCCTGGCTCGGCCGGCGATCGCACAGACCAGCAAGAAGCTGACGTTCCTGAGTTGGAACATCGTCGATCAGGCAGCCATGTTCAAAACCTGGTTCGCCGACTTCAGCAAGGCGAACGGCGGCGTGGATATCGAATGGCTCGACAAGAAGGGACCGGACCTGCCGCCATTCTACCAGACCCAGCTTGCCGCCGGCACGCCGCCCGACGTGGTCGATCTGCAAGGCGGCATCGGCATCGAATACGCCGCGCAGGGGGCATTGCTCGACCTGACGCCCTATCTCACCGCGCACCCTGATGTGAAGGCGCGGTTCAACCAGGACTATCTCAACAACTGGGTGTGGGAGGGCAAGAACTGGCTGGTGCCATTCTACATCGCCAAGACCCTGCTGTTCTACAACAAGCCGCTGTTCCAGAAGGCCGGGCTTGCCGGGCCGGCTACCAGCTTCGATGAATTGCTGTCGCACGCGGCAAAGATCGGCTCAGGCGGCGAGGACCAGACCGGCTTCCTGACGCTGAATTTCGACTGGCTGTACTGGGCGCTGTTCCGCATGAACAACGTCGATCTGCTGACACCGGACCTGAAGCAGGTGGCATTCAACACGCCGCAGATGGTCGAGGTGCTGCAGAAATTCGCCAAGGCGACGGCGGGCACCGCGGTCAACAAGATCTCCTGGACCGGCCGCTGGATCGAGCCGCTGGGCGCGTTCGCCTCGGGCAAGGTGGGAATGTTGAACGCGCATTCGGCGGCGTATTTCTTCCTCAAGGGCCAGGCGGCGTGGCTGAACGCGGACACGCTGGGCGTGGCGGAGCTGCCGGGCAACTGGTCGGTGCCGACACTGCATGGCTACGGCATTTCCAAGGGCACGAAAGATCCCGATCTCGCCTGGGCTTTCGTCGAATTCGTCACGGCGAGGAAGCAGGCGCAGGCGATGGCCGACAGCCGGCGCATCCTCACGGCCTATACCGACGTGGACAAGGAACTGATGGCGCGGGTGCAGAAGGACGAGCCGTTGGCCTACGCGGTCTTGCAGACGCAGTTGGAACATACCGACAAGCTGTGCGGCAACTGGCCGTTGCCGAACGACAGCCGCATCAAGGACGCCTTCTGGCCGGAGGTGCAGAATGCCGTGCTCGGCCGCAAGGACCCCAAGGCGGCGATGGATGAGGCTGGCAGAAAAGTGGCGCGGGAACTGAGGCGCGCGTGAGGGGGGAAGGAAACCTCTCCCGCGCTGCGCGCGGGAGAGGTCGAAGTGCGAAGCACGAGGGTGACGGTGATCGGGTCGGCACGCTGCTTTCTTCACGCCGCGAGCATGGAGTGTGCCGACCCGATCACCCTCACCGGGCGCTGCGCGCCGTCCTCTCCCGCGCAGCGGGAGAGGTTCTTCCTTCCCGCGCGGCGGGAGAGGTTCTCGCTTCCCGCGCAGCGGGAGAGGTCCTCCCATGACCATGACCCGGCGCCGCCGACAGGCGGTGGTGGTGGCTTGCTTCCTCGCACCATCGCTCCTGATCTTCGTCGTCTATCGCATCCTGCCGCTGATCTGGAACGTCGTCCTGTCGTTCGAATACTGGTCGCCGCTCCACGCCGCCACCTGGGCCGGCTGGGACAACTACAGCGAGATGCTGCAAGACGACGACGTGTTCTGGACCGCGCTCTGGAACACCGTGATCTTCCTGGGCTCGCAACCGATCGCCATCGCGCTGGCACTCGGCATCGCCCTGCTGGTCAACAGCGACCTGAAAGGCGCCAGTGTCTATCGCACCATCGTGTTCCTGTCCTATCCGCTGATGACCGTCGCCGTCGCGATCATCTGGCACCTGATGTACAACGAGCATGGCGGGCTGATCGATTACGTGCTGCGCCAGCTCGGCATCATCCACCAGCCGATCGCGTTCCTCGACTCCTTCGCCTGGGCGCTGCCCAGCACCATCGTCGCCAACACCTGGCAGGTGCTCGGCTTCTTCATGATCGTCCTGCTGTCGGGATTGCAGAACATCCCGCCGCACCTCTACGAAGCCGCGCGCGTCGATGGCGCACCGGCCCGCGCCCGCTTCTTCCGCATCACCCTACCGATGCTGCGGCCCGCCTTGTTCCTGTGCGTGGTGATCGCCATGCTCAACTCGTTTTCCGCGTTCGACCTGATCTATGTGATGACCAACGGCGGACCCGGCCACGCAACCGAACTCCTGATCACCTACATCTACAAGGAAGGCTTCGGCGAGACGCGGTTCGACTACGCCGCGGCCCTGACGGTCGCACAGTTCGCCATGCTGATGCTGCTGACCTGGATCGCCCATCGCGCGGTCGGCGGCAACGCGGGAGCGATCGAATGACCCGCCGGGACCGCCGCCTGCTGTGGCTTCGGCACACCGCCCTGATCGTGATCTCGGTCATTATGCTGGCGCCGTTCTACTGGGTGCTGAAAGCCTCGATCACCGGCGAGAACATCTATGACTACCCGCCGCATCTGTGGCCGGTGCATCCCAACCTGTATAACTTCGTCGATGTCTGGTACTTGATCCCCTTCCCGCGCTACCTGCTGAACAGCATCATCGTGTCGCTGATCGCGGTGGCGGGAAACCTGCTGCTGAATGCCATCGCCGGCTACGCTCTGACATTGCCGTTCATCGGGCGGCGCTCGGTCATCGTGCTGCTGCTGTCCTGCACGCTGATTCCGTTCCAGGCCACGATCATCCCCGCCTACCTCATCACCGCCCATCTCGGCCTCCTGAACTCCTATCTTGGCCTTGCCCTCCCACTGCTCTCCACCATCGTCTGCATCTTCGTGTTCAAGGCGAGCTTCGATGCTGTGCCACGCTCCCTGATCGATGCGGCGAGAATCGATGGACTCGGCGATCTACGCATCCTGTTGCGAGTCATGCTGCCGCTGTCCACGCCGGCGGTCGCCACCAACGTCGTGCTGTCGTTCATCTGGTCATGGAACAACTTCCTGTGGCCGCTGATCATCACGCGAACCCAGGACATGCAGACGCTGCCTCTCGGATTGGCGCGGTTCCTGTCCTACATGGAGGACACCACCGCCGCGCTCTACGCGTTCGTCGTGATGGTGCTGGCGCCGGGGCTGCTGGTGTTCCTGATGGCGCAGTCGGCGTTCATGCGCGGGCTGACGACGGGAGCAACCAAGGGATGAGGTGGCGGCGCATCCTGTCCAGCCGGTTCGTGATCGTGCCGGCGCTGATCGCGGTGACGATCGTGGCATGGAACGTCTACGTGGCTCAGCACGACCATGGATTGCTGCGAGGGCGCGTGGTCGATGCATCGGGCCACCCGGTCGGCGGCGCCACGGTCATCCTGTTCGCGCATGATTTCGTCACGCAGGTCGAAAAGGCGCGCACCCATACGGACGCGGCGGGCGACTTCCGCTTCGACAACAACGAGTCGCACCTGGTCCAGCTTCAGGCGCAGGACGGCAACGCCACGTCGCCGCGCATCACCATCCGTCTGTGGTTCCGCGCCCAGGATCGCGTGCTGCAACAGCCGTTGCGGCTGGCGCCGGCTGCATGATGCGCCGGGCCGTGAGGACCGTCGCGCGTCGCGCCACCTGCCCCCATCGTCATGGCCGGGCTTGACCCGGCCATCTGTGGCGGCATCCCACCGCGAAAACGTGCCGCGATAGATGGCCGGGTCGAGCCCGGCCATGACGATGGGGGCGGGCGGTGCGAACCGGTGCGGCACGGTTGGCCAGTTCGACCAATTCGAAAGTCAGCCCCAGACGCCAAGTATTACAGCGCCATCTCCCAGTCCTCGCCGATGCAGGCCGGACCGAAATCGCTATGCGGCTTACTCGCGACCAGCGTAAATCCCGCGGCCTTATAAATGCCGCGCGCCGCCAGCAGCACGTCGTTGGTCCACAGCGTCATCCGCCGGTAGCCGGCCGCCCGCGCGAACGCGATGCATTCCGCGACCAGCCGCTTGCCGATGCCCAGCCCGCGTGCCGACGGCTCGACCAGCAGCAGCCGCAGCCGGGCAAGCTCGTCGTCCACTCGCACCAGGAATACCGACCCCAAATTCACCCCGTCTTGCTCGGCGATCCAACAGCGTTCCCGCGCCGGATCGTGGCTGGCGAGGAAGCCGCCGGCGACCTTTGCCACCAGCGCCTCGAACCGGGCATCGAAGCCGTATTCCGACGCATACAGCGACCCATGCCGCGCCACCACCCAGCCGATATCGCCCGCCAGCGGCTCGCGCAGCCGCCATTCCGGCGCCGGCATGCCTCCCAGCAACGCCTCGATCCGCGCCATCGCTCCCACCACCTCCGCCTGCGCCTGCGCTGGCAGCGTGGCCAGCAAGCCGCCAACCTCCTCGCGCGAGCGGGCATCCAGCGGCGCGAAAGCGGCATGTCCGGCATCGGTCAGCGCCAGCATGCTCTGCCGCCGGTCCGCTTCAGAAACTTCCCGCGCCAGCAGGCGTTCCTGCGAGAAGCGCTGCAGGATGCGGCTGAGATAGCCGGCATCCAGCCCCAGGTCGCGGCCGAGCGCGCTGGCGGTGATAGCCTCCCGATTGGCCAGTTCATACAGCACCCGTGCTTCGGTCAGGGAGAACCGGCTTTGCAGCAAGCCTTCCTGCAGCGCGCCGATCACGCCCGTGTAGAACCGGCTGAACCGCCGGACGGCGGCGATGCGATGCTCCATAACGTTGTCGGGGGCGCTGTCGGGTGCGAGGTGATCCATGGAGCGCAGTCTGATCCGAAAAGATTGACGGAGTCAAGCATTTGTGGAGCAAGTATCGTTTGCGTGAATAGCTGCCTTCCAGACCAAAGTATCAATGGCATGTGAAGGCTGCACTCGGGGATGCATCCAAGTGCTGCCCCAATTCTCTGGAACCTTGCTGGGTAGCCGAACCCAATCACGAGTTTGGCATGTCTTGGTTGTTTCTGGTGATGACACCGAAGGAGACACATCATGTCTGTCCGAAACCTGACTCGTCTTGCCGTGCCGGCGCTGGTCGCCCTGGCTGTCGGGGGCGCGGTCGTCCCGGCCTCCGCGCAGACGTCCACCGTGATCATCGCCCCCAACGCGCCGCCGGCACCGCGGGTTGAGACCGTCCCGCCTCCGCCGTCGGGCGAGCCGCAGATGATGACCTGGGAGGCCGGCCACTGGGCGTGGAACGGCACCACCTGGGACTGGACCGAGGGCCACTACGTGCAGCGTCCGGCTCCGACGGCAGTGTGGGAGCCCGGCCATTGGGCGCAGGAATCCACCGGCGGCTACATCTGGGTCGATGGCCATTGGCGGACGTAAGCGGGAGAACAACATGATCCGCATGCATCACGCCTGGCTGGTTGTGCCCGGGCTGCTGACGCTCGCCGCTTGCGGTGGGCCGCCGCCTCCGCAGACCACACAGGTGATCGTGCAGCCGCCGCCCCAGGTGCAGGTGGCGGCGCCGGTGGCACCGATGCCGCCACCGCCGCCGCACGCCGAACTGGTCCCGCCGCCGCCACCCGGCGGCGGGCCGGAGGTGTGGCAGCCGGGGCACTGGAACTATACCGGTGTGGCCGGCAATCCGTGGGTCTGGATGGGTGGCCACTACGTGTCACCGCCGGGCGGCTCGACCACCTGGGTGCCCGGCCGCTGGGCAGAGGAATCGAGCGGCGGCTGGGTCTGGCTCGAGGGCCACTGGGCTTGA
>DATHNI010000216.1:0-9200 GCA_035486135.1 Acetobacteraceae bacterium
GTGTCATGGACTCAAACTTCGTGCCTTCGTGCCTTTGTGGTGAATCTACTTTCTTAACCCGCCAACCGGCACGGCATTGCGGAGGCCAACCAGGAACCCCCCTCCGATGCCCAAAGTGCTCATCAGTGACAAACTCTCCCCTGCCGCCGTGGACATCTTCCGCCAGCGCGGCATCGAGGTGGACCTCAAGCCCGGCCTCTCGCCCGCCGACCTGCGCGCCATCATCGCGTCCTATGACGGGCTGGCGGTGCGTTCCGCCACCAAGGTCACGCGCGAATTGCTGGATGCCGCCACCAATTTGAAGGTCGTCGGCCGCGCCGGCATCGGCGTGGACAATGTCGATGTGAAATCCGCCACCGCGCGCGGCGTCGTGGTGATGAACACGCCGCACGGCAATACCATCACCACGGCGGAACACGCGATCGCCATGATGTTCGCGCTGGCGCGGCAGATCCCCGACGCGTCAGCCTCCACCAAATCCGGCAAGTGGGAGAAGAACCGCTTCATGGGCGTCGAGCTCACCGGCAAGACGCTCGGCCTGATCGGCTGCGGCAATATCGGTTCGATCGTCGCCGACCGCGCCGTCGGGCTGAAAATGAAGGTGATATCCTACGATCCCTATCTTTCGGAGAAACGTGCGCTCGATCTCGGCGTGGAAAAAGTCGAGCTCGACACGCTGCTGGCCCGCGCCGACATCATCACCGTGCACACGCCGCTGACCGATGCGACGCGCAACATCCTCTCGCGCGAGGCACTGGCGAAGACCAAACCTGGCGTGCGCATCATCAACTGCGCGCGCGGCGGGCTGGTGGATGAAGCGGCGCTGGCCGATGCCATCCGTTCCGGCCAGGTCGCCGGCGCTGCGCTGGATGTGTTCGAAACCGAGCCCGCCACCGACTCGCCGCTGTTCGGCCTGGACAACGTGGTCTGCACCCCGCATCTCGGTGCTGCCACCACCGAAGCGCAGGAGAACGTCGCCCTGCAGGTCGCCGAACAAATGAGCGAGTTCCTGCTGAGCGGCGCGATTGCCAATGCGATCAACATGCCGTCGGTGTCGGCCGAGGATGCCCCGCGCCTCAAGCCCTACATGGAGCTGTGCCGCTCGCTGGGCGCATTCGCCGGGCAGCTCACCCAAGCGGGCGAGGGCGTCATCCGCCGCGTGGCGATCGAATACGAGGGCCAGGTGGCGGCACTCAACACGCGCCCATTGACCGCCGCCGTCCTGGCCGGATTGATGTCGCCGCTGATGGAGGGCGTGAACATGGTCAACGCCGGCGTCGCGGCGCGCGACCACGGCATCGACGTCGCCGAAACGGTGCACGACCGCCCGAGCGAATACCAGACGCAGGTGCGCGTCACCATCGAGACGGGCCGGTTGACGCGCTCGGTCGCCGGCACCCTGTTCGCCGGCTCGCGGCCACGCATCGTCGAGATCAAGGGCATCAAGGTGGAAGCGGATTTCGCTCCGCACATGCTGTACGTCACCAACCAGGACAAACCAGGCTTTATCGGCCGCTTCGGCGCGACGCTAGCGGGTGCGGGCATCAACATCGCTACCTTCCATCTTGGCCGCGCCAGCCAGGGCGGCGATGCGATCTGCCTGGTGTCGGTGGACGAATCGGTGCCGGAGGACGTGCTGGCGATGGTGCGCACGCTGCCCTTGGTGGTGCAGGCGACGGCGCTGGCGTTTTGATGCACATTGCGTGCATGGGTGACGATTCGCGGCGGCCGTGCGGAAGGTTTCTCCCCCTCCCTCAAGGGGAGGGGGAGGATTCCTCTTCCGGTTCTCCTTCGCGATCACGCCCGCGCAGGCACAAGCTGCTTGCCGCCCTGCTGTTCGGCGCTGGCTCGGTGGTCAGCGTCGCCGCTTCCGCCCAGACGCCCGACACGGCCAAGCCCATCTTCGTGCTGCCGCCGCTGCAATGGGACTCGATGGGCGTCAGCGCCCACATCGCCGTGCAGCAGGCGCCAAGCGACCTTGCGCGGATCATGGGCGGCTTCCAGTTCGGCATGAAACCGGAAGAGGTAAGCCAGCGCCTGCCGAAGCTCGGTGCCGAGCTGCATTGGGGCGATCTGCCGCCGGCCAAGGAGTTCTCTGAAAATGTGCGGCTGCTGCGCGTGCCCATGCAGGTCGCGGGCGCATTGCGTGCATCGGTGATCGCCTGTTTCGGCGATCCCAGCAATGTGGTCCTGCTGTTCCGCGACAATGCCCTGTTCCGGGTGTCCTGGCGCTTCCTGCCCGGCGCGGGCTGCCCCAACCCGCGCCCCGCGGCAGAGCAACTTTTCGCGGCCTACGTGTCACTTTCCGCCAAGGTCGCGATCAGCACCTATTACCGCACCGGCGCGGCGGAGGTGGTGGATGTGACCAACCCAGGCGCCGGACCACTGATCATTGAACACTGGCAGGCGCGCGGCTAATGACACCCTGGCTCCGCCGAGTCGTCATCCTTGCATTGCCGCTGCTGGCGAGCGCGACCAGCCGGGGCTCGCCCCTCGACTTCGATCTGCAGGGCTATGACAAGCCGGCGATGCTCGAAGGCGTCGGCAAGCTGCGCGCCTGCACCATCACCTACCTGATGGAGAATTACGTCGCCAACGACACCTACGCCGCGCGCATGCAATTCACCCCGGCGCCCACCGCGGTGCCGTTGGGCGGACGGCTGCCGTGCCCCACCCTGGTGCCGCCCGCGGTCGGCGAGGCCGCGCTCAACGAATGCCGCGACCACGCCGCCAACAAATCGGATTGCGTGTTTGCCGACATGAACCGCGGCTTCCGTGCCAAACCGGAGCTTGCGAATACCGCCGAGGACGCCTCGCGCTGCCTGTCCGACCAGGCGTCGCAGATCGCGGTCGCCTGTGCGGGATCCGGCGGTTCGGAAGAGTGCAACGTCGGCTGCGGCGAGGACCCGGCCGCGGCGATCTCCGCCGCGCGCAGCCGCTGCGAGGCAACGCAACAGAGGTCCTGCGCCGTCACGGGGGTGCTGCCGGTGGTGGCGCCATAGCCAGGCCGGTCGGCGACCGCTGGGCCTGCATGATGCCGGCGAGGCCGCGTGCCACCGCTTCGGAGTGAATCGCCTGCCAGGTTTCGTTCAAGTGCTCCGCGGTATCGAAGAACGCAGTCCGCGGGTATCGGCTGCGGTTCGGCAGTTCCAGGAACAGCGCGCCATGCGCGGTGTAGACGGCGTGGATCGCGGCGACCGCGGCGTCGGGGATCGGCGAGTCGGCGAAGCCGGCCGGCAGTCCGCCGATCACCAGCACGCCGTGCGCGCGTGCCCAGTCCGCGAACCCCGCGATCAGGGTCGTGCCATAGCCGTCGCGGATTTGCGCGGTGGCCGGGTGGTACGGCTGCATCGCGGCAAGCACGGATACGCTTGCCGCGGCCAGCGCGGCGGTGTGGCCGATATGGTCGCCCCAGGCATTGCTCTCGCCGGTCGCGGCGGCGCGCGGATCGTGGAAGTCGCCGGCGACGAGCGCGGTCTCGATCAGCGCCATCAGCGCCCCACGCAGATCGTAATCGAACAGCGCGCCGAGCCAGCGGCCGGGCGTTAGCCGCGCCAGCGTCGCACGATCGTGCCGCAGCATGATCGCCGCGTCCGGACCCAGCGCGGTGGCGGCGCGGTCCCGCACGTACTGCGCCTCCTCCATCGGCAGATAGACGACGTCGCCGGCATGCAGCAGCGGTTGCCAGCGGACGAACAGGTAGTCGAGGCCGACGCCGACGGCGACTCCTGCGTTGACGCAGGGCATGTGCAGCAGAGGCTCGATTGTCGCGCAGCGATGCGAATAGGGCCCGTTGGAGCCGGCCAGGATGACCAGCTTGGGGCCGGCGATGGACGCGCCGCGCGCCAGTCTGGCGTCGATCTCGTGCCGCAGGAAGCCGTAGGACAGCGGCCGGTCGAGGACCGCGGCGAAGGTGACGGCGTAGAGCAAGAGGGAGGCAATGCAGGCAAGAAGGATGCGGCGGAAACCGGCACTCCCCCTCCCCTTGAGGGAGGGGGATGGGGGGAGGGGTTCGTGCCGCACCGGCCCCCTTCCCCCTCCCCCCTCCCTCAAGGGGAGGGGGAGTTTTTCTTCCTCCGCCATCAGAACCGGAAGTACAGAAATGGCGCGACATGCGGGGCGAAGAACAGCGCCTGGACGCTGAACGCGAAACCCGAGGTCAACGCCCAGCCGCGCGCCCGTTCCGACAGTTGATGCACGTGCGGCAGCAGCAGCACGATGCCCCAGCCCAGCAGCAGGCAGGCAGACACTTCCGGGAAGCTCAGCGTGCGTGCGTCGCCGAGGAATGGCAGCACCGGCACCGGCGACGCCACGATGCCCAGCATCGGCACGGCGTGCACCACCATTTGCGGCAACGCCACGCCGTGCAGCCCGGCCATGCCGGCCAGCATGCTCTGCGCGGCCGCGGCACTGGCGGCTCGGAACGGCACCCAGGCGACGATGACCGCCAGCAGCGTCAACCCCTGCGCCAGCACCCGCGGCAGCGTCACTCGGCAGTGCGCGTGCAGCACCAGGTAAAGCCCGTGCAGTCCGCCCCACAGCACAAAGCGCCAGGCAGCGCCGTGCCACAAGCCGCACAGCAGCATGGTCGCCAGCAGGTTCGTGCTGTGACGCAGCACTCCGCAACGGCTGCCGCCCAGCGGGAAATACACATACTCGCGTAGGAACGCGCCGAGCGTGATGTGCCAGCGCCGCCAGAACTCGGCGATGTTGCGGGCCTGGTAGGGGCTGGCGAAGTTCAGCGGAAACCGCACGTTCAGCATCCGCGCCAGGCCGATCGCCATGTCGGAATAGCCGGAGAAGTCGAAATAGATCTGCAGGCTGTAGGCGAGCACTGCGTACCATGCCTCGAACAGGCTCAGGCTGGAGCCGTCCGCGGCGGCGTTGAAGCCGATATCGGCGAACCCGCCGAACGTGTCCGCCAGCACCAGCTTCTTGGCCAGGCCGAGGAGGAACAGTGCCAGTCCCTCGGCGAGGTTGTCCGACCGTGGCACCGCGAGGTCGGGTTGCTGCAATTGTGGGATGATGTCCTTCGGACGGACGATCGGCCCGGCGATCAGGTGTGGAAAGAAGGCGACGAATGTGGCGTAGGTCAGCAGGCCGGCATCGGCGCGGTCCTGCCGCGCGCTGTCCACCAGGAACATGATCTGCTGGAAGGTAAAGAAGCTGATCGCCAGCGGCAGGAAGATGCCGAGCGATGGCGCTCCGGGTGCGGCCACGTGCAGCAGGAAGTCGGCGTATTTGAACCAGCCCAGCAGGGCGAGGTTGCCGGCGATGCCGGCGATCAGCCAGCGCCGGGCAGGAGTGCGGCGTTCCGCGCGGGCGAGGCGCAGGATGCGCTGGCCGAGCGCGTAATTCGCGGCGATGGAGCAAAGCAAGAGCAGTACGAAGGGTGGGTTCCACCAGCCATAGAAGAACAGGCTGGCGGCCAGCAGCCACGCGAGCGCCCAGTTCTGCCCGGCAAAGCGCCGGAGCATGAAGCAACCCGCCAGGCAGGCCGGCAGGAAGCCCAGGATGAAGGGCTGCGAATGAAACAACATGGCGCGCGGTGGCGAGTGTCCGCCCGCACGCACTAATCAAAGGTAAACAACCTCTTCCCGGACGGTGCGCTCGTAGCAGAGGATCAGCCCCTGGCGTTCGTGCCGGCCGAGGCGGCGCAAGTTTCTCATAACGGTCAGGAAAGTCGCAGCAAGGATTCACAACGAGGCCGGTGTTCTCGCGGATCCAATGCGTCCCACGGATGAGGCAACTTTCTTGTGAATCCTTAACTCAACTCGCCTGATCTTTGTGAGACATTTCTGGAACCGTGCCGTCGGCACAGACGGTGCAGATCCCCCCGAACCATGGGGTATCGCTTGCCTTTAGCACTCTTGCCTCACCCGGCTGCGCTTCGCTCGCCGACCTCGCCCGCCGGTAGCACGGGAGATGTCAGGACACCGCGCGTCTCCGGCGTCACTCCGAAGCGCAGCATGTATCCACGGAACTTCTTGCGTTCCGCCTCGGCGTCCAGCCCGTGGTCCTCGAAGCGATACGCATGCCGCCCATAGCCGCCGTTCGGCTGCGCGGCCACGTAGCGCTCCATCGCGCACACCGCGGCCGACGGCAGAGCCAGCCCGAAATGCCCATACACTTGCTCGACGGTGCTGACGGGGTCCGACACCAGGTCCAGGTGGTGCACGTGGCAGACCGACTCGGGCAGCCCGGCATCGTCACCCACTGCAACCATGCGCCTTGTGCCTTCCAGCCAGCGCTCGCTCTCCTCGCGGCCGATCTCCGCCGGGTCCAACCGGCGGGTGAAGGGGCGGCGCAGTACCTCGGTCAGCTTGGCGACCGACAACAACACCTTGACCGGATCGCGATGCACGAACACCAGTCTTGCGTCCGGGTAGACCGCGCGGATTGCGTCCAGCGCGAACAAATGGTCCGGACACTTCACCACCCAGCGCGGCGGACCGGCGCGCGGAGCGGCCTGGTGCTGCAAGTGCTGCAGGAAGCGGCGGTGGAACCGGTAGGCGGGTTCGTGGCCGACCGGATCGGCGTCCAGCCAGGCGCGATAGGTGGGGATGTAGTAGTTGGTGTCGAAGCGCAGGCTGCGGAACACATGCGCGGTGATCTCGCTGCATTCCTGCGGCGAGGTCGCCTCCAGCGGGTGCAATCCGCGGAACTCGGGGGCAAGCTTGTCGAAGGTGCGAAGCTGCCCGGCCACCTGCGCCGCGCGCCGGTCGCGGCGGTTCGGCGGCGGCGGGCAGGGATAGATCGTCTCGTAAACCAGCGGTCCACGATTGGCCGGGTCTTCCAGCATCATCCGGTGCAGGAACGTCGTGCCGCTGCGCGGCAGGCCGGCAATGAAGATCGGCTGAGCGATCGGCTCCGCCAAAATCCCCGGCTCGTCACGCTCCGCGGCGCGCAACAGCAGCAGGTTGGACAGGAACCGCACGACATCCCAGCGTGTGGCAAAGCGCCCGACCAGGCTCAGCGACGCCTCGTCAGCGCAGGCATCCAGGAAGCGCCGCAGCGGCTCACCCAGGTCGACATCGCCGAAATCCTCCAGGCCGGTGCGCCGGCGTGCGAGCCGGATGAGATCGTCGGCGGCGAACGGGCGGCCGAGCCACCCAAAGGCACCAGCCACGGTGTCTGCCAGCCTCAGCGCGGTGGTCGGGATGGGCAATGCGGTTACTCCTGGTTCAGGCGAGATGGCCCGTGGTTCGGGCAACATGCCCGTCCAAGCGCCTGACCTGCTCAGGCGGCTGGACTTACTCAGGCCGCCGGACCCGGTCGAGCCACCGGCATTGGCGGGAAGTGAGGCGATAACTTGCAACGAGACAATGATCGACGGGGACGAAAACTCCCCCTGGATAACCACGAAGTCGTGACCGGGCCAGGGTACGGCAGCCTATAGCGAACCGTACTCATGTATCCGCATTATTTCAGGGGGAGGCCGAGTTGACCGGCGCCGGGCTCCGCCCTAATTCCGATACGTAAGCGGGAGGGTGCGCCGGCAATGACGCATCGCTGTGACAGGGAACTGCGCATGACGCGAATTGCCATCAATCGTCGCACGTTACTGGGCGCCGCACTGTTGGCGGTGGGCGGCATGCCGCGTCCGGCGGGCGCGGCCGACGCGTCCGTGGTGGTGGCGCCGATCCAGCAGCTCTGCGACGCGCTGCTGGCTGCCATGCGCGAGGGGCAGGGGGTGCCGTTCGAGCAGCGGTTCAACCAACTCGCCCCGGCGGTCGAGAAGGCGCTCGATCTCGAGACGATCCTGCAAGTGTCGGTCGGGCCGATCTGGGGGATGCTGCCGACGGACCAGAAGACCCTGCTGGAGGCCTCGTTCCGCCGCTACACGGTCGCGTCCTACGTCAACAGCTTCGACAAATATACCGGGCAGCGATTCGAGGTTTCGCCCGATCTGCGCGCGCTGCCGAACGGGGAGCAGGAAGTGAGCACGCGTATCATTCCGCGCAACGGCGACCCGCATTTGCTCGATTATGTGATGCGGCAGGGCGCCGACGGCTGGCGGGCGGTGGACGTATTGCTGGACGGCACGATCAGCCGGGTCGCGGTGCAGCGGTCCGACTTCCGCAGCCTGCTGAACCGGGGCGGGGCGGCGGCGTTGGCGAAGAGCCTGCAGGAGAAGACGGTGGATCTGTCGGGCGGGGCGAGTTAGCGCATACCGTTCTGACCGCGACGGGCCATCGGCCGGGCCGCCCGGTCCGCATGTGTCACAGGGCACCGCCGGCGCAGGCAATGTGTTGCGTCCCTGCACCACGACCCCGCTGAAAACGCCGTGTGACTGAGCGCGCGCCCTCACCTGCCAACCCAGTTTCCCCGCCTGCTGCACGCCGCACGCGCGGCGGCAGACCTGTCGCGTCAGCAGACGCGGCCTGCACTGGGTATCGCTGGGGGCGGCCATTTCGGTGGGCGGGCCGCTGGCCGGACCTTGCGATCGAATCCACACGCTGCCGAGCGCCACAGATCCATGGCGGCCGGATCTACGGCTTCGGCGCGGCCGGTGTCGCCGGGGCCTCAGCCGCGGCGGGGCGTTGCATGTCGATTTCGAATGTGGCGGTGGCGGATGCGTTGACCACTGACGTGCCGTTGGGGCGGTTCAAGAAAGGCGGCATGTTGGCGTTCGAGTCGCTATAGTTGCCCCCGATATTCAGTCTGGTCAGCCGGCAGCCTCCCTTGAGCGCGGCGCTCAGTACGTCGCATTCATGGTTGATGATGTCGTAGAGCGACTGACTGGTGTCGGCCATCGCCTTGGTCATGTCTGGAGCTGACGACATGGCAGGGGCCGGCAATGCGAGTTGTAGTGTGATGGACACCGTTTCCGGTTTATCGGGCGCGCCACCTACGCGATTGGCGTTGTTGATCATGAGGACATTCTGCGCATGCACGGGCTGCACCGCTGTCAGGGCGAGCAGCATCAGCGCGGCGGTGACGGCCAGTTTCATGTTGCTCTCCGACACACCGAGCCCGGAGTCGAATTCCTCGGGCGCAACCCAACTATCACGGCCATCTTACAACTTGGTATAGGACGCCGTACAGCAGCCGGCACTCTTGTCCAGGATCGCCGAAGCGCGAGACAGTGCTCTTGCTGTCATTGCGAGTTGACCACCGGCCGGCGGGCCGACCCGCCCTGAATGAAACTGGCGCAGCGACCCTGCCTCCCACGTCATGGCGGGCGAAGGCCCGCCATC
>DATHNI010000217.1:0-21534 GCA_035486135.1 Acetobacteraceae bacterium
GGTGCAGCCGCGGACCCACGCGCCTCCCGCGGACGAGGCGAATGTCGCCGACGCCGTGCGCAGTATCGAACGTTGCGCCGGCGACGGTGCGGATTTCGTGTGTTTCCCGGAGAGCTATCCCGGACCCTGGCGCATGCCGGCCGAGTTCGATCCGACCGGGCGCCTGGCGGATGCCGCCGCGAAGCACGGCGTGCACGCGGTGTTCGGCACCATCGAGCCGATCAGCGCTCAGGCGGCCACCGCGTTCAACCTGGTGGTGATGGCCTATCCGGACGGCCGCGAGCCAGCACGCTACCGCCGCACGTTTCCCAACGGGCCGTGGATCTATACCGGCGGTGCCTACTGGGAGTTCCAGTATGTGCCCGGCGACGACTATCCGGTGTTCGACACGGTGCACGGCAAGGTCGGCCTGGCGATGTGCAGCGAGGTTTACGTGCCGGAGGTCTCCCGCGCGCTGGCGTTGCGTGGCGCGGAGTTGCTTTTCCTGCCCGCCGGCCTGAACAAGCGCAAGCTGTGGGACACCTGGCGGGCGTTGCTCTGGGCGCGCGCGATCGAGAATTTGGCGCTGGTGGTTTCGACGCAGAACATGGTGGCGCCGGACGACCGCGGCCTGGCGATCGTCGCCGCGCCGGAGGGGGTCATCTACGAAAGCACGGTGGCCGGCACGGGTGTGGTCGATGTCAGCCTGGATCGCGTGCGCGAGTTGCGCGAAGGGCGCGACGGCGGCGGATCGTCAGAGAAATACGGCGCCAAGCAGGGCGTGTTGTCCGAGCAATGGCAGCGCCCGGACGTGACCCGGCGGATTTACGCGTAGCGCAAAAAAACCTCTCCCGCTGCGCGGGAGAGGTCGAGGGCCCGAAGCGTACGAGGGTGAGGGTGATCGGGTCGGCACGCACCGCTATCTTGTCCCCACGCAGCACCGCCTCGTCGCCACGCAGCATCGCTGTGCAGCCTGCCGGCCCGATCACCCTCACCCTCGCAGCTACCGTGTCTCGACCTCTCCCGCGCGTAGCGCGGGAGAGGTAAGGGTCGCCGCGATCAGGAACTCCTTGTTCCCCTCCGGGCCGGTGATGGGACTTTCAGTAATCCCCAGCACCGTCCACCCAGCCTGCGCGGCCCACCATACGCGCACCCGATCGCACACGGCCTGATGGGCGGCGGGATCGCGCACCACGCCCTTGCGACCGACCGCTTCCGGCCCTGCCTCGAATTGCGGCTTGATCAGCGCCACAGCCCACGCGCCGGGAACGCACAGTGCGAGCGGCGCGGGCAGCAGCGTCGCCAGCCCTATGAAACTTGCGTCGCACACCAGCGCCTCGATCGGATCGGCGATCTGCGCCGGGGTCAGGTGACGCGCGTTGGTCTTCTCGTGCACCACCACACGTGGATCGGACCGCAGTTTCCAGGCAAGCTGGCCGTGCCCGACATCCACCGCATGCACCTTCGCCGCCCCGTGGGCGAGCAGCACATCGGTGAATCCTCCGGTTGACGCGCCGACATCGAGGCACACGCGCCCGGCCGGCGACAGGCCGAACTCAAGCAGCGCGTGCTCCAGCTTCAACCCGCCGCGCGACACCCAGGGGTGATCCTGGCCACGCACCTCCAACGGCGTGTCGCCGGCGATCGGGGTACCGGCCTTGTCGATGCGACGCTCGCCCGCGAACACCTTGCCCGCCAGGATCAGCGCCTGCGCGCGGGTTCGCGATTCAGCGAGCCCCCGATCGACCAGAAGCTGATCGGCGCGTTGCTTCATTTGTTGCCCAGGTTGGCGAGAGGTCGGCGAATGGGACTCCCCCTCCCCTTGTGGGAGGGGGTTGGGGGGAGGGGGCCCGTACCGCACGCAACCCCTCCCCCCAAACCCCTCCCACAAGGGGAGGGGGAGTCCCTATTACTTCACGCCGCGCTCTTCACCGGGCGCGGCCAGCGCATCGCGACCTGCGGCAGCACTTCCTCGATCAGCCGCCGGGTCTGCGCCAGCATATCCTCGTCGCCCTGCGCCGCCGGGCGCAGGATGAACTTCGACGCGCCGGCGTCCACGTATTCCGCAATCCGAGTCATGATCGTTATCGCGTCGCCCACGGCGAAGGCCTCGTGCGGATCGCGGCCGGTGCGGGCGCGGTAGGCGTCCGCTACACGACCCATGCCCGGATCGTCCCAGGTGCCGAAGCGGTAGGCACAGGCGGCACCGTAATGATCGTCGTCGATATGCCGCCCGGCGTGCACCACCGCGGCGCGGATCGCGGCGATCACGCGGCCCACCTCCGCGGCTGGCTCGGCCCCCGCCTGCCAGCCGGTGCCATACCGCGCCGTCCGCCGCACCGCCGCATCCGACGAGCCGCCGATCCACATTGGCAGATCGGATTGCGCCGGCAACGGCGCGATCTGCGCGCCGGTCAGTTGGAAATGCTTCCCCGCGTAGTCCAGCTTTTCCCCGGCCCAAAGGCGCCCGATGATCTCCAGCGCCTCGTCGGTCTTGCGGCCGCGCGTCGAGGCGTCGAGATGCATCGCCTGCCATTCCGGTCCGCGCGGGCTGCCGATGCCGAAACCCGGCAGCAGGCGGCCGCCCGACAGCATGTCGATCGTGGCGCATTGTTTCGCCAGCAGCACCGGCTCGCGCATCGCCACCGAAACGACATTGACACCGAACTTGATGCGCCGCGTGCGGCCGGCGATCGCCGCCAGCGCGCTCATGCTTTCCAGGATTGGTGCGCGGCTGATCAGCCGGTCGGTCTGCCACAGGGAATCGATGCCGCCGGCTTCGCACAGATCGACCCAGCGCCAGAACCCGGCGGTGGTGTCGAACGGGAACTCCATGATCCCCAGGCCCACGGCGATACTGCGTTGCATGGGTTGGCTCTTTCTTGATGAAACGGGCGTCATCGTTCACCGCCACGCCGCGAGGCGCAAGTGATCGCATCGCGCTGGACGTCCCGCCGCCCAGCCGTTACGACACGGTGCAGCCTGGAGGACACAGGCGCGAGGGAGACTGAACCGATGACCGCCAGACTGACGCGACGCGGATTCCTTGCCGGCACGGCTGGTGCCGCGACGCTGCCGATGCCCGCCATCGCGCAGAACAAGCCCATTCGTATCGGCCTGTTGACGGTGAAGACCGGCCCCCTGGCGCAGGGCGGCATCCAAATGGAGCAGGGCACGGCGCTGTTCTTCAAGGATCGCGGGAACAAGATGGCGGGGCGGCCGATGGAGCTGGTGACCGCCGATACCGGCGGCAATCCCGCCGGTGCCAAGACCAAGGCGCAGGAACTGATCGAGCGCGACCAGGTCGATATGATCTTCGGTCCGCTCGCCGCTTTTGAACTGCTGGCGATTTCCGATTACGTCGCCGCGCACAAGACACCGATCCTCAGCCTGGCCGCCGCCGAGGACATGACCCAGCGCAAGCCCAATCCTTATTTCGTCCGCGCCTCCGGCACATCGGCGCAGCCGATGTATCCGCTGGCCGACTATGCGCGGAAGGAACTCGGTTACAAGACCACGATCGCCATCGTCGAGGACTTCGCCTTCGGCTACGAGGAGATCGGCGGGTTCCAGCGGGTGTTCGAAAACGAAGGCGGCCACGTGGTGAAAAAGCTGTGGCCGCCGCTGGTGACACCGGATTACACGCCCTATCTCGCGCAGCTCACCGGCGTCGATGTGATCGTGCAGGGCTTCGCCGGGTCCGATCCGCTGCGGTTCATGAAGCAATACCATGATGCCGGGCTGACGCTGCCGGTGCTGGCCAGCGGCACCGGGTCTGACGACGCGCTGATGAAGAGCTTCGGTGACGAGGCGGTCGGCATGGTGTCCAGTTCCAACTACACGTCGGACCTCGATTCACCAAGCAACAAGCAGTTCGTCGCCGGCATGGTGCGCGATACCGAAGCGATACCGGGGCTGTATGCCGCCGGCATGTATATCAACGGCATGGTCGCCGAGGCGGCGGTGCAGGCGCTGGATGGCAAGGTCGATGACAAGGAGGCGCTGATCAAGGCGCTGCGTGCAGTGTCGCTGCAGGATTCGCCGCGCGGCCCGTTCCACTTCGATCATTTCGGCAATGCGGTGGGGAACGTGTTCATCCGGCGGGTGGTGAAGCAGGACGGCAAGCTGGCGCAGCACACCATCAAGACGTATCCGAATGTCAGCCAGTTCTGGACGTTCGACGAGAAGTGGTTCCTGGAGCAACCGGTGTACTCGCGGGACTATCCGCCGCTGAAGAGCTGATGCAGGCGTTGCAGTACACCTCTCCCGCTACGCGGGAGAGGTCAAGACGCGAAACGTCGAGGGTGAGGGGCGCAACGCACGGCCCCTCCGTGCGTTACGCCCCTCACCCTCGGTGCTCACACACCTCGACCTCTCCCGCGTAGCGGGAGAGGTATACTAACGACAATGTGGACCATCCTCTCCATCAACAGCGTCACCCTGGGCGGACTGCTCTTCCTGCTCTCCGCCGGCTTTTCCTTGATCTTCGGCCTGATGCGCATTCCCAACCTGACGCACGGCTCGATGTTCATGCTCGGCGCCTATTTCGGCGTGACGCTGATCGGCTGGGGCTGCAACTTCTGGCTTGCCGCGTTGGGTGCCGGCCTGGGCGTCGCGCTGTTCGGCGGCATCGTCGAGCGCTTCGTCCTGCGCCGCTTGGTCGGGGCCGAGCTCGCGCAGGTACTCGTCACGCTTGGCCTGTCGTTCATGGTCGCCGACACCTGCCTCATGCTGTGGGGCGGTGACCCGATCTCGGTGGACACGCCGGCGATCGGCGTCGGCGCGACGCATCTCGCCGGAGTCACCGTTCCCACCTATCGATTGATCATCATCCTGATCGCCGTGGCGATCGCCGCCGCATTGTGGGGCTTGCTCGACAAGACGCGGCTCGGAGCGATGATCCGCGCCGCGGTGGACGATCCCGCGATGGCGCGCGTCGTCGGCATCCGCGTGTCGCACCTGTTCACCCTCGTGTTCTCGCTCGGCGCCGGGCTGGCGGGATTCGCCGGCGTGATCGGCGGCCCGATCCTGTCCGTGTATCCCGGGTTGGACCAGGACATGCTGCCGCTCGCATTGGTCGTGGTGATCCTGGGCGGCAGCGGCAGCCTGCTGGGCTCGCTGGTGGGCAGCTTCGTCGTCGGCTTCCTGTACAATTTCGGCCAGGCGATCTTCCCCGAGCTGGCCTACGTCATCCTGTTCCTGCCGATGCTCGTCGTGCTGGTGATCCGGCCGCGCGGCCTGTTCGGCCGGGTCACGCTGTGAAGCGGGTCGCGCTGGTCATTGCGCTGATCGCGCTGGTCACATTGCCGTTCTGGATCGGCAACAGCTTCTACATCAACATCGCCGCACAGGTGCTGATCTACGCGGTGCTGGCGCTGGGGCTGAACGTGCTGGTGGGCTATGCGGGGCTGGTGACGCTGGGCCATGCCGGGTTGTTCGGCGTCGCCTGCTATGCCGCTGCCACGCTGATCAATGCCGGGCACGGCAGCATCGTCGTCGCGATCGGAGCACTGGCGGCCACGCTGGGAGTGACGGCAATTTTCGCGGTGCTGGCGCTGCGCGGCACCGGCCTGGGCTTCGTGATGATCACCGTGGCGCTGGGGCAAATCGTCTGGGGCATCGCCTATCGCTGGATCAGCCTGACCAACGGCGACAACGGCGTGTCCATCAACACGCGGCCGCATCCGTTCGGCCTCGCGCTGGACAACGCGCCGGCATTCTATTGGGCGACGCTGGTGGTGTTCCTGGTGGCGCTGGGCTGCATGGCGGTGTTCGTCGCCTCGCCGTTCGGCGCCGCGGTGCGAGGCGCACGCGACCAACCCCGGCGCATGACGGCGCTCGGCTACAATGTGTGGCTGACGCGGTTCTTCGCGTTCCTGTTCTCGGGATTCTGGAGCGGCGTCGCGGGGCTGCTATACCTCTACTATAACCAGTTCGTCAGCCCGCAAACCGTCGCGTTGAGCGCGTCGGCGGAGGCGCTGCTGATGGTGATCGCGGGCGGCACCGGCACGCTGTTCGGCCCGATCGCCGGCGCGGCGCTGGTGGTGATCATGAAGGATGTTGCCAGCGCCTATATCGAGCGCTGGAATTTCGTGCTCGGTGCGATCTTCGTGTTGATCGTGGTGTTCATGCCGGAGGGTTTGGTGCCCGGCTCGGTGCGTCTGTGGCGCTGGGCGATTACCGCACGACGGCCGCGCGTGGGCGCGTCCGTGGTCGAGCGGGAAAGCCGGCCATGAATGGGCCGGCGGTTACGAATGCGCTGCCGGCGGTGAACGCCCTGGAAGTGCGCGGCCTGACCAAGTCGTTCGGTGGATTGCGTGTCACTGCCTCGGTGGAATTGCTCGTTGCGCCTGGGGAACGCCGTCTGATCATCGGGCCGAACGGGGCCGGCAAGACGACGCTGTTCAATCTCATCACCGGCGAGTTGCGGCCCGATCGTGGCTCGATCGCGCTGTTCGGCGACGACATCACGCGGCTGCCGAGCAGACGGCGGGCGCATCTGGGGCTGGCGCGGACGTATCAGATTATTACCCTGTTCGCGGGCGAGACGCTGTTGCGCAACGTGACGCTGGCATTGCTGGGCCTGTCGCCGCTGCGCTGGAATCCGGTCGTCCGGCTGGACCGGCAGACGGGACTGATCGCGCAGGCTCGAGGCGCATTGGAACGTGTCGGGCTGGAGCATTTGGCGATGCGGCCGGTGGCGCAGACCTCGTATGGCGAGCGGCGGCGGGTCGAGATCGCGATGGCGCTGGTGCAGTCGCCGAAGGTGCTGCTGCTGGATGAACCGTTCGCCGGATTGTCGGTGGATGAGCGGCGCGACGTGCTGGCGCTGATCGCCGGCATTGCGCGCGACGTGACGATCGTGATGATCGAGCACGACATGGACGTGGCGCTGGAATTCGCCGAACGCATCACCGTGCTGCATTTCGGCGAGGTGATCGTCGAAGGCACGCGCGGAGACGTCGTGGATCATCCGCGCACCCGGGAGATCTACCTTGGCGCCGCATGACGCCCTGACGCTGAGCGAGATCGATGCGTATTACGGCGACAGCCACGTGTTGCACGGCGTGTCGCTGCGGCTGGGCGAGGGGCGATTGCTCGGGCTGCTGGGACGCAACGGCGCGGGCAAGTCCACGAGCATGGGCGTGGCGATGGGGTTGGTGCCGCCGCGGCGCGGACGCGTAACGGTTGGCGGCGTGTCGGTGGGTGGTCGCGCGCCCGAGGCGATCGCAGCGCAGGGCGTGGCTTTGGTGCCGCAGGGGCGGCGTGTGTTCCGCAGCCTGACGGTGCGCGAGAACCTGGCGGTGGCGGCACGGCGGCCTCGCGCCGGCGGGGCGGAGCCTTGGACGATCGAGCGGGTTTACGCAACGTTTCCCCGGTTGGCGGAGCGGCGCGATCAGTATGCCGGGTACCTGTCGGGCGGCGAGCAACAGATGCTGGCGATCGGGCGGGCCCTGATGTCGAACCCGCGCGTGCTGCTGATGGACGAGCCGTCGGAGGGGCTGGCGCCGCAGATCGTTGCGGAGGTGATGGCGACGATCCGGCGGTTGAAACAGCATGGGCTGTCGATCGTGCTGGTGGAGCAAAACGCCAAGCTGGTGTTCGATGTCGCGGACGACATTGTGATTTTGAACAGCGGGCGGGTGGTGGTGGATGCAACGGTCGAGGCGTTGCAGCGCGATGGGGTCGATCTGCACCAGCATCTGGGGATTTTCTAATCCTGCCCCGAGAGCGGGAGAGGTTTTCTAATCCGCCGAAATGATCACCTGCGCGTACGCATACGGATATTCGTCGGTCATGGTCAGCGCCACCGACGCCCGCATCCCGGGCGGCGTCATCGCCGCCAACCGCTCGGCCGCGCCGCCGGTCATCTCCAGCGTCGGCTGCCCACCGGGCAGATTAACCACGCCCAGATTGCTGAACCACACGCCGCGGCGAAACCCCGTGCCCAGAGCCTTCGATGCCGCCTCCTTGGCAGCGAACCGCTTGGCGAATGTCGCGGCGCGGATCTTCTCCGTGCGGAGCATCGCTTTCGCCCGTTCGGTCTCGGTGAACACACGCTCCAGGAAGCGGTCGCCATGCCGCGCAATCGCTGCCTCGATGCGGCGGATGTCAACGATGTCGGAGCCCAGGCCGAGGATCATCGTGCGGCACCGGGTGGCGGCAAAGGAAGTCGTGGGTGGCCCGCCTTCGCGGGCCATGACACGGGTGGGGTCGCGGGCCATGACACGGGGGGGTAAGGCCGACCGCTGGCCACCGCCCTATGCCTTCGCCCGCTCGACACCCTTGATCCCGTTCACGCCGCGCAACCCGGCGATCACCTTGGACAGATGCGATACGTCGCGCACTTCCACATCCACCAGCGCCTCCATGAAATCCTGCTGGCGATTGACGATCTTCAGATTCGCAATAGCGCCGTCCTGCTTGGCGATGGCATTGGTCAGATTGGCCAGCGCGGGACCCTCGTTATCGGAGATCACGCTGATCCGTGCCGTATGGCCCGGATGGTGCTTGCCGCCCGTGTGTCCCTTTGCCAGCACTTCATAGTTCCAGTCCACATCGATGAAGCGCTCCGGCGTGGCGGCGAAGCCCTCCAGCGTCTGGCACTCGCGCGCGTGGATCGTTACGCCCTTGCCGGTAGCGACGATCCCGACGATCTCGTCACCCGGCACCGGATGGCAGCAGCCGGCGAAGTGATACGCCATCCCCGGCACCAGGCCGGTGATCGGCATGCTGGTATCCGGCCGCACACCCGCCCGCCCACGCGACGGCAAAGCCGGCATCACGCGCGGGGCGCGCGGCGACTGGCGGAGTTCGGGGTAGGCGGCGTGCACCACGTCGCGCGCGCCGACATTGCCGTTGCCGACGGCAATATACAGGTCCTCCATCGACGCCAGCTTCAGCGCCTTCAGCGCCGGCTCCAGCGCCCGTTCCGAACCATCGACCCCCGCCGAGCGGAACGCCTTCGTCAGTTCGGCACGTCCGACATTCACATGCTCTTCGCGCTGCTGCTGGTGCACGAAGCGGCGGATGCGCGACCGCGCCTTGCCGGTGACGACGAACCGTTCCCATTGCGGCGACGGCGTGCCGCCGCGGGAGGTCATGATCTCGACCTGGTCGCCGTTCTGCAACTGGTAGCGCAGCGGCAGCAGCCGGCCGTTCACCTTTGCGCCGACACAGGTATCGCCCACCTGGCTGTGCACCGAATAGGCGAAATCCACCGGCGTCGCGCCGCGCGGCAACTGCACCAACAACCCCTTCGGCGTGAAGCAGAACACCTGGTCGTCGTACAATTCGAGCTTGGTGTTCTCTAGGAATTCGTCCGGCGCCGAGGAGTTCTCCAGGATTTCCAGCAGGTCCTGCACCCAGCGGAACCGCTGCACTTCCTTGCCGTCCACCTTGGCGTCCGGTGTCTTGTACAGCCAGTGCGCCGCAACGCCGTTCTCGGCGACGTCGCTCATCTCTACCGTGCGGATCTGGATCTCGATCTTCTGGTTGCGCGGCTCGCGCAACGTCACGCCGGTGTGCAGGCCCTGGTAGCCGTTCGATTTTGGTGTCGAAATATAATCCTTGAACCGCCCGGCAATCACCGGATACGCCGAGTGCACCGCACCCAGTGCCATGTAGCAGGCCTCGCGCGTCGGCACCAAAATGCGAAACGCCATGATGTCCGACAACTGTTCGAACGCCACATTGCGCCGGTGCATCTTCTCCCAGATCGAGTAGTGCGACTTCTCTCGCCCCGTCACCTCGATCACCTCGATGCCCGCTTCCTCGCAGACCCGGCGCAGGTCCTGGCGCACTTCCTCGATCACGTCGGCGCCCTGGCCGCGCAGGAAGTTCAAACGAGCCTGGATGGTGGCGAACGCTTCCGGCTCCAATTCGCGGAAAGCCAGCGTCTGCAATTCGGTCTTCAGCGCGTCCATGCCGATACGCTCGGCCAGCGGCGCGTAGATCTCCATCGTTTCGCGCGCGATGCGGCGGCGCCGTTCCGGTTCACGCACGAAATGCAGCGTGCGCATGTTATGCAGCCGGTCCGCCAGCTTCACCAGCAGAACCCGGATATCCCTGCTCATCGCCAGCACCAGCTTGCGGAAATTCTCCGCCTGCTTGGTGCGGTCTGAGCCGAGTTCCAGCCGGGTCAGCTTGGTGACGCCGTCCACCAGCGTGGCGATCTCATGCCCGAAGCGGCGATCGAGTTCCGGCAGCTTGACCGGGGTGTCCTCGATCACGTCGTGTAGTAGGCCGGTGGCGATGGACGCCGTATCCAGCCGGTAGCCGGCGAGGATGCCGGCGACCGCGAGCGGATGGGTGATGTAGGGATCGCCGTTGTCGCGCCGCTGGGTGCCGTGCGCTTGTTCTGCCACGGCGTAGGCGTCGTCGATCAGGCTTGTATCGGCCTTCGGGTCATACTGACTGACTTTTTCGGCCAGCGGCGACAGATGCCGCAGTGCGGGCGGTGGAGGCGCTGCCGCCCCAACACCCTGGGCAACCACACCCTGGGTAACCCCGTCGGGCGCGTAGTTGGGGGACGCCGCCGGGCGCGTCGTAAGGCCGGCCTCGCCCCCCTTGCGCATGTCGCGCTACCTGTTTCGGCCGCCGAGTTCCGCCTCGATGGCCGCTTCCATGTCTTCGGGGGACATCTCCTCGTTCTCCACCGGCAGGCCCGCGGCCTCTTCCTCGGCGCTGATGTCTTGCAGGCCGAAGATGTTCTGGTCGGTGGGGATGAGGTCGAGCACTTCCTCGTCCGCCGGCTCGGGTTCCGGCGCGCGCGACAACGACTTGACCAGGTCTTGCTCGATCCGGTTGAGGTCGATCGTCTCCTCGGCAATCTCGCGCAGCGCAACGACGGGGTTCTTGTCGTTGTCGCGATCGACCGAGAGTTCCTCGCCGCGGGACAGGTTGCGCGCACGCTGGGCGGCGAGCAAAACGAGCTCGAAGCGATTGGGAACTTTCTGGACGCAATCTTCGACGGTAACGCGCGCCATGCGCAAAGGCCTCCGGTAAACGCGGGGTGATTGACTTAGGTAGGCGAGCAGACGGTTTTTTGCAAGTGCGAACGCGCGGTGGCGGGATGGCCGGCAAGCTGTGCGACGATCGGGGGGCCATTGTGGGGGCCGCAAGCCAGCGCAGCAAGCCAGGAAACGTCTCACAAAGCTGCAGGAAGGGGCGGGCAAGCGTCACGAAGCTTTCGTGCGATCCCCATGTCCTGCCACGCCGCCGCGGCAACAAACATCCTCCTTTGTGAATCCTTTCTGAACCTCGTCTGAGCTTTGTGAGACATTTCCTGCCGTGCTGCGGCCGGCACCGGCCCAGCGTAACAAGCCTCCGCCGGAGCCCGCGAGTCCTTCACCGACGGCACGTCCACCGACGGCACGGCGGCCCTTCCCCTCACAAAGCCCGCACATCCTGGGCCGGCAGTGCGGCGATCAGCGTCTCGACGGTCCGCGCCAGCACCGGGTGCACCCAGCCCGGCGCGACCTCGGCCAGCGGCACCAGGACAAAGGCCCGCTCGTGGGCGCGCGGATGCGGCAGCACCGGATCGGGCGCGCGGCGCACCGTTTCGCCCATCGCCACGATGTCCAGGTCCAGCACGCGCGGTGCATTGGGCGCGCTACGCACTCGTCCCGCCGCCGCTTCCAACGCCATCAAGCGTTGCAGGAATTCGGCGGGATCAATCGCCGCGCCGGACTCAACCGTCAGGTGGGCGACGGCGTTCACATAGGCCGGCTGCGATGCGGCCGGAGACGGTCCGGGAGGCAACACGGGCGTAGTCATGAACCAACGCGAGAGCCCTCGCAGCCGCAATCCCGGCAGAGCGTCGAGCGCGGCCGCGGCTCGCCGGCAGGTCTCCAGCGGTGCTGCGCCGTCCGGCCCCGGCAGGTTGGCCCCGATCGATACCAGGATCATTCAACAATACTTTCGATCGCCCCGTTTCACTTTTCCTCCGGATAGGCAATGCTGGGGTGTCTGTCGCCCCGGGCAGCCCAGTTCGTCCGGTCAGCGCAGCTTCATGCCGAGGTTCGGTTTTGAACCTGGCCAAGCCGGTCTTCGTTTGCCAAGAGGTCAACGTCCATGCATTTCCTTCCCGACGAACGCGTCGCGCTCTTCATCGATGGTGCGAATCTCTACTCTGCATCACGCAATCTCGGCTTTGATGTAGATTATCGGAACCTGTTGGAGTTCTTCCGCAAGAGAGCGCACATCATCCGAGCGTACTATTATTCGGCGGTTCTCGAAACCGACGAATACTCGCCGCTGAAGCCGTTGACCGACTGGCTTGCGTATAACGGCTACACCCTGGTGACCAAGCCGGCCAAGGAGTTCACCGATTCGTCCGGGCGCCGCCGCATCAAGGGCAGCATGGATATCGAGGTCGCGGTGGACATGCTGGAGCTGGCGCCGCGGCTGGATCACGCGGTTTTGTTCAGCGGCGATTCGGACTTCCGGCGGCTGGTGGAAGCGGTGCAGCGCAAAGGTGTACGGGTCTCGGTGATATCCTCGATCCGCACGACGCCGCCGATGGTGGCCGACGAATTGCGCCGCCAGGCGGACCAGTTCGTCGAGTTGGCCGATATCGCGCCGGAGTTCACGCGCCGCCAGACCGAGCCCAGGGTGCGCACTGTGCCGGTGCGGCAGACGCCGGCGGAGCCGTTCGCCGATCCGCGCGATGCCGTGTGAGGCGTGTTCAAAACCTCTCCCGTGAGAGCGGGAGAGGTCGAGGGCGCGAAGCGCACGAGGGTGAGGGTGATCGGGTCGGCACGCTGCCCTCTTTGCTGCGTGCCGACCCGATCACCCTCACCCTCGACGCTCACGCGTCTCGATCCCTCCCGCTCTCGCGGCAGAGGTTCCTCCACAAATCCAGGTCAGGCGTCCATCGATTTCGATGACCAGGAATGAAGCAATCGCACGGTTCGGGTGCAAGTGTGCGTTCTGAACGGCCTCGATGGAGGTGAAAACCCTAAGTGGCACGGTTCATGCTTCGATTTTGGGCGTTGGACTGATCATCGCTTGAGGGTTCGCATGACCCAAGGTTTGCGCTCCACCCACCACTCGATGTTGGATCGAGATGAGGCCTGCTGCCTTGTGCGGTGTTGTTGCGGCTGACGCCGATCGTCGTGGTGGCGCCGCTGATCATTATCCCGGTGAAGAACACGCCGGTCGCTCTGACGGGGTGCGCCACGGCGATCGCGCTGTTCCCGATCATCAGCAACACGGCGAGCGGTCTGCGCAGCGTCGATCCCGGCCGGCTGGCGTATTTCCGGACGAACAAGGTAGGGCGGGCGCAGACGCTGTGGCGGATGCCTGTGCCCAGCGCGCTGCCATTCTTCACGGCGGGGCCGCGGATTTCCAGCGGCCTCGCGCTGATCGGCGCGGTGGTGGCGGAGTTTGCCGCCGGCACCGGTTGGCGCAGCGCCAGGCAGGCGCATGAAATCCTGCAATCGGGCTTACTGCTCGATATCCCGCGCATGTTCGCCGCGCTGCTGCCGATCACCGTCACCGGCCTGGCCTGGTTCGGCCTGATGGCGGGGTTGCGGCAGCTTCTGCAGGGTCATTGGCACGACAGTGCCGTCAAGGTGGAGAGTTGAACCGATGTTGACCGCGCAACAGAGGACCATGCGGCGATTCTGGTACGCCATCATGCCGATCTGCCAGCTGGCGGAAGGACCGAAGCCGTTCCGTCTGATGAACGAGGAGATCGTCCTGTTCCTCGATGCCGATGGCGAGCCCGCGGCGCTGCGCGACCGTTGCTGTCATCGCACCGCGAAGCTGTCCAAGGGGTGGATGGACAACGGCACCGTCGTGTGCGGCTACCACGGCTGGACGTATGACCGTTCCGGCGCCGTGGTCCGCATCCCGCAATACGACGCAGCCACGCCGTTGCCGCGCCACAAGGTCGATGCGTTTCACTGCCAGGCGCGCTATGGCTATGTGTGGGTCGCGTTGGAGGACCCGTTGCTTCCGCTGTTCGATATTCCCGAGGATGGCGCAACGGGGTTTCGCCGGATCTGCCAGTTCTACGACCGATGGTACACCGCGCCGCTGCGTTTCATGGAGAACAGCTTCGACAATGCGCATTTCTCCTTCGTGCATCGTGGCACGTTCGGCGACAACGCGCAGCCGAAGCCGAGCAAGTACGAAATCGAGGAGACCGAGTACGGCTTCGTCGCCACCACGGTGGTGGACATCGTCAATCCGCCGGCGGCATTCCGAGTCACCGGCACGACCGGGCCCACTACCACTCGGACGATGCGCAACCACTGGTACATGCCGTTCTGCCGCCGGATGGACATGACGTATCCCAGCGGCATCCGCCACATCATCATCAACTGCGCCACGCCGATCGACGATGCGCGTATCCAACTGGTGCAATTGCTGTACCGCAACGACACCGAGGAAGACTGCCCGGCCCAGGCGCTGATCGACTGGGATGCCAAGGTGGTTTTCGAGGACCGCGACATCCTGGAAGCCACCGACCCGGATGCCGCGCTGGACCCGGCGCACCGGACCGAGGCGTACATGACGTCGGACCGTCCCGGGCTGATCATGCGGCGCCGCTTGCTGGAGTTGCTGAAGCAGCACAACGATCCCGAGGTGACGCGCAACCATGCGGCGGTGTAACAACGAAACCGCTCCCGCAAGCGGGACAGGTCGCCGCGCAGCGGCGGCTGAGGGTATTGCGGAAGCACGGTCTTGTTGCGTGCGGTCGCGACACCCTCACCCGCGGTGCTATCGTGCCGCGACCTCTCCCGCCCTCGACGGGAGAGGTTAAGAAGAAAAACTCCGCATCTTTCCCGGGATTGAGCAAGCCATGCGGATCGGCGCGCCGCTTGAAGCTGAGCAAGTCCGCATCGACCTGCTTGTGGCCGGCCCCGTCCTCCGGCGTGAACACGTGCGGGCCGGCGATCTCGGCGACGCTGTCCAGCAGGCGCCCGGCGGGGCGCAGGGCCTGCAGATACGTGATGCCGCGTTCACGTTTCAGTACCTGCAAAGTCGTGCGGTTCCAGGTAAATTCGTATAGTGGCACGTCGCCCGGCGCGTCGGCGCTGGGCTGTTCGAAGGTGATCGAGCCGGTGGGATGACGGCGGGACAGCAGCGATTTGAAGGCGGCAACAGCGGATTCGGCGACCATCGCGATCATGATGGCCTGCCGGTCCGGACAATGCGCGCGGATCGGGCGGAACGCTTCCGGCGCCGGTCAGGCGATCGGCGTCACCAGCTTTTTTACAATTTTGTCGGCCAGGGCGACCGCATAGCCGAACCGCACCGCGTCCATGAAGTTCGGGAGAGCGACGATCAGGCCGATCCAGGGCCACGCCGGCGCCAGCGGCAGTGGGATGTCCGCCAGGTCGAGCCGCAGGTGATCCATGTCGGGCCCGTCCATCGTGCCTCGAGGTCGGTTGCGTCCTGCCGGCTACTGGGTCGAGAGCAAGGTGGCAGGCTCCAGCCCGCATCCACAACGTCCCGGCGTCTCGCAAGGAAAGGCGTGGATGCATACCGAATCCTGCCACTGGGCCCTCGACCCGGTGGCCGGCAGGACCGGTACCGAGCGCACCGGATGCCAACATGAGGCCAGCCTGGTTTCCCTCTGCCCTGCCGCGCGACTTCTGGCTGCGGCACATCCAGGTGCCGGCCGCGCTGCTGGAGCGTATCCACGGCCCAGTGGACGGCGAGGGGCTCGCGTCGCTCGACCTGTGGATCGCCGACGGACGCATTTCCGCTATCGCGCCGGCGGGTGCCGCGCCGGTGGGTTCCGGCATCGACCTGCGTCGCGGCCAGGTCTGGCCCTGCTTCGTCGATGGTCATGTGCATCTCGACAAGACGCAGACCTGGCCGCGCCAGGCCAACCCGGACGGCACGCATCCGGGCGCGAAAGCCGCCGTCATCGCCGATCGCGCCGCGCACTACTCCGAGGCCGAGATCGCGCCACGCTTCGAGTTCGGCCTGCGCTGTGCCCATGCGCACGGCACCGCCGCGATCCGCACGCATCTCGACAGCGACTGGCCGAACGCGAAGGCGCACTGGGCGGTGTTCCGCCGCATGCGCGATGCCTGGGCGGGCCGCATCGACCTTCAGGCGGTCTCGATCGCCCCGCTGGAACGGTTCGCGGGCGATGACGGCGTCGCGCTCGCCAACGAGGTGGCGGACTCCGGCGGCATCCTGGGCATGACCACCACCGGCGAGGGCGGCCAGGCCGCGTCGCCCGAATTCCAGGCCATGCTGGACCGGTTCTTCAGCCTGGCGGAAGAACGCGGCCTGGCGATGGACCTGCATCTGGACGAGACCGGCGAGGCGCAATCCCGCACCCTCGACGCGGTCGCCCGCACCGCTATGCGCCGCGGCTTCCGTGCGCCGATCCAGGTCGGCCACGTCTGTTCCTTGTCCGTGCAGGAGGAGGACGCGGCGTTGGCCACCATCGCACGCTGCGCCGAGGCCGGCCTGCGCGTCATCAACCTGCCGATGTGCAACATGTATCTGCAAGGCCGCGGCACCGGCCGCACCCCGCGCTGGCGCGGCATCACCATGGTGCACGAATTCCGCGCCGCCGGCGTGCCGGTGTCGTTCGCCTCCGATAACTGTCGTGATCCGTTCTACGCCTACGGCGACTACGACATGATGGAGGTGTATCGCGAGGCGGTACGCATCGCGCAGCTCGACCATCCATTCGGCGGCTGGCCCGCTTCGGTCACCGCGACGCCCGCCACCGCCTGTGGCTTTGCGGATCGCGGCCGCATCGCGGTCGGCGCCCCAGCCGACCTGGTGCTGTTTCGTGCCCGTTCGATGAACGAATTGCTCGCCCGGCCGCAGGCGGACCGGGTGATCCTGCGCGACGGCAAGGTGCTCGCGGCGTCGCTGCCCGACTTCCGCGAACTCGACTGCGTCGTCGGTGCGCCATGACATTGCTCGGACTTTCCCCGCGCGATGCCTGGACTGTGTGCGGGGATCATGCCGGCCTGGTGCGTGCGCCGCTGCCGGCGCGACCGTAGCGGCTGGCAGCAGCGCCGAGGCCGATCACCATCGGCGTCGGCCGGACCGGGATCGTGAAAGAACTGGCTGCCGCTGAGACAACCCACAGCGCGCTTGTTAAGCATGATGGCCGCAACTGGAAGGGCAACTGCACTTGAACGGTGGGGTGGTTCGGGGCGGATCGGCTCTCCTCCTGCCATGGGGGAATTGCAGCACCGCAAAGCAAGGCTTTAACACGGAGGCCACAGAGAAGAAGCTTTAGCCACAGAGTTTCACGGAGAGATTTTATCCAATGCCGGCTTGTCCCGCGAAGCCATTAGCTATTGCCAATGTTTTTTCTCCCTGTACCACGCTGCGGCTTACACAGGGGTCAGCAAGTAAGGCAACATGCTGAAGTGTGTCATGTCCCGCCCGAGGATAGGCTCCGGCCGCCCACAGATGTTACTTGGAAGGATCGAAGTTCCGCCTGCCGCCGTCAGGGGGGCGGTCAGGCCGCGGGCGCGCTACCGGCTAGCCACATAACCCTTGCCCACCATGCATTTGCGGACCTGGTTATGCTCTACGACGAAGATTGAGATCGGGTAGGTGAGGAAATATCCCCCCCGGTTCATCACCAGGTGGTGTGCCTCCTTGTCCCCACTATCCTGGCAGGCCGCGAGGTCGGAACGGTAGGCCGGCCTGGCCGCGTCCGCGGCGTTGGGCGGGCTATAGCCGCATGCCGCCACGGCAAGCAGTGGAGCGATTCGCAGCAATCGGAGAAGCAGGCGTGACATCCGACCAGTGTAGAATGATCCGCCCGCCCCACCAAGCAACGTGCCGGTACGCCAACCTTCAGGGCGCCCGGTACTACTCCGCGGCCTGCGGCACCGTGTCGCCGAGCTTCACCCCGCGCACCGCGTATTCCGCCGCGACGCGCACCGCCTCGACCATGCTGACCGCGCTGGCCTTGCCGGTGCCGGCAATGTCGAACGCCGTGCCGTGATCCACGGAGGTGCGCAGGATCGGCAAACCCAGTGTCACGCTCACGGTCTTCTCGAAGTCCATCATCTTCGCCGCGATGTGCCCCTGGTCGTGGTAGAGCGACAGCACCGCGTCATAGCGGCCGATCCGCGCCATATGGAACACCGAGTCCGCCGGCACCGGACCGCTCACCCGCATCCCCCGCGCGCGCGCCGCGGCGATGGCCGGCTGCATCGCGTCCATTTCCTCGCGTCCGAACAGCCCGTCCTCGCCGCCATGCGGGTTCAGTGCCGCCACGGCCAGATGCGGCTGTTCGATCCCAAGCTGGTGCAGCGCCTTGACGCACTTGTCGATGCCCGCCGCCACCCGCTCCTGGGTGATCTGCCGGCATGCCTCGGCCAGCGACACGTGGCGGGTCAGGAAGAAGATCTTCAACCCCTTGATGGTGAACATCGTCATCTCTTCCCGAGCGCCGGTATATTCGGCGAACATCTCGGTATGGCCGATGAACGGGATCTTCGCCGCCTTCAGCGACTCCTTGTTGATCGGCGCGGTCACCACGCCGGCGACCCGTCCGGCCATCGCCAGCGTGATCGATTCACGGATCGAGGCGAACGCGGCCTCACCACCCAGCGGCTGGATCTTGCCCATCTCCAGCACGTCGGGATCGGCACTGTCCTGGTGCAGCACGTCGATCGTGCCCTCGCGATCGGCCAGCGCCTCGGGCGCCGCGATGCGGTTCAGAGCGGCACTCAGGCCGCAGGTCTTCAGCGCGCGGTCCAGCACCCGCGCGTCGCCGATCGCGAAGCAGCGCGCCACATCGCGCACCTCGGGTGAGAGCATGGCGCGGACGGTGATCTCGGGGCCAATGCCGGCGGGATCGCCGATGGTCAGAGCCAGAACGGGCCGTTCGGTCATGCTCGGTGCCTCCTGCTGATCGTCGCAGCCAGTATAGAACGATCCGGAGGCCGATGTCGCGAAGACCCTTTCCGCGCGCGGACAACCATCTGCCCGCTCGCGGGCAGTCCTCTACCCGCTTGCGGGCAACCCGGCGTAGGGCGGACCCCACGTCTCGACCTGCGGGCCATTGCCGTTCGGATGCGTAATCACCTGGTCAGGTGGCGGCCAGGCGGTCGTGGTGCAGCCGACCGGAGCCAGCGACGCCTCTTTGCTGCTCCCGGCACAGCTTGTGTTCTGCGCTGTCGGAGGCTGGAAATAATTGGGGGCGGCGCACCCGGCGCACAGCCCCACGGCAACTATCGAGGCAAGCAATCCTGCTCGCATGACGGAATTCTCCTTTGGCGCCACGGGGGCGGCGCGTAACGGAGAGCACATGGGAATCCGGCCACGCGTGACCTCATTAATGTCCTGCATCCAGATATGCCGGCACGCGGCGTAACGCGTCCTCCCGCGCTGGCTCATTGGTGCCGGTATGGGCGTGGCCAGTGTCGCTGGGCGGCGTGGCCAGGCCGGACCGTTCCTCCACCTCCCGGTCGGGTGCGTCGAAGTCGTGGAAGGCGCCGGGATAGCGGGCGAGCACGACCTGCCCGGGGAACCGCGCGGCCAGGTCGTGGCAGGGTGCGGCGGGAGTCCAGTCGTCGCTCTCGCCCACCAGGATCATCAGCGGCCCCGAGGGTTGCCAGGCCTCGTCACGCGATACCGTGGCGCAGCCCGGATAGAACGCGACGAACCGCCGGAACAGGCCGGGCGGCAGGTCCGGCCGCTGCGCCGCGGTGTACAGCACGGTGCCCCCGCCGTTCGACCAGCCGATCAGGTCCAGGCCACCCGGCGGCGTGCGGGGCCGGCGCGTCAGCCACGCGGCGGCGGCGATGGCATCCGCGCGCCGCACCTTGCTCGGCGTCACGCTGCGGTCCGGGACGCTGCACTGCGAGCGGAGGCCGCGTCAGCCGAAGCTGTCCGGCAGCAGCACGATATGGCCGGCATGCGCCAGCACCGCGGCCCAGCTTCCGTCGCGGCTGGCAAACGGCCCGCCGCAGCCGTGCAGCGCCACCACGGCGGCGCCTCGTGGCGGTCCGTCCGGCAGCACCAGCGCGGCATCCAGCGCGACGCCGTCAGGTGCCGGGATGCTGACGCGGTCCATATGCAGCCCCGCCTGCGTCAGGAACGCAAGCAACGCGAGGAACGACTTCAACGCGTCAGCAGGCGGGACGCGCGCATGCGGGCGCGCGCCTCGGCCATCGCCTCGCTGACTGCGAGGGCGGCGGCGAGCGCCCGGCGGCCCGCGGCGGCGTCCACCAGCACTGGCGCGCCGTCCAGCACCGAGGCGACGAACGCCGCATGTTCGGCGGCGAGGGAGTCGCATTCCTCCCAGGACGTCTCTTCCATGCCGAACCCCTCGACGCCGGGCACCGGCTTGCCGCGGCCGCGTGCGATCGTCGTCAGTTGGCGGTTGGCAAAGTCCACGCCGAGGTAGCCGTCCTGCGCGAACACCCGCATGCGGCGTTCGGTGCGGGCGGAGATGCGGCTGGCGGTGATGGTCGCCACCGCGCCGCTGTCGAAGCTGATGCGCGCGTTGGCGATGTCCTCGTGCGGGCTGGCCACCGCGGCGCCGACCGCGTCCACGTGCGCGATTGGGCTGTCCACCAGGGCCAGGATCAGGTCGAGGTCGTGGATCATCAGGTCGAGGATGACCGACACGTCGGTGCCGCGCGGCTTGAACGGGGCGATGCGGGTGGCCTCGATATACAGCGGTGCGCCGATGCGGCCCGACAGCGCGGCGTGAGCGGCGGAGAACCGCTCCAGGTGGCCGACCTGCAGCACGCGGTTGCCGGCGGCGGCCAGGGCGGCGAGGTCGTCGGCCTCCGCCAGGGTGGCGGCGATCGGCTTCTCCACCAGCACGTGCTTGCCGGCGCGCAGCCCGGCGGCGGCGAGGGCGTGATGCGCCTCGGCGGGGGCGGCGACGATCAGGGCGTCGCAGGCGTCGAGCAGGGCAGGGAAGTCCATGTCGGGGGCACCGGCTTCCCAGCCGACGGTGCGGGCGCGTTCGGTGTTGGGATCGTGGATGCCGGCCAGCCGGGCGCGCGGCGCGGCCGCGGCCTTCAACGCGTGGTAACGGCCGAAATGGCCGGCCCCGGCGATGCCGATACGGAGGCGGTCAGTGGACATGGCGGGGGGTTGTATCGGGTTCGGTGTGCCTTGTCATGGCGGGGCCGCGGCGCCGTTCCGGCTGATCGGGCGGAGGAAGCAAGGCCAGGGCTCTGCCCTGGACCCGTCAGGGGGCTTTGCCCCCCTGAACCCCCAGCAAAGGCAGCGCCTTTGCAATCCATTCGTTGGAGCGGTTGGACGGGCGGGGGGGCCGGCACGCGGTATGGTTGCTGCCTGACCGACGATCGTCGGTCAGGTAGCAACCATACCGCGTGCCGGTCCCCCCTCCCGTCCAACCGCTCCAGTGAAGGGTTCCAAGGGCTCCGCCCTTGGCGGGGATCCAACGGGCAGAGCCCCTTGGTGGGGTCCAGGGGCAAAGCCCTGGCCTTGCTTCCTTCACCCGATCAGCCGGAACGGCGCCGCGGCCCCGCCATGACAAGGCACACCGAACCCGATACAACCCCCCGCCATGTCCACTGACCGCCTCCGTATCGGCATCGCCGGGGCCGGCCATTTCGGCCG
>DATHNI010000218.1:0-4122 GCA_035486135.1 Acetobacteraceae bacterium
GCGCTGCGTGTCACGAACCGGATGGCGCATCGTGCGGTGAAGAATGCCCTCGTCAGGGCAATCGCATCTGGGTGGAACTGAAGATGACGCGCTGTTGGCGGCGCTGCCCGCGCGCGAGGCCTGTACGGTGCGCTCTGCTGCAAGCAATTAACACGGAGGGCACGAAGAACCACGGAGTGCCACGGAGCCTTGCCGCGCGTAGCTGCGTGCCTCGGCACGGAATTCAATAATAGTAATGAATGATGCCCGTGGCATTGGGTCCAGCGAGCCTCAAGTCTCTCCGTACTGCTCCGTGGTTCTTCGTGTTCTCTGTGTTGGATGCTTGCGGCAGAACGATCCACACAGACCTCGGGTTGACCCCCGGAGAGAGACGTTCCGCAACAGCGACTACCCAGCGCGCCCTCGTCGAGATCGGCGAGGCGATCAAGGCGTTGCCGCGGGACGTGACGCTGCGCCACCCCTATGTCGATTGGCGCGGCTTCGCCGGGCCGCGAGTGAAGGCGAGTGAGCAAGGGCGAGCAGGCAGCGTGCCGACCCGATCACCCTCCCTCGACGCTGACACGTCTCGACCCCGGGTCAAGTGCCCGGGGGTACGCTCTCTCCCGCTCGGGCGGGAGAGGTTAAGTGGCTGCCGCTATCGACTCGCCGACGATTTGCACGATGCGGTCCAGCGTTGCCTCCGGCGTCATCAGGGGCGGCGCCAGGCACAGCGTATCGCCGCTGGCCGGCGGGCCGGCGCTCGCGCCGCGCTGACGGGTGATCAGGCCGCGCTTGCCGCACTCCGCCACCACACGGGCGCCGAGGCCGGTCGCCGGCTTGCGGCTGCCCTGGTCTTCCACCAGCTCGATCGCCGCCAGCATGCCCAGCCCTCGCACGTCGCCCACCGCTGGCAGGCTGCGCAGGGTCTGCAGGCCGTCCTGCAGGCGCTGGCCCATAACGGCGGCACGCTCCGGTAGGCCCTCCTTTTCCATGATCTCGACGTTCGCCAGGCCGACCGCGCAGCAGGTCGGGTGCCCGGAATACGTCGCCGCATGCATGAACTTTTCGTCCATCGGCGCGTCTTCGATCACCTTGTGCAGGCGCTTCGACACGATGACCCCGCCGAGCGGCACGTAACCTGACGTCACCCCCTTGGCGAACGACACCAGGTCCGGCTCCACCCCCCAATGGCCGAGCGCGAACCAGCGGCCGGTGCGGCCAAAGCCGGTGATGACCTCGTCGGCGATCAGCAGCACGTCGTGGCGGTCGCAGATCTCGCGCAGCCGAGGGAAATACGTCGCGGGCGGCACGATCACGCCGCCGGCGCCCATCACCGGCTCGCAGATGATCGCGGCGACGGTGTCGGCGCCGTTGGCCAGGATGGCCTCCTCCACCGCGTCCGCCGCGCCGATGCCGGCATCGCCGTTGCCCGGCCAGCGATACGGGTAGGGCGGCGGGACCTGCACGAAATTCGGCACCATGGGTCCGAACATTTTCTGGTAGCCGGGCAGGCTGGTGGCGCTCATCGCGGCGAAGGTGACGCCGTGATAGCCGTAGACCCGCGAGATGATCTTCACCTTGTTCGGCTTGCCCATCCGCTTCCAGTGGTAGCGGGCGAACTTGAAGGCGCTCTCATTGGATTCCGCGCCGCCGGTGGTGAAATAGACCGCCGCGCTGTTGCTGTAGGCGTGCGAGACGATCTTCTCCGCCAGGCGGATTGCCGGCTCGTTGGAGAACCCGGCATAGGCGGACGCGTAGGCCAGCTTCGCCATCTGCCGCTGCGCCGCGTCGGCGAGTTCCTTGCGGCCGTGGCCGATATTGACGTTCCACAGGCAGGACAGGCCGTCGATCCACTCCTTGCCGTCGTCGGTGTACAGCATGGCGCCGCGGCCCTCGGTGAAGATGCGGGCCTGGGCGTGGTCGTTCGGGTGATGCAGCGGATGCACCAGGTAGCGCTGGTCGAGCGCCAACAGGCTGTCGGCGGGAACCGCGAGGTCGTTCATGGGTGGCACCTTATCATGCTGTGTTGCAGCATAGTGCGGATCGCTGCGGATCGGAAGGAATTGTGTCGATCACGCCGCGTTCTGGTGCGGCTCGATCCTGGCAAGTGCAGACCCGATCTGCCGGCGCCTTTGCAGCAGATCGTAATCGGCCTGGATGCCGAGCCAGAAGCCCTCGGAGACGCCGAAATATCGGGCAAGACGCAAGTCGGTGTCCGCGGTGATGGCGCGTTTTCCCAGCACGATCTCATTGATCCGGCGGGGAGGCACGCCGATGGCGCGCGCGAGCCCGGTTTGGGTCAGGCCCATCGGCTCGATGAACTCGGAAAACAGTATGTCGCCCGGCGTGGGATTTGGGATTTGGTTAGTGGTAGTCGACGATCTCGACACGATCAGGCCCCCCACTCGTCCAGACGAAGCAGATTCGCCATTGCCGATTGATCCGGATGCTATGCTGGCCCGCACGATCGCTTCTCAGGGCTTCCAGATGATTGTTCGGCGGCACGGAAAGATCCCGTAATACCTTGGCGTTGTTGAGCATTCGCAGCTTACGCGATGCTATCTGTTGGATAGCCTGCGGCAGGACGCGGCTCAAATCGCCGCGCCATATGCGCTCGGTTTCTGCGCTGCGAGAGCCAACAATCATGTACACATATAACGTTATGCGTTATGGAATGCAAGGGAGTTCCGACGGATGAAGCCAGAACCTGGCGTTGAGTGAAAAGCTGGGCCGAAACATGCTGCCGAAGCCGTCCAATCACAATTGTCCTCAGCGCTCGCACGGACTTCTTGTGTGTCGCGCGCCTACCCCGCCAACAGCGGCCGCACGAACTCCAGCAGGTTGCCGCCGGGGAACAGGTGTCCGGCGATGCCCGCCGCCGCCGCAGCTTCCATGTCGGTCGGCTGGTCGCCGATCATGACGCAGCGCGCCGGATCCAACTCCCAGGCACGGATCAGGTCCAGCAGCATGCCGGGCTCCGGCTTCCGCCAATGATGGGCGCGCCGATACGCTTCCACCGACGCCTCCTCGTGGAACGGGCAATAGCGCGAGTCGTCGATCGTGCCGCCGGCGCGGCGCGCCTCGTCCGCCATCCAGGCGAGCAAGTCGCGCACCGCCTCCTCGTCGTAGTAGCCGCGGGCGACGCCGGACTGGTTGGTCACGACGAACACGTGCCATCCCGCCTGCGTCGCGTGGCGGATAGTGTTCAGCGCGCCCGGCATCCATTCGAACCGCGCGCGCGAGCCGACATGGCCGTGGTCCACATTCAGCACGCCGTCGCGGTCGAGGAACAGGGCGCGGCGGTGCAGCAGCGCCGGGATCTCGGTCTGCGCGCGGGCGAAGTCGTCCGGCACGCCGATGTCGCGGAAATAGCCGCCGGCGACCGTGCCGCGCAGCGCTCCCGCGGCGGCCAGGCGCGGCATGATTTCGGCCTCGAGCGAGCAATTGGGGGACAGCGTGCCGAGCAAGCGGCGGTGGAACAAGTAGATGCCTGCGTTGATCACGCCCGGCGCGCCAGCCTGCCCCGTGCCGCCCGATCCGGCGGTGGGGCGTTCGTGGAAGCCGGTGACGCGGTCGCCCTCCAAATCAACTACGCCGAAGCGCGAGGCGTCCGGCAGCGCACGCAGCAGCATCCGGCCAGCCACGCTGTCGTCGTCCGTGGCGGAGGCGGCGAGCAAATTACCTATGTTGCAGTCAAGCAACGAGTCGCCGTTGCACAACAGGAACCGGTCGTGCAGCCGGTCGCTTGCGTGGAACACCGCGCCGCCGGTGCCGGCGCGGAACGGCTCCTGGGAGATCGTGATGCGGGCGGGGCGGGGCAGGGCCGCCTCGATCGCCGCCGCCGCGGCGACGACCTGATCCGACAGGTGGCCGGTGAGCAATACGAACTCGGACACCCCGAAGCGCGCCACCTCGCGCAGCAGCCAGGCGAGGAATGGCCGGTCGCCGCAGGGCAGCAACGGCTTCGGCGTGGTGGCCGTGAGGCTGCCCAGCCGCGTGCCGAGGCCACCGACCAGCACGGCGCATTGTTCGACGGTCGCGTGTTGCATGGGGGCCTACTACCAGCCCCGGACGCGGCCCGACAATCGCTGCGCTGGATGAGGCCGCCGCCGCGCAGCGAGATCGACCAGGTTGATCCCGGCA
>DATHNI010000219.1:0-12155 GCA_035486135.1 Acetobacteraceae bacterium
GCGTCCAGGCATTGAACTCCATCAAGACAAGCGAGCCCCACAGAACCCGCCCGGCACCCGCCAGGGCATCGGGCTCATGCCCCTCGGCGTCGATCTTGATGAACGCCGGGGACTCATCGGTGATGTCGCCAATCCGCACGGCGCGACACAGAACGCCGCCAGCCGCCGCGGTGGACCATGGCCCGTTATCGGTCAGCGCTATCTCGCCGGGTTCCGCGGCAGCCGCGGCCTCGATCACGGTCACGTTCTCGATCCGGTTGGCCTGCAGGTTCTGCCGCAGGCACGCCGCGGCGCCCGGCATAGGCTCCAGGGCGATGATGCGGCAGTCCGGCCGGCGCACCGCGAGCGTGATGGCGGTCACGCCGACATGGGCGCCGATGTCGAGGCAGAGACTGTTGCGTGGAACATTCGCGGTCGCCGACGCGATCATCGAGCCGTTCGCCTGCCATCCGTGCAGCGGTCGCATGTAGGCCCGATGCGTGCCTGCAAGGGTCAGGCGCCTCTTCCCGGCATAGATGGTCGCGGTCGGCGCATCGGATCTGCCCAGCGAAAGCCTGCGCATCGCCGCGTCGAGAAGCCGCATCCATTCCTCCCTGGTTCCAGTGCCGGCCTGCGGCGGGTGGAGTTGGCGGACAACGGAACGCCGTGCCGCTGTGCGGATGCGACGGCGCGGCCAGCATCGAGGCGGCCGATGCTGGACTGCGCCAATCCTTGACCCCCCTGCCCTACCAAAGCCCGTCCCGCACATACGCCCTGCTCCACAGCACGACGTTCAGCAGGACGGTCTTGCTCCAGGCCAGGCACATCCCATCGATCTCGGCCGCGGATAACCCGTGCCCGTCGAGGAACTGTCGCACGCCGGCGCCCACCGGCCCGGCGAACGTGAGCAAATAGCGCAACGGCACCACGTTGGGTGTGCTGGTGCCGTCCGTCAGGTTCTTCTTCGCCGGCGTATGCCGCAGCCCGATCTCCTCCTGGTAGTCGAGCCAGGCCTGGTCGCGCGGCCGCGTGAAGGTGTCGATCACCCATTGCACGAAGCGCCGCTTTACCGCCGCCCGATAGCGGTCGTCGGGCGTCCCGTCCGGACCGAAGAACCACTGCACGAGGTGCGGCTGCCGGGCGATTTCCGCCCGCCAGCTATCCACCATCGCCTCCGCCTGCGGGCAAAGCACGGCACCGGCCGCCCGCAACGCCTCGGCGTCGGCCGCGGTCCAGCCGACGCTCGCCTCCAGCGCGCGCAGGTCCTCCGGCGTCACCGGCGAACGCGCGGCGCGCGATGTGCCATAGTCGTAGCCTGCGATGTTCGACATGGGTTGCTTCCTCTCACTGCTGTGGCCGGTCGCTACCTTCGAGGAACGCCTGCGCCTCCCGATACAGCGCAATGCGGTTCTCCTCGAGGTGCATCAGATGCGTCGCTCGGGCGATCTTCACGTCGCGGCGCAGCGGTGACGCCGCCATCGCATCGCACAACCACCGCGCATCGGCATCGGTGCAATAGCTGTCCCACGCGCCTCGGATCAGCATGACCGGAGCACGGACCAGCGCCGGATCGTACGCCGGCCGGCCGGCCCAGGCGTCGAAAATGTCCTGGAACGCGCCGCACGGCACTTTCACGGCCGCGGGAGACCGCGTGCGGCTGGCCGGATCGCAGTCGAGATAGCACTCGCCCCACTGATCGAAGTGCCGCCGGGACAACACCGGTTGCTCGCCGGGCGGCACGTCGGCGACGAAGCGGTCCCACTGATCCCGCAGCGAGATCAGCCGCCACGCCGGCAGTTGCGCAGCTTCGGACCGCGGCGGACGCGCCGCGATGGCGCCGAAGAACACCATCCGATCGACCAGCCCAGGACACCGCCCGGCAAAGTGGCCGGCGACCATCGTGCCCCAGGAATGCGCGATCAGCGATATCCGCGCCACGTCGTGATAGTTGCATATGAAACGAGCGGCGTGCTCGAGTTGCCGGCTGGCATTGTCCACCCGTCCGAGCGGCGGATGCGCATCGGCTGGAGCGGCCATTTCGGGATAGGCGTCGGACAGCGCGCCGAAGCCATGGAAGTCCAGGCCCCAGGTGTGAAAGCCCGCGGCGCACAGGGCGTCGCGCCAGGACGCGCCGTCGAAACGATGCGCGATCGACAGTGCCGACGGGAATGTGCCGCCATGCACGTATAGCGCGATCTTCGAGGGTCCTCCGGCCGGCCTGACCGGCGGCAGATAGCGCAGGCCCAGGCGCAGGCCGGCAAGTGGGCCGGGAATGCGAAACAGCAGTTCTCGGGGATCGAGTTTTTCGGCCGTGTCGTTGGTTGGGTGTTGGTGCATCGTCGCCTCCAAAGCCGGTGTCGCCGACTGTTATGGGAAGCGTCGTCCGGGCGGTCGATGCGGAACACTTCGGCGGCGGCCGAGCAATCGACCTCTCCCGCGGGAGCGTCGCGGGAGCGGGAGAGGTTTACGACGCCGGCAGCGGCCGTGGCTTTCCCGCATCGTCCACCGCGACCAGCACGAACTCCGCCGCGGTGACGCGGGTGCGATCGCCCTGGCCACGCCGCAGCACCCAGGCCTCCACCGCCAGCGTGATGGAGCTGCGGCCGGTGCGCACGATGTCGGTATAGACGCACACCACGTCCCCGACCTTCACCGGCTGGATGAAGCTGAGGTTGGATACCGCGGCGGTCGCCACGCGGCCGCGCGCGAGCGTGCCGGCGGAGACCCCGGCCGCCAGGTCCATCAGCGACATGATCCAGCCGCCGAAGATGTCTCCGGCCGGATTGGTGTCGGCCGGCATCGCCACCGTGCGGAGCGCAAGCTCGCCGCGAGGCTGCGGGTGGTCCGATGACATGCGCGCGCTCTCCTTTCCCGGCCGGACCACAGGCCGGGGGCGCGCCAGCCGCTACGATGCGGCGCGCAGCCGGCGGGGTTCCGGCCAGGCCTCCGGCTGCGCCAAGTATGCCAGAAACACCGAGCAAAAGCGCGCCGCGCCGTAATGCCAGACACGCTCGCGCAGACGCCCCCAGCGTTCCTGGCGCTCGCCCAGCGGCATCACGAGGCCGGTATGCATCGCCTCGGCGATCTCGTCCGGATCAAACGGGTTGACGATCAGCGCGTCGCCCAGCTCGTCCGCCGCACCGGCGAAGCGCGACAGGATCAGCACGCCGGGATCGGCCGGGTCCTGCGCCGCCACGTATTCCTTCGCCACCAGGTTCATCCCGTCGCGCAACGGCGTCACCAGGCCCAGCCGGGCCATCCGGAAAAACCCGGCCAGGCTGGTGCGTTTCACCGTGCGTGTCATGTAGCGCAGCGGCACCCAGTCGAATTCGGAAAACCGCCCGTTGATGTCGCCCACGATGCGGTCGAGGTCGCGCCGCAGCCGCTGGTAGTCGCCCAGGTCCTCGCGCGAGCGGGCCGCGACCTGCAGCAGGCTCACCTGCCGCCGGTGCTGCGGATACTGCGTCAGCAGCCGCGCCACCGCCTCGAAGCGATTGGGCAGGCCCTTGGAATAATCCAGCCGGTCGGCGCCGATCGCCAGCGCGCGGCCGTCCGGCAGGCTCTCGCGCAACTGCCGCGACTCGATGCTCTGCGCGGCGTGCGCCGCACCATCGGCGAACGCCTGCGCGTCGATGCCGATCGGATCGACCACGGCGTGAACCGGCCGGCCGCGATAAACGAAGCGCCCGTCCTTGTCGGACCGCACGCCCAGGATCTCGCCGACACAGTCCAGGAAGGCCTGGCGATAGGTGCGGGTGTGGAACCCCACCACGTCGTAGGCGCACAACGCCCGCAACAGCTCGTCGGCGCGCGGCAGCGCGTGCAGCAGCGCGGGCGGCACGAAGGGCGTGTGCAGGAAGCAGCCGATGCGATTGCCGACCCCCAGGGCACGCAGCGCCTCGGCAAACGGAAACAGGTGGTAGTCGTGCACCCAGATCAGGTCGTCGGGCCGCAGCAGCGGCTTGAGCGCCTCGGCGAAGCGCTGGTTCACCGCGACGTAGGCCTCGTAGTCCTCCCGATGGAAGCTCAGCAGGCCGAGCCGGAAATGCAGCAGCGGCCACAACGCACCGTTGGCGAAGTGCAGGTAGAAGCCGCGGTATTCATGCTCTGTCAGGTCGACCGTGGCGTAGGTGATGCCGTCGGCCTGCTGCTGGTGCGCCGAGGCGGCCGCCCCGGCACTGCGCCGGCCGCTCCAGCCAAACCACAGCGACCCCGGGCGCAGCGCATCGGCCAGCGCAACGGCGAGGCCGCCGGCGCGCGGCCCGCGCTCGGACGGCAATGGAACCCGGTTGGATACGATGACAAGGCGTGACACGGCGTGAGCCCCCCTGGCTGTCCCCTGCGGCTGTCCGCCGCGGCTGTCCCCTGCGGCTGTCCCCCTGCGGCTGTCCCCCCGCGGCTTTCCCCCCGCGGCTTTCCCCTGGGCGCAGGCGCGCCGGACGTCCGGCAGGGAACACCGGACACCGGCGCCAACCAGAACGCGTAACGGTACCGCACGGCTCGCGCTGCGCTTGTCACATCGGCGTGAAGCACGGGGAATGGCGCATTCCTGCCACGCCCCGCCTCAAAAAAACCTGATCGCCACGGTTTCTACGCCGAGCAAAAGCAAACGGGGAGTTGTACATGCGCATTGCCCAGATCGCGCCGCTGACTGAAGCCGTGCCGCCGAAGCTGTACGGCGGCACCGAGCGCGTCGTGGCCTTCCTGACCGACGAGCTGGTGGCGATGGGCCACGACGTGACGCTGTTCGCCAGCGGCGATTCCGTGACGCGCGCGAAGCTGGAGCCGATGCATCCGAAGGCGTTGCGCTTCGACACCAGCCTGCGCGACGCGATCGCGCCGCACATGCTGATGCTGGAACAGGTCGCCCTGCGGGCCGACGAGTTCGATGTGCTGCATTGCCACCTGGACTATTGGCCGTTCTCGCTGTTCAGCCGCCTGGACACGCCGTTCGTCACCACGCTGCACGGCCGGCTCGACCTGCCGGAGCTGAAGCGGATCTACCGCTGCTTCGACGACGTGCCGCTGGTGTCGATCTCCGATGCGCAGCGCCGGCCGCTGCCGAACGCGAATTTCATCGCGACGGTGCACCATGGGCTGCCGGCGGACCTGCTGCTGCCACGGCCGGTGAAGCAGAGCTACCTGGCGTTCCTCGGCCGCATCTGCCCGGAGAAGTGCCCCGATCGCGCGATCGAGATCGCCCGGCGCACCGGCATTCCGCTGAAGATGGCCGCCAAGGTGGACCGGGTGGACGCCGACTACCACGCCACGACCATCCGCCCGCTGATCGACGGCCGCCAGGTAGAGCATATCGGCGAGATCGGCGACGCAGAGAAGGCTGATTTCCTCAGTGGCGCGCAGGCGCTGCTGTTGCCGATCGACTGGCCGGAGCCGTTCGGGCTGGTGATGATCGAGGCGATGGCCTGCGGCACGCCGGTGATCGCGTTCCGGGCCGGCTCGGTGCCCGAGGTGATCGAGGACGGCGTGACCGGCTTCGTGGTCAGCAACATGGCCGAGGCGTGCGAGGCGGTGAAGCGCCTGCCGGAGCTGTCGCGCGCGGTGATCCGGGCACGGTTCGAGGAGCGCTTCACCGCGACGCGGATGGCGGAGGATTATGTCGGGCTGTACCGGCGGCTCGCGGTGCGGCGTCGCCCGGCGCTGCGCGTGGTGACGTAGCAAGGGCGTCTGTTTGCCTCTCCCGCGCTTGCGGGAGAGGTCAGGTGAGGGCCCCGCGGACCGCGATCGACACGATCCCGCCCCGCATCCACGGTCGCCCGATGCGGGCTGTCGCACTGGAGCGCATGTGTGTGCCCCGATCACTCATTAGGTTCGATTCAGGAACGATAGAATCGGCTGGAGGCGGGTCACAGCGAGGCGGGTCACAGCTCCCCCGTGTCATGGCGGGCGAGTGCCGGCCAGCCACGCCGGGGGCACGCCGCCGTGGCGCCCCCGACCGGGCGCCTGGCACTCGTGCCGCGTGGGAAGCCAGGCTGCTTACACGACTTGATAGAGTGCAAAATCGGTGATGGTCTTGTCGGTCTCGTACTTCGATTTGATCCAGTCATCCATCTGCGTCGGGGCATCGTCGCTACCGGTAAATTTGAAAACCCCGTAATTGACGTCGAAAAACCGGCCCTTGGCATTCCTGCAGCAATAGGCCGTGGCATGCCCCCACACGCCACCCGCATTCTTGACTCCGAAAAAACCGACGATCATCGCGGTGTCCGGATTACCCTTCAGCGGGTCGGCGCCCACCAGCGTGCCCGCGACGTATGGCGGCGCGCAGGACTGTCCGAAATCCCTGCCCCAGGATTGCAGTGTTACCTGGGACAGCGCGTTTGCATTGGAGAACCAGGTTTGATACTGCGACATATCCGTCGCATCGGCCTGTTTAAGGTACTCCATCTGCTTTTTTCCGACAGTGATTATGTCGAGCTTGTCACCATCGAACTTTAACCCGCGCCACCGGGACATCAGCCACTCATGCGAGATCTTGAAGCACAGGCCACGATCTTTTGACGTTGGATAAACGCCTGCGGTGCGGGCCGCACCAATGAGCGTATTGTGAAGCGTCCCGTAATCCTTGGATAGAACCAACGCCATCGCGGCCTCCCCCCGACGCGGTCGAGGTTAAAATCCTGGCGCGACAATGTCAACGGCGGAAGAATATGTCAGGTGGCGGCGAAGACTGTCGAGACCAGCCTGGCGTCCACGATTTACCCGGCTTCAGGTTTCCTGATTGCGTCGTCGCGTGGTGACATGATTTGGTAATGTAATACCAGCCCGCGTTGTCATTGACTATCGGCGAAATGCCACGCGCTTCGCACCTTGCGTCATCGCCGGCGTAGGCCGGGCACGCGCGATTTTGCTCTGTGCAAGGCAGGAAAATCGTGGCCCGGCCTTCGCCGGCGATGACGCAAGGTCAGGTGAGGGTGATGCGTGGGGCACGCGCCACCCTCACCCTGTCCTCTCCCGCGAAGCACGCGAGAGGAATTCTGGCTTCATCACATCCAGTACTGCCAGAGCCGCGCCTTGATCTCGTCCCAGCGCTCGGCGACGGACCGCCGCTGCCACGCGGCCAGCGTGATCTCGTGCGACATCGCCATGTCCTGGCGCAGGATCGCCTCGACCTGCCCCGCCGTGTCGCGGCCGAGGATGATGGCGTCGATCTCGTTGTTGAACACCACGCTGCGCCGGTCGAGGTTCGACGATCCGACCACGCTCCACACGCCATCGACGGTGGCCAGCTTCGAATGCAGCACGGCGTTGTGCACTTCGTAGATATGCGCGCCGGACTGGAGCAAGTCGCCATAGGCGGCGCGGGCGGCATAGACCGCGGACTGCACGTCCGAATGGCTGGGCGCCACCACCCGTACGTCGATGCCGGCCCGCGCGGTCCTGTCGAGATCCTCGCGTTCCTCGTGCGGCGGCACGAAATAGCCGCTCGACAGCCATACGCGCTGGGTAGCGCTCAGCACCGCGGTCATCAATGAGATGTAGTAGAGCGGCTGCTGATCGCCCGGCGCGCTGGCGATGATGCGGATGGTCTGCACGCCGGTGCGCGGCAGCGGCGGAAAGTAATCCGCGGGGGCAACCGGCGGGCCTTTCTGCTGCTGCCAGGTGCCGAAGAACACCTTTTGCAGTTCGGCGACCGCCGGGCCCTCGATGCGCACCGCGGTGTCGCGCCAATAGGCATGCCTGGTGTTGTTGTCCGGCGGAATGCCGGCCGAGGCGGGGTTCTCGTAAACCTTGTCGAGATTGATGCCGCCGGTGAAGCCGACGCGGCCATCCACCACCATGATCTTGCGATGGTCGCGGTCGTTCGGCGACCAGCCGGCCTTGGCGCGCAACGGGTCGAGCGGATTGAACGTGACGACGCGCGCGCCGGCGGCACGCAGCGTATCGAACAGCGCCGGCGGCGTGTCGGCCGAGCCGTAGGCATCGTAGATGATGTTGACCGTGACGCCGTTACGCAGCCGGTCGGTGAGCACATCGGACAGCGACGTGCCGTTGCACACCACGTCCGCGAAGATGAAGTATTCCAGGTTGATGTGGTCGCGCGCCGCCTGCATGGCCGCGAACATGGCGGGCAGAGCCTGGGCGCCGTCGCGCAGGATGGTCGCGGTGTTGCCGGTGACCAGCGGGCTTTGCGACAGCGCCTGCTGCAATGCGAACTGACGTTGCAGCGCGTCGGCGCTCGGGTCCGGCGACAGCGACGAGTGCACCGCGCCGCGCTCGCTGTTGCTCAGCGGGCTGTGCGTGCCAAGGATGGCGTGCTTCAACTGGCCGTCGTCGCCGGCGACCATCGCGTTGACGTCCGGTGTGGACGCACAGGCGGCGAGCGGCGACGCCGCGGCCAACGCCAGCAGGTGCCGGCGCGAGACGGGCGGGAGAACGGGACGTCGGGGCCACCGCTGGGTCATGCCGCGGCCCATGCGCGGCCATTGCGGCGGCGCGGCGGCGCGTGGCGACACATCCGCGTTACGTGCCGGACCGCGCGCCAAGGGCCCGTTCGGGAACAATCGAATCAATTGGAGGCGGGTCACCGCTCCCTGTGTCATGGCGGTCCCCGGGCTTGACCCCGGGGATCAGCCCGGCCACCCACGAGTTTGCTGCTGGCAGCAAGAAAAGACGTGGGTGGCCCGGCTGATCCCCGGGTCAAGCCTGGGGACGGCCATGACATTGGGCTTTGCGGCGCGGCTGGTTGCAGCAGTTATTTCCCGCCGGCCCCTCCAATCGGGATGACCGCTGCCTCATCAACTCTCAGTCTCTCGGTACCAAGGGAGCACCCATCGGCGCAGGCGCCGGAAGCCGAGGTCGGTCGTGAAGCCGATGACCCCAATCACGAAGATGCCCGCCAGGACCCGCTCGGTGCGGAATGTCTGCTGAGCTTCGAGAATCATGTAACCTATACCGACAGTCGCCCCGATCATTTCGGCAGCGATAATGACGATCAGGGAAATGCCCCAGGCCAATCGTACGCCAGTAAAAATGTGAGGCAGGCTGGCGGGCAGCACGACGCCCTTGAAGATTTCGAATTCCGTTGCACCGAGCGAGCGCGACGCGCGGACAAGGTTGCTATCGATGCTGCGTGCGCCGGCATAGGTGTTAAGGATGACGGGAAAGGATGCCGCCAGCGCTATCAGGAATATCTTCGAGGCGTCGCCAATGCCGAACCACAGGATGGCCAGCGGGAAAAGGGCGAGCGGCGAGATTGGCCGCAACAGTTCGACCAATGGATCCAAAATGTCATCCACCCATCGGATGCGTGCCATTGCCATGCCAAGCACTGCCCCGACCACGACCGCGACAGCGAAGCCGCAGATGACACGGTAGAGGCTCGCGTAGAGCGCCCTCCACAGATAGCCGCTCGAAATCATCACCATCAGGTCAGCCAGGGCCTTGCTCGGCGCTGGAAACAGCAGCGTGTTTACCAATCCCAGGCGCCCGGCAAGTTCCCAAGCTGCCAGGAGGGTCAGTGGCGCTATCAGACGGTACATCCACAGTGGCAACATGACACGACTCATTCCAGGAGGGACGATAGTCGTCGCGCGACAGTGCCGACCTCGAGGTCTTCGCGCGACCGTGGGCGAGCCAGCGAGACCTTGTCGATTTCAAGGATGCAGGTTGGTCGTTGCGCCATCACCACGACGCGGTCGGCCATGATCACCGCCTCGTCGATGTCGTGGGTGACGAAGAGAATCGTCTTGCCAGTCTTCTCCCAGATCCGCAGGACCTCGCGCTGCATCCGCCGCCGCGTCAGGGCATCGAGCGCCGCCAGAGGTTCGTCCATCAGGAGGACCTGCGGATCAACGGCAAGCGCGCGGGCGATTTCGAGGCGCTGTCGCATGCCGCCGGACAGGTCGCTTGGGTAATGCCGGGCAAACCCATCGAGCTGAACGAGCTGCAACAGCTCGGCAACGGTCTCCTCGCGGTTCGCATGCCTGTTCCGGTTGGCTCTGAGCCTTAGCCCGTATCCGATGTTTTCGGCGGTGGTCAGCCACGGAAACAGCGCAGGCTGCTGGAAGACCATCATGCGCTCGCGGCCGGGACCGGAAATAGGTTTGCCGCGGAACAACACCTGGCCCGAGCTGGGCTTCAGATAGCCAGCGAGCAACGATAGGAGGGTGCTCTTGCCGCAGCCGCTCGGCCCGATGATGGCTACGAACTCGCCTGTCTGGACCGCGAGATCCACATTTCGGATTACCTCCACCGAACCGCGGCCGGAGACGCCTGGAAAGGTGAGCGCCACTTGCTCTAACCGGAGAATCTCATCTCCCGCGCTGCTGCTCACCGCAGCCCCAGCTACGTTTTAAGCAGGCGACGTTCCCAATCGGCGTAATAGCTCGCCGCCGGCCTGGGCAGGAACGGATAATCGCCCTTGAGCATATTCTCGATCTCGGGGTCAGGCTGCAGGCCGAGTTCCTCCGCCACGGGGAGCGTAAATCGCTTGGTTGGCTCGACGATCGTATCGTTGAACAACCTGGCCGGATCCGGGTGAGGGTCGATGGTCTTCGCCTGCACCATCATCTCGTACAGGTTCCACACATTAGGCATCACCGGTAGCCCGTTGCGCGCGAACAAGGGAATGCGCGTCTGTGCTGCCAGGTCCTGAGGCAGACCCACGTTCGTGGCCATCACCTTGCGAGCGTCAACGGGATTGTCGTCGATCCAACGACTCAGGCGTATGCACGCCCGGAGCAGCTTTTTGGTGGGCTCCGGGTGGGTTTCGGCAAACTCGCGCCTGATAGCGATCGTGCTCAATCCCACATAGGGTACCAGTTCGATCAGATTTGCGACAGTTCGAGCCCCATATTTACGTTCCGCGACGGTGTCCCCCGGCGGGATTGCGAGGATAGCATCGACCAGCCCTTGCCCGAGCGCATCCGGCATGTTCGGCGCAGGCATCGGCACGAGCATAATGTCCGACTTGCCGATGCCGGTCTTCTTGGGAAGCGCATCGAGCAGCATGTCCGGGACCGTGCCGGGACCGAGGAATGCAAGCTTCTTCCCTTTGAGATCATCGAGCGTTTTGATCGGCGAATTCGGCAACACCATGATCCGTTCGAGCGGATGCCGCGGCGTGACGAAGCTGCTGAGATAGGGCGCGATTATTGGAAGAGCGCGCGTTGTACCGATGATGCCTGGCGCAACCCCGATCTCGCCAACGACAACGCTGCCGGCCGTCATGCCTTGCAATATCGGAGCGAAGTTGTTGAAGCGTGTCAACTCTACCGTAAGTCCTGCTTCCTTGAAGAAGTCGGCCTGGCCGATATAGGACATGAGCGCCGGATCGATTGGCAGCGTCCCCAGGACGATCTTCTCGGGGACCTGCGCGACAGCCGACAATTCCAGGCTTTTCGCCGTCACTGACACGGTCAGCAAAGCGGCGCCAGCCTTTGTTGCAGTCTGGAGAATGTCACGACGGGTCGGATGGCTGAACGTCATCGGTTTTCTCCCCGCACTTGATTGTTACCTTAGTGGCTTCGACTGTTTCGTCACTCGCTGTGAGCGCCGAATTTTTCAGGCGACGTCCCTCGGTGGCCGGGTGCTGACAGCGACGTCAACGTCTTGGGGTACGACGAACTCCGCGCGATCGTAGTAGGGCTCGGGATCGCGAGGCAACCGCATTCCCTGCACCACGGCTGGTCGTTCGCGCCTGGCGCCAACGTCGCTGCCGCGCTGGCGCCGGGCGCGGCCCTCGCGCCGGCACAATCTTGAACCACTGCTCGCCATCCACGATGGTCGCGGACGCGCCGCTGACGTAATGCCCACTCTCGGGGAACGATCAACTGCGGCCACGGACAGAAATGGGTGCAAAGCGAACCCAAACCGAGCAGGCCGTGCACCCCCGCTCGCCGACGCCCCATCCTTCGGAAAACAATCCTTGACTCTCGCCCCCCGATCCGTTAGTGTAAAAAACGATGCAAGCTGCACCCGCCACGGCCGGCCTTTCTCCCCGTCCCGCTCCCCCCAAGGAGCGCCGCGCCAGACCCACGCCCGAGCGCATCACCGAAATCCTCACCGTCGTATCCATCCTCGCCGCCTATGGCCGCCACCTCATCGAGACCCTCGAACGACGCGCCGCCGCGCGCGGCTTCGCCACGATCGCGCAGTTCTTCGGCACCGTCACGATCGACACCATCCTCGCCCACATCTACCGCGGCCTGATGCGG
>DATHNI010000220.1:0-10001 GCA_035486135.1 Acetobacteraceae bacterium
GCATACGCCCCCTGCCACAGCAGGAAATTCGACAGTCGCTGCTCGCCCGACGTCCGAATGATCAGGTCCGGGTCGGGCATGCCGGCAGTCGCGAGCCAGCCGCCAAACGCCGCCTCGTCCAGATCCGCCGGATCGAGAGTCCCTTCCCGCGCCGCCTGCGCCGCGGCGCGCGCCGCCGCGACGATTTCCGCCCGGGCGCCATAGGACAGCGCCACCGTCAGGTTCAGCCGCGCGTTCGTGGCGGTATCGCGCTCGGCGGCCGCCAGGTCGCCCTGGATATCGCGATCGAAGCGGGTGCGGTCGCCGATGATGCGCAACCGCACGCCGTTCGCCTTCAACTCGGCGATCTCGGTGCGCAGGTAGTGGCGCAGCAATCCTGTCAGGTCGAGCACCTCGCCCGCCGGCCGGCGCCAGTTCTCGCTGGAGAAGGCGTAGATGGTCAGCCAGGACACCCCGGACTTGATCGCCGCCTCGATGGCGCGGCGCACCGCCCGCGCGCCCTCGCGATGGCCGGCGACGCGCGGCAGGTGGCGGGACGCCGCCCAACGGCCGTTGCCGTCCATGATGATGGCGACATGCGCCGGCACCGCGTCTGTCGGGGAGCCGGGTACAGGCGCGTTCGGAATGACATCGGTGGTGGCGGACATCGTGCGGGGATCGACCGTCAGACCTGACGGATGTCCTTTTCCTTCTCTGCCAGCGCCTCGTCCACCCGCTTGATATAGCCATCGGTGAGTTTCTGCACCTCGGTGCTCCAGTCCTTCGCCACGTCCTCGCCGATGTCGTGTTTCTTCTCGTAGGTCTTCACTTGCTCCATGCCGTCGCGCCGCACGCCACGCACCGCCACCCGCGCGCCCTCGGCGTATTTGTGCGCCGTCCTGGCCAGGTCGTTACGCCGCTCGGTGGTGAGTTGCGGGATCGGCACGCGCACCAACTGGCCATCCGCGGCGGGGTTGAGGCCCAGGCCGGAGTCGCGGATCGCCTTTTCCACCGCGCCGACCAGGGCGCGATCCCACACCTGCACCGTCAGCATCCGCGCCTCCGGGACGCCGACGCTGCCCACCTGGTTCAGCGGCATGTCGGTGCCGTAGGCGTGCACCTTCACCGGCTCCAGCAGGGCCGGATGCGCCCGCCCGGTGCGCAGGCCGTTGAACTCGCGCTTGAGCGTGTCCAGCGCGCCCTCCATCCGGCGCGACAGGTCCTGTTTCAGCGTGTTGAGGTCGGGTGGTGCTGGCATGTCACGGTCCCCCAGCGAATCGGCTTGATCTTACGATTGTTCCACGATCCGGGTGAAGCGGCCCTCGCCGCGCATGACAGCAGCGAAGGCACCCGGGGCGTGGATGTTGAACACCAGGATCGGCAGCTTGTTCTCCCGCGCCAGGCTGATCGCGGCGGCGTCCATCACTTTCAGGTCGTTGGCCAGCACGTCGAGATAGGTCAATTGCTCGTACCGCTCGGCGTCCAACACCTTGCGCGGATCGGCGGAATAGACGCCGTCCACCTGGGTGCCCTTGAGTAAGGCATCGCACTGCATCTCGGCGGCGCGCAGGGCGGCGGCGGTGTCGGTGGTGAAGAACGGGTTGCCGGTGCCGGCGGCGAAGACGACCACCCTGCCCTTCTCCATGTGGCGCTCGGCGCGGCGGCGGATATACGGTTCGCAGACCGAGGACATCGGGATGGCGGACTGCACGCGGGTCGGCGTGCCGCGTTGCTCCAGTGCCTCCTGCATGGCGAGGGCGTTCATGACGGTGGCCAGCATGCCGATATAGTCGGCCTGCGCGCGCTCCATCCCGGCGGCGGCGCCGGCAACGCCGCGGAACAGGTTACCGCCGCCGATCACCACGCAGACCTGCACGCCCATGGCAACCACGTCGCCGATATCGACGGCGATGGCGCGGACGACGTCGTTGTCGAGGCCATACTCGCGCTTGCCCATCAGGGCCTCGCCCGAGAGTTTCAACAGGACGCGCTTGTAGAGTGGCTCGTGGGGCATGCGGCGCGGCTTCCTGGCGATGCGGGGGCACCCTAGTGGGAGGGCGTGAGGCGAACAAGGTGGGCGGCGGCAGGGGATCCTGCCAGACCGATTTCCGTATGCGCATATGTCGGAAACCTGTCACACCAGGCAACCGGTTTCGCCTTCGCCCCTTGATCCACGGCAATTTACCGCCAGCCTATCACCAATCCACCCGGCATTGGTCACACGGCATTGGTCACACGGAAACGATGAGCGCAACAGGCAACCAGGCCGGACAGCGCCAGGCCTTTCTGTCAACGGAACCCGCCCGCCCCGGGGAGAAGCGCCTCGCGCGGGTGGTCGTGGCCGTTTCCCTGCTTGCATTCCTGGCGGGGCTGCCGTTCGTGCGCGCGCCGCTCCCGCGCATCCCCGCCTTCATGCCGAGCTACGAGGCGGCGCTGTTAATCAACGACACGATTACCGCCGCGCTGCTGTTCAGTCAGTTCGTGCGGGTTCGCTCGCGGGCGGTGCTGCTTCTCGCGGCCGGATATCTGTTCGATGCGCTGATGATCGTGCCGCACGCCCTGTCCTTTCCCGGGGTGTTCTCGGCGACCGGCCTGCTGGGCGCGGGGCCGCAGACCACGCCGTGGCTCTACGTGTTCTGGCATAGCGGCTTTCCGCTGTTCGTGCTCGCCTACGCCCTGCGCCCGCGCGACGCGCCCGACACGGTGCAGGCCGCCCCTGGCCGGGCTATCGCAACCGCCGTCATCCTGGTGGCGCTGCTGGCCGTGGGACTGGCCACACTCACCACGGCCGGCCATGACCTGCTGCCGGTCGTCATGCGCGGCAGCGACTATTCGCTGCTGATCAGCACAGGTATCAGCCCCGCCATGTGGGCAATCAGCATCGGCGCTCTGCTGGTGCTGTGGTTGCGCGGCGCACCGACGGTGCTGGACCTGTGGCTCATGGTGGTGATGCTGGCCTGGACGCTGGACATCGCATTTTCGGCGGTGATCGGCTCCAACCGCTACGATTTCGGCTTCTATGCCGGCCGGGTCTACGGCCTGCTGGCCGCCAGCTTCGTGCTGTGCGTGCTGTTGTTCGAGATGAATCGGCTCTACGCCAGCCTGGCGGATGCGCTGGACCTGGCGGAAAGCCGCAACGAGGAACTGACCCGCTCGCGTGAGGAATTCGCCCGCGTCCAGCGGTTCGAGGCGATCGGCCAACTCGTCGGCGGCGTCGCGCACGAGTTCAACAACTTGCTCACCGTGGTCACCGGCGGGCTGGACCTTGTGCTGCGCGATCCGGGCCTCACGCCGCGCGACCAGCGTTTGCTCGGCCTGTCGATGAAAGCCGCGCAGCGGGGCGCGCAGTTGACCCAGCAACTGCTGACCTTCGCCCGCAGGCAGGTGCTGCGCCCCGAGGTGCTGAACCCGAACGAGGTCATCGCCAGCCTGCAAGTGCTGGTCTCGCCCGCCACCGGCGAACAGGTCGAGGTGGTCACGCAACTCAGCCCGGTGCTGTGGCCCGCGCGGCTGGACCGCACGCAGTTGGAGGCCGCGCTGGTCAACCTGGTGCTGAATGCGCGCGACGCCATCGGCGGCGAGGGCCGCATCGTCATCGGCACGCGCAATGTCGTTCTGGCGGCCGGGACATTCCCGGATCTGCCGGCGGGAGACTACGCGCTGATCAGCGTCAGCGATGCAGGCACCGGCATGACGCCGGAGGAGTGCGCCCGCGCCTTCGAACCGTTTTTCACCACCAAGGAGATCGGCAAGGGCTCCGGCCTCGGGCTGAGCCAGGTTTACGGGTTCGTGCGCGGCGCCGCGGGACACGTGCGGATCGCGTCCAGGTTGGGCGAAGGAACCACCGTGGAACTCTATTTGCCGAAATCCACCGAGCGCCCGGCGCAACCCGAGCCGCTGGGTCTGGCGCCGATCCGCGCGGCGCAGGGGCTCGAGACGGTGCTGGTGGTGGAAGACGATCCGGACGTGCTGAACATCGCGGTGAGCGGGCTGCTGGAGCTGGGCTACGACGTCAGGACCGCGACGGATGCGCGCGAAGCGCTGGACATCCTGCGGTCCGACCCGTCCATCGACGTGCTGTTTTCCGACGTGGTGATGCCCGGCGGGATGAACGGCGCGCAGCTTGCGATGGAGGCGCAGCAGTTGCGCCCTGACCTGAAGGTGCTGCTGACGTCTGGCTATACCGCCTCGGCGCTGTCGCAGGAGCATGGCCTGCCGGAGCAAATGGAAGTGCTGCAAAAGCCGTATCGGCGGGAGGACCTGGCCAGCAAGCTCCGGCTGATCATCGGGGAGTAGTGCGGCGGTTGTCATATCGGTGCCGACAGTCGGCGGAGCGCGCGTCACGCCAGCCCCGCCTGTCATTGCGAGGCGCGTGGCGCCGAAGCAATCCCCCGCCTGACGAGCGCTCCCCGGCTCGTCAGGCGGGGGATTGCTTCTGCGCTCCGCGCCGCGCGAAGGATGCTCCCCCCCATTGAGGGCTTGGGCCGCGCAGCGGACCAAGGTTGGGGGAGGAGTTGTGCGGCACGGAACCCCTCCCCCAACCTTGGTCCGCTTCGCGGCCCAAGCCCTCAAGGGGGGGAGTCTATTTCACAGCACAAATTTCCCCTGGCATTTCACCGCGCTGCGTGCAAGCCTTGACGTAACGAATCAGCCACGATGCCGATGGTTCATCCGGGCGGCTGCCACGGCATCCGGGGTGATCGCGACGGAGGATGCGATGTCTCATGCGACGGCATCGGGCGGACGATGCCCGATCGTGTCCCTGGCCTCCACCAAGGGCGGCGTCGGCAAGACGACGCTGGCCTACGTGCTCGCGACCGAACTCGCCCGGCGCCTGGAAGCGCGGACCAACCGCCCATTCGCGCCGGCCGATGCTGCCTGGCGCGGCCGGATCACCTGCATCGATACCGATCCGAACCGCACGCTCTCGCACGTTCTGCGCCTGACCGGCGCCCCGCTGATCACCAGCGTCGAAAGCGACAGCGAGCAATTGCTGGCCGATCTGCGCGCGGGCCAGGCGCGGTCCGACCTGGTGCTGATCGATCTCGAGGGCACCGCCAACCAGGCCATGCTCTACGCGGCCGGCAAATCCGATCTTGTGCTGGTGCCGGCGCAGCCGAGCAGGTTCGATGTGGTGGAGGCGGTCAAGACGATCGGGGTGGTGCGCAAGGCGGCGGACCTGGTGGACCGGGAGATCGCGCATCGCGTCGTCCTGTCGCGCACGCCGGTGCTGCGCCAGCGCGTGGCAGAGCATTCGCGCGCGCAGTTTGTCCGAGCGGCGCTGCCGTTGCTGCCGATCGAACTGGTGCAGCGCGCCGCCTTCCAGTCGATGACCTATAGCGGCCGGCCTCCCTACCAGCAGGAGGGCGGCGAGGCCGCGGCGGAGAACGTGACCCGCCTCACCGACGCGGTGCTGGCGATCATCGGGCTCGACCTGCCGGCGGCGGATCATGTTGCCGCCGCGCCGGCCATCGCGCCAGAGCATGACCGAAGGCCGCACCTCCGCGTGGTCGAAGCCATCGCATGAGCACCCGGCGCGCGAACGTGGCCGATCTGGACGATGCGGCGTTCCACGCCCGGGCCGAGTTGGACGATGTGGCGTTCCGGGCGCGCCTTGCGCCTCTGTCGCAGGCGGTGCTGCGGGGCAGTGGCGGGCAGACGCCGGCCGCCCCCAGGCAGTCCGATCCTCGGCCGGCATCGCAGCTTGCGCCGGCGGTGCGACCGGGCGGCGGCGAGGCGATGCCGGCCGCCGGGATACAGGACGCCTATCGGTCGGGACGGCATCCCGCGCCGCCGGACGGAGCGGTGGCGCCGGGCGGCAGCAGGGCGATGCCGGCCGCCGCGGTACAGCACGCTTACCGGTCGTCATTGCGGCGCCGCGGGATGACGCTGGCAGGGATTACGGTGGCAGGGATCGCCGTGGCAGCCGTGCTGCTGATGGCGGGCGGAGCGTATGTGATGCTGCCATCGCTCGGCCTGCGCGGCGCCAACGCGCTTCCCTGGGCAGCGGCGATGGACGATGCGCCTGCTTCATCCGCGCCGGCTTCGTCCGCGCCATCGGAGGCTGCCACGCCGCGCGACGAGTTGGTGCGGATCCTGCTGCAACGTGGAGACGCCGCCATCGTCGCCGGGGATATCACCGCCGCGCGCCTGCTGTACGAGAGGGCTGCCGAACAGGGATCCGCGGTCGCCGCGACGGATGCCGCCGAGACCTACGACCCCGCTTTCCTGCGCGAGATCGACGCACACGGGATTCAGGCTGACCAGGCCGCCGCCGCAGGCTGGTATCGCAAAGCCGCTGCGCTCGGCGATGCGGGAGCGCGCGAGCGTTTGCGTCGCATGACCGGCCAGCAACCGCGATGAGCAAGCGCCCGACCGAACTGCCGAACATCGAGGATGCGACGCTGCGCGCCTGCCTCGCGCCGCGCGCCGAGGCGAGCAGCGCCAAGCAGCAGACAGTCACGCCGTTCCCGCGCGAGCCGGTGCGGCTCCCGCCCGATCGGCTGCCTGGGGATCGCCTCGCTGGAGATCGTCTTCGAGGGGATAGGCCACCTGGGCATCGCATCCCTGAAGATCGCTTCCGTGGGGATCGCTTCCCTGGAGATCGCCGGGTTGCAGATCAGCAGCCCGCCCCAGGTTGGCAGTCCGTCCCAGTGGGCTTTTCCGGCACACTGCCGCCGTCCCATATGGCGCCGCCGGAATACGCCCGCGGTCCGGTCACGCTGGAGGAATGGCAGGCGCTCGCGGCGCAGGAGTTCGCTGTTTTCGGCACGGTGCAGCAATTACTTGGCAGGACGGACGCGGAACTGGCGATCGCCGCACGCGATTTCCCGCAGCAGATCAGCGGTACGGTGGCGCGGCTGGAGACTCTGGAACAACGCCTCGTACAACGTTGCTGTGCCGTGACGACGCTGATCGAGCGTCTGCATATGGCCGCGACACAGGGGACGACCGACGCCGGACCGGACCTGCCGTCGATCCATCGCACCAAACATCGGTCAAATCGTGGCCGATGATGCCCCGGCCCGGTGGTGACTGCCGTCCTGCGGTCACCGCGGCCCTGCGATCACCGCGGCTCTGCGGTTACCGCGGTCCGGCGGTCACCGCGATCCTGCGATCACCGCGATCTCGCGATCACCGCGGCCCTGCGGTCGCCGCCACTTCCGAGGCGAAGTCCGGGCCTTGCGGCTTGTCGATACCCTCGCCCAACTGAAAGCGCTCGAACCCGGCCAGCTTCACGCCGGCCTTCTCCACCACCGCCTTCACCCTGCTCTCGCCGTCATGCACCCAGACTTGCTCGAGCAAAACGACTTCCTCGTAGAACTTGCGGATGCGGCCCTCGACCATCTTCTCGATGATGTTGTCCGGGCGGCCGGACTGCTTCGCCTGGTCGATCAGGATCGCCTTCTCACGCTCCAGCGCCGCCGGATCGACGGCATCGACATCCAGCGACATCGGCCGGCTGGCCGCGATGTGCATGCCCATCTGGCGGCCGAGCACCTCCAGAACCTCGAGTTCGCCGGCTCCCTGCAGCGCGACCAGCACGCCGATCTTGCCCAGCCCCGGCCGCAGCGCCGAGTGCACATAGGTCGCGACCACCCCATCCGTCACGCTCAGCCGCTTGGCGCGGCGCAGGGTGATGTTCTCGCCGATGGTGGCGATCAGTTGCGTCAAATGCTCCGCCACGGTGATGGCGCTGTCGGGGTATTGCGCCGCCTTCAGCGCCTCGATGTCGTCGCCGACGGTCAGTGCCAGGTTGGCCATCGCCTCGACGAAGGCCTGGAACTGCACGTTGCGGGCGACGAAGTCGGTCTCGGCGTTGACCTCCACCATCGCCGCGGCTTGCGGCGCCGAGGCGACGCCGACCAGCCCCTCGGCCGCGACGCGGCCCGAGCGCTTGGCCGCGGCGGCCAACCCCTTCTTGCGCAGCCAGTCCACCGCGGCTTCCACGTCGCCGCTGGTTTCGGTCAGCGCCTTCTTGCAATCCATCATGCCCGCGCCGGTCTTCTCGCGCAGGTCCTTCACCAGGGCAGCGGTAATCTCAGGCATGGGTTCGCCCCTCCTGTCAGGCGTGCGCTTCGGCCGGGACTTCGACGTCCGGCATGACTTCCGGAGGCAGGTTCTCGGCGCCGCCGATATCGGCGCCCGAGGCCGCCATCTCGGCGCTGATCCCGTCCAGCACCGCGCCGGACACCAGGTCGCAGTACATCGTGATGGCGCGGATCGCGTCGTCGTTGCCCGGCACCGGATAGGTGACGCCGGTCGGATCGGAGTTGCTGTCGAGGATCGCCACCACCGGGATGTGCAGCTTGTTGGCTTCCTCGACCGCCAGCTTCTCCTTGTTCGTGTCGATGATGAACAGGATGTCGGGCAGGCCGCCCATCTCCTTGATGCCGCCGAGCGCACGCTCCAGCTTGTCGCGGTCGCGGGTGATCTCCAGCACCTCTTTCTTGGTCAGGCCGCCGGTGTCGCCGGACAGCAGTTCCTCGATCTGGCGGAGGCGCTTGATCGAGCCGGTGATGGTCTTCCAGTTGGTCAGCGTGCCGCCGAGCCAGCGGTGGTTGACGTAATACTGGCCGCAGCGCTTGGCCGCCTCCGCCACGTATTCCGCGGCGGCGCGCTTGGTGCCGACCAGCAGGACGCGGCCGCCGGCGGCGGTGACGTCGCGAACGGCGCGCAGGGCGCGGTCCAGCAGCGGGACGGTCTGTTGCAGGTCGATGATATGGACCTGGTTGCGCACGCCATACAGGTACGGCCCCATGCGGGGGTTCCAGCGGCGGGTGTGGTGGCCGAAATGCACGCCGGCTTCGAGAAGCTGGCGCAGGGTGAACTCGGGCATCGCCATGGTGGCGGGTCCTTTCTCGCGTCCGGTTGTGCCTCCGCGGGGCTGCATCTTGCGACACCGGAACCCGGGCCTGGGGACATGCGACGGCATGTGCCTGGCCGGGAAAGGCGCCCCGCGTGTGAATTACCGAATGGCCCCAAGGCTTCGCCCTGCGGCCGTCCGGCGGCGCGGATATGGCGGAACCCGGGAGCGGACGCAAGGGTCGTGCCCGGTCGCTATGTCGCCGCGACGCCGGATGACCTGCGGCACAAGACGCGGCTGGATGGATGATCCAAGTTTCCGGCACAGACCGAGCAGTGATGTCTGGCAATCCGAGAGCCGTGTTGCGGTCGGCAGCGTGATACCAAAGCCAGAGGCGAACGAAGATGTATCGTATGGTCCCAATCTTCGGTATGTCGGACGACCCAGCGCTCGGCTGATGGTTTGCCCACAATGCTGCCATACGAATGCATGTGACGCCGTCGACTGCGTCAATGTCTTGGCAACTTATTTCTGTTGTCATCCTTGTGGCGAGGGATGACACTCCGCATGTCGAATGACGAAACCGGCAGGGCGACGACTGATGCAAACCGCAGGACATCGCATCCGCACTTGGCTCGCCGAGCAACTTCAGCGGTCGACCCATTTGCACGACTATCTGATGGGCGCCGGATCTGCGATGGAACTGTTTCCCGGCGACGACGACGGGCCACCCGTCCTGTGCGGCAACAACCGGGACGCGCTGATAGCCGATGTCCGCGCGGTAGGCCGAGACATGGGGATTGGCTACCTCCGTGCAGAGGAGAGTGCTCGCCACACGATGATGGACAAGCAACAGGGGGCAGTGTCGCAGCCGGACACGGCAGCGCCCAATGAACAACTCGCGGAGCGGCGAGGCCCCAGCCCCCGACAGGCAGCCGCCTCGGCGGGCGCGAGAAGCTGAAGCCGTCAATCGGTTGCCGCGTACGACAACTGAGCCGCCAATCGGTCCCGCCTCGGTCCGCGATCCAGGCCATACGGCCGAACTGCTGACTGAACTTGGGCTGCTACCCTCACTCGATCTCTTGGCACGCTACGGCGAGGCGGCTCCTGATATGCCGTGCGTTATCGTCGGCTGGATCGACGCGCAAATGTCGCATCGACTGGAGCAGGAGCGCGTGGTGATCCGAGCGCGGGAGGCACGACGAAGCCGCGGCCA
>DATHNI010000221.1:0-5848 GCA_035486135.1 Acetobacteraceae bacterium
ATTGCCGGGCCCTCCGGGCCGCGCAATGACAGGGGTGTGGACCTCGCAACGACGGAAAGGCGCGCGCATGACCCCAACCATCAACGCCGACCGCCTGTGGCACTCGGTCATGGCCATCGCCGCGATCGGCCCGACGCCGGAGGGCGGCAGTTGCCGGCTGGCGCTGTCGCCGGAAGACTCGGCGGCGCGCGGCCTGCTGCTGCAATGGACCCGCGAGCTCGGGCTGCATTTCGAGCAAGACGCGATCGGCAACATGTTCCTGCGGCGTGAGGGCAGCGAGCCCTCGGCCGGTGCCGTTGCGTTCGGCAGCCACCTGGACACAGTGCCCACCGGCGGACGCTTCGACGGGGTGTTCGGCGTGCTCGCCGGCCTGGAAGTGATGCGTGCGCTGGGAGAATCGGGGATCCGCACGCGCACGCCGCTGGAGTTGGTAAACTGGACCAACGAGGAAGGCAGCCGCTTCCGCCCGGCCATGATGGGCAGCCGCGTGTTCGCCTGCGACATGCTGCTGGAAGACGCGCTGGCGATCACCGACGACGCCGGCGTCAGCGTCTATCAGGCGCTGCGGGACAGCGGCCAGGCCGGGCCGCTGGCGCCGTCGCCGCGCGGCTGGGCGTGCTGGCTGGAGGCGCATATCGAGCAAGGGCCGGTGATGGAGGCGGCCGGCGCCGATATCGGCATCGTCACCGGCACGATGCACGCGCGCTACTTCCAACTGACGGTGACCGGGGAGCCGAGCCATGTCGGCCCCACCACGATGGATCGCCGCCGCGACAGCCTGGCGGCGACGGCGGAGATCATCCTGGCGATCGAGCAAATCGCGTTGCGGGGCGAGCCGCGCGGCCGTGCCTCGGCGAGTTGGATCGCGAATTATCCCAATGCACGGGGCAACGTCGCGAACCTCACACGGCTGCATTGCGATGTGCGGCACGAGGATGCGGCGCAGGCGGTGGCGATGGAGCAAGCGTTGCGCGAGGCGATCGACGGGATTGCCGGGCGGCGGGGCGTGCGGGTGGACATCGATCCGTACACGACGTTCGGGCCGGTTGTGTTCGACGCGGGGCTGGGGGCGGTGCTGCGCGAAGCGGCCGCATCGCGGCAGCTTGGGACGCGCGACATGATCGCGGCGGCGGGGCATGATTCGGTGCTGGTCGCGCCGCTCTGCCCCAGCGCGATGCTGTTCGTGCCGAGCGTCGGCGGGATCACCCATAATCCGCGCGAGTATTCGACGCCAGAGCAACTTGCGCGGGGTGCGCAGGTGCTGCTGGATGCGGTGGTGGCGTTGGCGGGGTGAGCCTGGCGGATCAAATCTGATACCAGCCCGCGAAATGGCCGACCCATGGACAGGGCCACCCCATCATGCCGACGAAGGTCGGCATCCACGACTTTCCTTGTCGGGCGCTGCAAAGCCGTGGATGCCGACCTTCGTCGGCATGATGTTGGGGCACGGCCGATAAGTCAGACATTACGCTGTTTGGTATAAGGTGTTGAACCTGCCGGGGACCGACGTCAGCACGTATCTTGATGACCTGAAGGCGCGTGCCATCCGCGCCCATGCGCGGCTCAAGTCCATCGGCGTTCCGACGCATTGAACAGCGCACCGGCCAGGACTTGTGCCTGCGAGGCTGCCTCTCCATAGACGCGGAACGTCTGCATCCGGCCCGAATTTCAGACCAGAGACCCTACAAGGGCCTGGACGATGCCGGGCGAATATCCGCCTGCTCCGCGGGAGCTCCTCCCTGAGGGAAACTATGCAGCTTGCGCCAGACCTCGGGGTCGCGGTTATAGAAATCCGGGTAGAAGTGCAGCGTGCCGTCGGTATCCACAGACGCGGTCTGGTAAACTACGAAGACGGGCACTGGAGTCGGAAGGTTGTGTCGGGTGGTGCTGCCCACCGCGATCCCTTGATCGATCCTGTCGATCGGCTCGCGCATAAGCAGGGCGGCTAGTTCACGCGGATTCTGTACCCGGATGCATCCGTGGCTGATGCGGCGGTTATCGCGATTGAAGATATATTTGTCCGGGGTGTCGTGCAGGTAGACGTCGAACCTGTTTGGCATGTCGAACATGATCAGTCCGAGCCCTGCGTCGGGTCCGGGAAGTTGCTCGACCTCGCCATTTGCCAGCATGACCATCTTGTTCCGCGTCAAATAATCCGGGTCGTGACTGATCTGCGGCAGGAGCTCCGCCGTAACGATGTCGCTCGGGATGACCCATGGAGGGTTGTAAAAGCTTGCGTCGATCATGGCGCGAAACTCCGGGCTCTGATTGTGCTCGACATCTTCGCCAACGACGACCCGCGTGGAGAAAACCGGCTGATCGGCGCGATAAAATACCAGTCGTTCGTCCGCAACGTTGACCCAGACGCGGTCCGCTGGCAGCCGCCGCGGCAGCCAGCGTTGGCGTTCAAGGTTCACCTCGATCTCGCGCAGGCGGTTCGTCGCGGCCTTGCTACGCGCCGGAGCGCCGGAGCGATACCTCTGCAAGGCCTGACGCAGCGCCCGGTAGGTAGGCGTCTCCGGCGCCAGCGCCTCGATCACTGCCGCCGGATTGGAACTGTCGGTCGCGGCATCGAGCACGGCGGCCACATCGATCGGCTCAGGCGTCAGAACCTCGTCATCTCTTCGGCGCTCAACCGGCACAGCACCGCGGGCCAGCGCGTCGGCATACGACAGGAAGGCATCCGACAGCAGCAACTCGCGGTCGAGTGGCGGCAATGTCGCTGCGTGCCGCAGCAGTGTCGCGTGAAACAGCTCAGGGTCGAGACCTTGGTCGCCGGCGCGCAACACGGCATGCACCAGTTCATTCGCCTGCGCTTGCCGGGCGGGCCAGACTGGCTCGAAGTCATGCCGTTGGTAGAAGCGCCGCAATAACGTCACATTCAGGCGTTCACCGGCGACGACCAACTCAGGCGCGCCGTCGATCAGATTGCCGAGTTCCGTGTCGGCTTGCGGCGCCGGCACCGAGTCCGCTTCGGGCATGCGATCCGGAGCGTCCACGTCGGGCTCCGGATCCGCGTCGCACCCGGCCAAGGCAAATGCCGCGGCGAGAGCGATTGTGCCGCTTGCAATCGTGGCGCGTCGGGACATATGGCGCCGAGAGGAAGTCAATGGCTTTTGGCGGCCAACCCCGGCCTTGTCCCACGGCGCGTGCACTACTGCCACTCTTCGACCCTTGCCGGCTCACGCAACTGGTAGTTTGACTCTTTACCAAGAATTGCCCCTAAACTCCACCCTGTCTACAGGCAGCTCAATGAGGGAGTAACGGATGTTCACCGTTTCCGAAAACGCGGCCCACCGCCGGCTGTTGCGTCATGCGGCAATGGTCGCCCTGGTGGTTCCCGTCGCGCTCCTCGCGGCATGTTCTCAGCCGGCGCCCCCGCCCGCACCGGCGCCAGTCCAGGCGGCCCCGCCACCGCCGATGGCCCCACCGCCTGCTCCGGTTCCGCCGGCGCGAGGCTAGCTGCCTGATCCCAGGCTTCGAAGGCGCAAACCTGTCATGCGAGTGGCAGGCTGCGCTACGGGCCGGGTTCGATCTCGCCGGGACTGCCGCCCATCATCCTCGGGGGCGGTGAGACGCGCGCGGATTGGACCCGGCACATTCCTCCGATCCATCGCAACGAGGCGACAGGGCGCTGCATGCCGAACGCCCCGGCGCTTGTGTCTGGCCTGAGCACCCGGTGGCCCAAATCCATCGGCGTCCCAACGCCCTGAGGAGCGTGTCGCTCAGGGCGGGGGTCTGGTAACGCCGCCGCGTCAGCTTTGCCACGGATCGACGACGCGGAGCCCGCCGGCCTTGTAGGGCGACGTGTCACGCGACGCGACGATGAACCCACGCGAGGCGGCAATCGCCGCGATGTATCCATCCGGCGCCGGAAATCCGCGACCGGTGTTGCGCGCCGCGACAGCGAGCGCGGCGTAGTGGCGTGCGGCATCGGTGTCGAACGGCAGCACGCGATCGCGGAACAACTCGAGCACGCCGTCGAGTACGCGCGTCAAGGTATTCCTGCGCCTGCCGGCCGGCAGCACGGCGATCCCGAACAGCATCTCCGCCAGGGTGACGCTGGTGAGGTAGAGCGTTTCGGCGACCTGCGCATTCAACCAGGCCCGCACGGCGGAATTCGCCTGCGGCTTCATCGCCTCGGAGACCACATTGGTGTCGAGCACGATCATTCGAACTTCATCGGCTTCGCCGGCGATTTGTCCCGCATCTGGTCGATGACCGAGATGTCCGCGTCCGTTATGCCGACCTTGCGGCCCAGGGCGGCAAGCGCGTCGCCGAGGCGAACGCGCTTTGCCGGCTTGACGGCCTGTTCCAGGATATCGCGGATCTCGGCCTCGGCGCTGCGGCCGTGTTGGGCTGCGCGCACGCGCAGCGCGCGATGCACCTCATCGGGCACATTGCGGACGGTGATAGAGGCCATGATGTCAGACTACCTGGAGTGCTTGGGTTGATTGCATCGTAGCGAAATGCAAGCATTGCGGCAACGGGGCGGCCTGGCGTGCATCTCCAGCGTGATCATCCGACGTTCAAGGCAGCAATGCGCCGGATCGCGGAGGCCGGCAACGCGCGCGGGAAACTGGCCCGCGGGCCGGCGGAGACCGAGGCACAGATCGAGGCGTGCTCGCGTCTGATGCAGGCGCCGCGACTACCTTCCCGATGCTCCGTGGGAGGTTACCGAATCGGTTGCGGCCCGCATTGCGTAAAGCCGTTGCATTTCCTTGTCGAAATCGGCCCACAGCGCCTGCGCCTCTTCGGGCGGGACAAGCCGCATCGCACGCTGAAAAGCACCGTCGTCCAGGATGACCGCTGCCTCGTCCCGCCAATACGGCACGGATGCGGCCTTCAACCGGTCGATCATCGCCCGCATCCGCATCCGCGCGGACGCGGCTTGCTGGTCGTCAACGATCCGGTCCGCATCGAACAGGCTGGGTTGGCTGGCTGCGCTCATCCGTCCCGACTAGCATCGTAACGGGAGTCGGCATACCCCTGTGCAATCACTCCTGCAGCATGATGGGTCTATGACCTGGCGACGCGACAAGCTCCCCGAACTCGTCCGCGCCATGTCCGGGCGCCCGCGCCACGAGGCCCTCCGCGGCCATGTCACCGAACTTCTGCGCGAGGGCTTTGGCGCTCCGTATGACGAGATCGCCCACGAGCTCTATTTGCTCGATAACCGCGGCCGCATCGACACGATGTGGGGCGCGACGGTGATCGAGCTGAAATCCGATCTTCGGCGCGAACTGTCCGACGTGCAGGCCCGCATGCCCGACTACCTCGCGGACGCCGCCCGCCGCACCCACAGCCCACGCCCGGTGACCGGCATCGCCACCGACGGCGCCACCTTCATTGGCTACCAGTTGATCGAGGGCGCGCTAACGGAGCTCAGGCGCTACGAGACGGACCCAGAGCATCCGAACGAACTGATGGCCTGGCTGGAGCCGCTGTTGTCCGAGCGGGCCGGCCTGGCGCCGGAAGCCAGAGCAGTGGCTCAGGCTTTCGGGAAAGGCAGCCTGACGTTCAGCCGCGCCCGGCTGACCCTCGATGCGCTCTGGGCCGACCTGAACGTTGATCCGGAGGTCCGCCTCAAGCGCGACCTTTGGGACGGCCTGTTGCGCGAAGCCTACGGCGAGGAGGTCGGCGAGGACTCGCTGTTCCTCCAGCACACCTACCTGGCCATCGTGGTCAAGACCATCGCCAACCGTGTGCTCGATCTTCCAGTGTCGGATCCGGAGCGGCTACTTTCGGGCCGGGCGCTTGCCGATGAGGGCATTATCGGCGCGGTCGAAGCGGACTTCTTCGATTGGCCGCTGAAGCGTCCCGCCGGCGCCGATCTGGTGCGGCAGGT
>DATHNI010000222.1:0-4560 GCA_035486135.1 Acetobacteraceae bacterium
TTGCTCTGTCCCGAACGCCAGGCGTGACCCGTCCGGGCTCCACGCCAGCGCCGAGACCGGCCCGTGTTCCGGCGGCGCCATCGGCAGCACGCGCGACGACCCGACGTCGGCCAGCACCACCAGCCCATCGCCAAAGCCGCCGGCCACCATCTCCTGTAGCGGATGGCAGGCGACCTGGGTGCAGAGGATGCCGTCGCCGCCCGCCAGCTCCAGCGGCGCCTTGCCCATCGGGCCGCCGCCGAAGAACGGCCAAAGCACCATCGCATCGGCCCCACTGCTCGCCAGCCACCGGCCGTTGCGGGTGAAGCTCAGGGCGGCACTCTTGGACGGATAGCCGCTCATGCGCATGTGCTGCCCGTCCGACAGGCGCCAGCCGTGCAAGGAATTCTCCTGCATCGCGGTCACCACCGCGTCGCCGTCCGGGTGGATTGCCAGGCCGGTGTGGCTGCCCTTCCATTCCAGCACCCGCGGCGTGTCGGTCTTCGCCGCGACGAAGCGCAGCGTGGCACCGTTGTAGTGCGACGCGCCGATCCGCTTGCCCTTGGCGTCGAACGCGAGGCCGGTCACCGCCGACGGATAGACGAACTCCTTCAGCTTCTGCCCCGTCGCATCGAACAGGTGCACCACCTTGCCGATCGCGCAGGCCAGCAGCCCACCCTTGCCCTTCGGATCGGCGAAGCTGGCGACTTGCTCCACCCATTTCATGCCGAAGCGGGCGATGTCGGTGACGCCGCCATCCGCGGCGATACGACGGAACGCGCCGTCGTCGCCGCCGGAGACGAAGCCCGCCGGGCCGGTGTCCGTCGCCAGGGCAAGCACCGCGCCATCATGCGCCGGCACCGCATGCCAGTTGGAGGTGTCCGCCAGCCGCACGATCCGCACCGTGCCGTCACCCAGCGCAAAGGCGGCCGAGGCACCGTCGCGCGAGAAGCGCACCGCGACCACGAACGCGTCGAACTCGCGGGAGACGCCGCGGTCTTCAAGAAGGAACCTGGCAATTTTCGTGTCGCTCATGGCGCGGCCGCCTGCATGATCACCTCTCATTCGGTGGTTTCCACCAGTAGAGCATTTTCACTGTGAGTGGAAACACTGACTCCGCATGTCATTGCGAGGAGCGAGGCGACGAAGCAATCTCCCGCCTGACGAGTTGCCCGTGGTTCGTCAGGCAGGAGATTGCTTCGTCGCATCGCTCCTTCCAATGGCAGGTTCGTCATGACGGGGACGCCGCGCCGACGCATCAGTTTAGAACGCCTAGGCCTTCATCCCCGAAATGCCCAGCTTATCCGCCATCCGCACCAGATCGACCAAGCTCCTTGCCTGCATCTTTCGCATGACCTGGCTGCGATGCACCTTCACTGTCACCTCGCTCAGCTCAAGCTGCCCTGCGATCTGCTTGTTCGGGCCGCCGGCGACAACCATGGCAAACACTTCGCGTTCACGGGCGGTCAACAATTTGAAACGGTCCTGCAGTTCTGCCAGGTCGCGTGCCTCCTGTCGCCGCGCACGGTCGCGCTGGATCGCCTGATGGATGGCATCCAGCAGCTCTTGCTCCCGCAGCGGCTTGGTCAGGAATTCGACAGCCCCGGACTTCATTGCCCGCACCGACATCGGGATGTCGCCGTGGCCGGTGATGAAGATGACCGACAGACGGATGCCCGACTCGATCAGTGCCCGTTGGAATTCCAATCCGCTGGATCCCGGCAGCCTGACGTCGAGCACGATGCAGCCCGGCGGGTCGCCGCGCCGGGCTTGCAGGAACTCCTGCGCCGACGCGAATGTCCGAACCTCGAGGCCGACGGAACGGAGCAAATCGTCGATCGATTCGCGCACTGACGGATCGTCGTCGATGACGAACACGACGGGTTGCTCGTCCGGCGCGGCACCGCCCGCCCGGGTCACGCCGCCGCCTCCTGGACCGGGGGCAGGGTGAACCGGAACACCGCACCACGCGGCCGGTGCGGCTCTGCCCACAGGTGCCCGCCATGCGCTTCGATGATGGAGCGGCTGATCGCCAGGCCCATGCCCATGCCGTCGCTCTTGGTCGTGTAGAAGGCGTTGAAGATGTCCTTCGCCTTGGCCGGATCAAGCCCGATACCGCTGTCCTGGACCGTCGCGAGCACCCCGCGCTCGGCCTTTTCGGTGCGTATCGCCAGCTCGCGTGGCTGGCCGTTGACCGCGGTCAGGGCTTCGATGGCATTGCCGATCAGGTTCATGACGACCTGCTGCAACTGTATCCGGTCGGCCAAAACTGGCGGCACGTCGTCGGCAAGCTCGGTCGCAACCGCGATGCGGTTCAGCTCCAGCTCGTGGCGGGACAGCAGGATGATCTCCTGGATCGCCTCGTTGATGTTCAGCGCAGTCTTCTCGGGCGGGGAGTTCTTGATCAGGCCTCGCACGCGGCCAACCACCTCGCTGGCGCGGTTGGCATCCCGGATGATGCGCTGCAGCGACTGGTTGGCTTTCTCGATATTAGGCGGATCGTTGGCGAGCCAGCGCAGGCCTGCGTTGCCGCTGGTCACCACGCCGGCGAGCGGCTGGTTGACCTCATGGGCAATAGACGCCGTCAATTCCCCCAGTACCGCCACGCGAGCGAAGCGTGCCAGTGCGGCCCTGGTCTCCCGCAGTTCCTGCTCCGCCAGGCGGCGTGCCTTGGCTGCCAGCCCGGTGATGACCAGCGAGGTGAACAGGAACGTAACGAGCGCAATGAGATTTTCCGGATCGTCTATCGTGAAAGTGAAGATGGGTGGAACGAACAGGTAGTTCAGGCAGGCAATCGCGATACAGGAAAGCACGGCAGAATCGATGAAACGGCCGGTAAGCGACACCGCAGCGACCAGCATCAGCAGGATGAAACCGGCGGCGGCCAGATCGAGTCTGAGCATAAAGCAGCCATAGGCGAGCGCCACCATGGCGAGGCCGCCGCCCAGAATAACCGCGGCCGAACGCCAGATCTGAGACCGCCATCCCCGCTGCATCCGATAGCCTGCTGGTTGTCCTCGATCCGTCCCGTGAACGGCCGATACGCCAAGCGCCGGCGGCGTCCCGTCCAACCGGACGATACCGCTCCAGACTGCTACAATTGCCAGATGTGAGCAACGCGAACCGCCGCCGCGATCGAGGCGGCGCGCGCGCGAAGGACGCGCCTACCGCATCAACAGCAGTGGCCGGCCGCCGGGCGCGACACCAGCGTCCGTTCGACGCATGCCAGAAGATCCTGCTCGCTGAATGGCTTGAGCAGGTAGCACTGCACGCCGCTCCGCATGGCATACGCCCGGTCCGCGTCCTTCGGATACGCGGTAATCAGGATAGTCGGAACCTTCCTGCCGGACTTCACCAGGTGGTCGTACAGCTCGAGTCCGGTCATGCCGGGCATCTGCACGTCCGCGATCAGGCAGGCGGTCTGGTCGAGCCGATCCGATTGCAGGAACGCGTCGGCGCCCTGGAACGTTTCGGCCATCACGCCCAGGGAGTTCAGCAAGTCCTGCAAGCCTTCGCAGACTGATGGATCGTCATCCACGATCGAGACCACGAGACCTTGGGTGAGAGCTGAATTCAACATGGCACGAGGATAAATCCCGCCTGGCCCTTGCGGCAAGGATGCATAGGGTTTGTCTGCCGCTGGGTGAGTAAGGCTGGCCGCGCCGTCGGAGGCAATGTCCTAATCCGATGGCATAGGGCTCCAGTACTTTGGTTTAGCTGCGGGCGAAGGCGATGACGCGAGAACACCAGGCCCCCGCGACATCTGGGCCGCCGTCGCCCCTGCCCGCCGCCGATGTGCTCAGCCGGCCACGCAGCTCTCGAATCCCCGCCGCAACTGCGGGCGGTTCAGGTTTCGGCCGATGAACACCAGCTTGCTGGTGCGCTGCGCGTCCGGCGCCCACTTCCCGATGAAGTCGCCGTCGGCGATCATATGCACCGCCTGGAAGGCAAAGCGCCGGTCATCGCCCGCGTAGCTGAGGATGCCCTTGGTGCGCAGCAGGTCCGGCCCCTTCTCCTGCAACAGCACGCCGATCCAGGCGTTGAACCGCTCCGGATCGATCGGCTTGTCCAGCTCGAAGCTGACCGAGGCGACGTCCTCGTTATGCTCGTGGTCGTCGTCGCCATCCAGGAAATCCGGGTTCATCGCCAGCACGCGGTTCAGGTCGAACGCCCCGCGATCCAGCACCTGGGCGATCGGCAGCGCGGCCCGCTCGGTATGGTGGATCACAGCGAAGCGGTTGATCGAGCGGATCCGTTGCTCGACCGCGGCCAGTTCCTCCGGCGAGACCAGGTCGGTCTTGTTCAGCACGATGACGTCGGCGAAGGCGATCTGGTCCGCTGCCTCGTGGCTGTCCTCCAGCCGGGCCAGCACGTGCTTGGCGTCCACCACGGTGACGATCGCGTCCAGCCGGGTTTTCGCCTTAACGCCCTCATCGATGAAGAAGGTCTGCGCGACCGGGGCGGGGTTGGCCAGGCCGGTGGTCTCGATGATGATGCCGTCGAACTTGTCGCGCCGCTTCATCAGCCCGCCGACGATGCGGATCAGGTCGCCGCGCACGGTGCAGCAGATGCAGCCGTTGT
>DATHNI010000223.1:0-28437 GCA_035486135.1 Acetobacteraceae bacterium
GTAAGCGGTCGCCTCGTTCAATGCGTGCAGCATCCGGTTGCGCGCCCGCGTCGCACTGACCGTCAGCGCATGCGCCGTATCGGATCCGCGTTCGCTCTTCGCCAGGTCCCGCAGCGGCTGCAGCACCGGCCACGCCGGCAGCGGCAGCGCCGGGTCATGTGCGAAACGATCCCCGCTCGTGTAATACACCGGCGCCAGAGCGCGCGACGCCCGCATCAGCGCCGCATCATCCTGGCCTCCGGCCGCCGCCGCGTCGCGCAACGCCTCGGCCGCGGCGACCAGCCCGTCCATCGCGAACCGCCCATTCAGCGACGCGCGGATCGTCCCCAACTCCTCCAGCAAAACTCCAGCGTGCGTCACGAAATCCAGCGGGAGCACCGGATCGGACAGCAGCCGCCACAGCGTGTGCACGTACACTTTCGTATCGCGCACCAGGTTCGCCTCGTCGATCTTGTCCAGAGTGTCGTGCGGCGTGTGCCACCACCAGCCCAGCGCGTTGCGCATCTTCACCGGCGCCGGAGGTTGTTCGCTCAACGCTCCGAACATCGCCGGGATGCCGATGCCCCAGAACGACTGGTCTGACGACCGAGACATCCGCTTGCCGACATACGTCGCGCCGGCCTGCTCGCCGATCGCCTCACCCGCCAGCGCCAGCAGTTCCGGCGCCGAAGCCGCATGTTCCAGCACCACCGCGCCAACACCGCCGGTGGAATCGACATTCACGTGCACCGCGCAGCGCCGTTCCAATTCTTCCCAATGCTGGTCTGCATACCAGGTCGATCCCGAATACCGTCCGTGCGAGTGCCCCGACCAGAAGCACAGCCGCAACCCGCGCCGCCACTTGTCACGCTGCGGCGCCATCAAGCGAGCCACCTCAAGCATCGTCGCATTGGCACCGCCGTTATCCATCACGCCGTAATACCAGGTGTCGTGATGGCCCGAGTACAACACGAACGGCCCATCCGCGTCCGGCCCGTCGAGTTCCGCCACCAGGATCGGCGTCTGCCGCCACCCGCTATCCACCTCCGCATGCAGCGTCACCCGAGGTTGTTCCCCCCGAGCCAGCCGGTCCCGCAACCCGCTGCCATCGGCGTTCGACACCGTGCACACCACCGTGCTGGGCAACTGCGCCAGCGTCTCCGCCGACGGGCTGCCCCATACCGGCGACACGCACATCTCGTGCAAATGCTCATGCGGGCTGATCTGGATCTGTCCCACCGCGCCGCCACGCGTCGCGTTCGCTGCCTGTGCCGGACTGGCAATTCCCTCGGTCAGCACGATCGCGCCACGGACGTCATGCCCGGCGAAATCCGCCGCCGCGCCGTCGCCGACATAGACCAGGCGCCCCGTTACGCCCTCGGCCGGCGACGACCGCGAGAACGAGTGCGTGATGCTGGTCAGCGCCTGGTTGTCCACATCGACCCGGGCGCGGCCCGGCAGGCTGATATACGCGTCGTGGTGCAGCAGCTCGGTGCGATAGCCGAACTCGTCCAGCCGCCGCTGCACGTAGTGCAGGCTGGTCAACTCGTCGGGCGTGCCCGACAGCTTCACCCAGCGGGCGAACTCGCCCATGTGCCCCATCAGCACGGATCCATCGACGGCGTCGCAGAGCGAACGGCGGATCGGATCGGACATGGCAGTCTCCTGTGCTGTGGCTTCGCGCAGCGTGCCGAGGCAGCCGCGCAAAGGCAAGCGATGCACCCATCACGCCGCGTCCGTTGTCATTGCGCCAGGTCAACGCGCGTAGTACCGCACCGCCGCACGACCTTACCCAAAACCCGCGGAGCAACATCGTGATCGCCCCAACGCATGCCATGCCGGCACGGCGCCGCTCGACCCTGCCGCTGCAAATGCTGGCCGGCCTCGTGCTCGGACTGCTGGTGGGGCTCGAGTGGCCGTCGCTCGGCAGCAAGCTGCAACCGATCGGCACCGCGTTCATCCAGGCAATCCAGATGATCGTCATTCCGCTGATCTTCTCCGCGGTGACGCTGGGCGTGTGCCGCATGGGCGAGAACGCGCGTCAGCTCGGCCGGGTCGCAGTGGTGGCGTTCGTCTGGTTCTACGTCGCAACGTTGTTCGCGGTGCTGGTGGCGCTGGGCCTGAACGGCATCTTCCATCCCGGCACCGGCGCCAACCTCGCCGCGACAGGCAAAGTTCCCGCCAATCTGCAACTCTCCGTTGACTGGACCAAATACTTGCTCGACCTGATCCCCACCAACATCGTTGCGGCCATGGCGGCGCAGCGCGTGCTGCCAACCTTGGTGTTCGCGGTGCTGTTCGGCCTCGGCCTGTCGCGCATCGGCGAGGCCACCGCGCGGCCCGTCATCATGTTGTTCGAGGCGGTGATGGCGACGATGTTCCGTGTCACCGGCTGGATCGTCGCGCTCGCGCCGCTGGCGATCTTCGCCATCATGGCCTGGCTGTTCGCGACCCAGGGGCTGGCGACCATCGCCGCGCTCGCGAAGCTGATCGGGCTGATGTATCTCGGTCTGATCGTCATGGTGCTGGTGTTCTGGGTGGTGCTGCTGCTGTTGCGGGAAAACCCGATCGCGATAACCCGGCATGTGATGGAGCCGGTGATCCTGGCATTCACCACGCGATCATCGGAGGTCACCCTGCCGGTGCATATGGAAACGCTGGAGCGCATGGGCGTTCCCAACAAGGTGGTCGCGATCGTGCTGCCTCTGGGTTATAGTTTCAACCTCGACGGCAGCACGTTGTATATCGCGCTGGCGGTAACGTTCCTAGCCGAGGCCTACCATCTGCAACTGACATGGTCGGCGGAGCTGACCATCATCGTGACCGCGATGATCGCCAGCAAAGGCATCGCCAATGTCCCGTCCGGAGGGTTGGTCGCGCTGGCCACCGTGCTGACCGCGGTCGGCCTGCCGGTGGAGGCGATCGCGATCATCGCCGGCGTCGATGCGTTCATGGACATGGGCCGCACGGCGGTGAACGTGTTCGGCAACACGGTCGCGGTGAAGCTGGTGCAGAAGCTTGGAGGACAGGGGCTGGCGCAGAGCGATCTGCCGGAAGAGGTGGTGGCGTAGGTCCTCCCCCTCCCTCAAGGGGAGGGGGAGAATTCTGTCGCTTAGACGTCCGGCCAGCCGCGCTGTCGGTACGCGCCATCCCAGAACAGCCACTCGTATTGCGTGGAACGCACGAACGCGGTCAGCATCCGGGCCTGCATCGCGGGCGTCGTTCCCGCCGCGGCGCGGTCGGTGATGCCGATGACCGTGCGCACCGCCTCGCCGAAACCTTCGTCCGCATAGGTGTCGATCCATGCTCGATACGGATTATCGGCGGCGGCGCGGCCGGCGATCGCTCTGCCGACATCCCAATAGATCCAGAAGCATGGCAGCAGTGCCGCCGCCAGCACCTCCCACGGATCGTGATACGCCGTGGCAAGCAGGAAACTGGTGTAGCCGAGACAGTCGGGCGAGGGTTCGGCATCCGCCACGTGTGCCGGGTCCACCCCGAACTGCGCCAGGTATTGCTCGTGCAGCGCCTGTTCGACCGCCACCGCCTCCAGGGCGCAGGAGGCGAACGCATGCAGCACCGTCCCGTCCGGTCCCCGAGCGCCGGCCATCGCCAGGATGCGCGCGTACTGCCCGAGATACAGCGCGTCCTGCGTGATGTAGCCGCGGAAGCGGTCCGTGCTCAGCGTCCCGCCGGCCAGTTCCTGGTTGAACGGCAGCGCATGGATTGCCTCGCGCAGCAAGCCAACCCGTTGCCATGCCGTATCGGAGAAATTCATGGTGTGCGGCCCCCCGTCCAAAGCGCATAGAAATGGTGCACCGGTCCGCGTCCGCTGCCCACACTCAACCGATCGCTCGCAGCCAGCGCGGCGGTAAGATACGCCTTGGCGCGCCGCGCAGCCTCCGGCAGTTCATAGCGCGGCAGCAGTGCGGCGAGCGCCGCCGACAAGGTGCAGCCGGTGCCGTGCGTGTTGCGCGTGGCGATGCGGCGGGCGGGCAGTTCGATCATGTTGCTGCCGTCGAACAACAGGTCCGGACTGTCCTCGCTATCGAGTGCGCCGCCCTTCAGCAGCACTGCCCGCGCGCCCAACCCGTGCAAGGCCCGCACGGTGCGGTGCATGGCGGCCAGCGTGGCCGGTGCCGCCTCGCCGCACAGCACCGCGGCTTCCGGCAGGTTCGGCGTGATCACCGTCGCCAGCGGCACCAACTGCCCGCTTATGGCGGCGATCGCGTCGTCCTGCAGCAGCCGGTCGCCGCTCTTCGCCACCATCACGGGATCGAGCACGACGTTGCGCGGCTTGTAGTGCCGCAGCCGGCCGGCAATCGCCATTGCGACCGCCGCCGTCGCAACCATGCCGATCTTGACTGCATCGATCCGCAGGTCTTCGAACACCGAATCGATCTGCGCTGCCACGAAGTCCGGTTCCACCACCGTGAATCCGCGCACCCCCTGCGTGTTCTGTGCCGTCAGCGCGGTGATCACCGACGCGCCATACACCCCCAGCGCGGAGAACGTCTTCAAATCGGCCTGGATGCCGGCGCCGCCGCTCGGGTCGGAGCCGGCGATCGTCAGCACGTTTGGTATGATTTCGGGCGGGATCACTTCGGCCATCGCATTCTCCCCGTCTTGCCAGATGGGCCTTGTCACATGGGTCTAGTCACATGGGTCTTGCCGCGCGGGTCTCGCCACACGGGTCCCGCCGTCGCTTGACGCTGCCGCCACGCGCGCCGACCATTTTCCCCCGTTACGATGAACGATCGGGGAGGGGTGCCGCATGGCCGAGTCTCTGTATTTCACCGCCAGCGACGGCGTCCGCATCCACTACACCATCGACGATTTCGCGCCGCCCTGGAAGCCGCGCGACACTGTGCTGCTGCTGCACGCGGCGATGGGCAGCATGAATCGCATGTACGCCTGGGTGCCGATCCTCGCCGCGCAGTATCGCGTGGTACGCTGGGACATGCGCGGCCACGGCCTGTCGCAGATCCCCGGCGAGGGCGGGTTGTCGATCGAGCGCCTCGGCCGCGACGTGGTGGAAATGCTGGATGCGCTCGGCGTGGACGAGGCGCATCTCGCGGGCTCGTCGGCCGGCGGCATCGTCGCGCTGTTCACCGCGATCAGCGATCCGGCGCGGGTGAAGACACTGGCCGGGTTCGCCACCATTCCGGGGCTGCAATCGTCGGCCGGCCACACCGACTATACCGGCTGGGTGCAGGGCCTCGTGACGGAGGGGGTGAAACCGTTCCTGCGCCGCACCATCGCCACCCGCTTCGACCTGGCGCAGGTGGAACCGGGCCTGGTGGAATGGTTCCTCGACGATGCCGCGCGCAACGATCCGCGGTTCCTGGCGCGCTACGTGACCATGATGGCGCACGTGGATTTCACCGGCCGGCTGTGCGAAGTGCGCTGCCCGTGCCTGTTCGTGCTGCCCGGCGGCGATCCGCTGCACACCGCCGATCATTACGACGTGCTGAAGCGCGTGCCACAACAGGAGACGCTGCGCTACGAGGGCCTGCCGCACAACATCACCGATGCGGTACCGCAACGCTGCGCTGCCGATCTGCTGGCGTTTCTCAACCGCCAGGGCGAGGGATAGCCGCGTCTGGCGGATGGCGCCCTCCGGCGCTACACCTGACGTGGAGAACTCCAGGAAACCCGACGGGGCACATAACGCATGATCAACAAGATCGTCCAGGACATGGCGGACGCCATGGCGGGCATCAAGGACGGTTCCACCGTGCTGATCGGTGGTTTCGGCGCCGTCGGCCAGCCCAACGCCCTGATCGAGGGCCTGATCGAGCAGGGCGCCAGGGACCTGGCGGTCGCGGCGAACAACGCCGGTGTGGGTCATGTCGGCCTGGCGCGGCTGATGGAACTCGGCCGGGTCCGGAAGATCATCTGTTCATTTCCGCGCTCGTCGGACCCCGTGGTGTTCGAGACGCTGTACCGGGCGGGAAAGATCGAGCTGGAGATCGTGCCGCAGGGCACGCTCGCCGAACGCATGCGCGCGGCCGGCGCCGGCGTGCCGGCGTTCTTCACTGCCACCGGTGCCGGCACTAAGATGGCGGTCGGCAAGGAGCATCGGGAAATCGACGGCCGCACCTACATCCTTGAGCAATCGCTGCCGGGCGACGTGGGGCTGGTGGAAGCGTGGGAGGCGGATCGCTGGGGCAACCTGACGTTCCGCGAGTCGGGCCGCAACTTCAACCCGGTGATTGCCATGGCAGCAAAACTCACAATCGTGCAGACCCAGCACATTCGCGAGTTGGGTGAGATCAACCCCGACCACGTCGTCACGCCGGGCATCTTCGTAGACCGCGTGCTGCACGTGCCGTACGGCGATCCGACGGGATTCTAACGGCGTTCGTGGCGAGCGCCACGCGGGGGAAGCAGCGTGCTGCGCATTGGCATCATCGGCGCGGGGATCGGCGGCCTGACCGCCGCCGTCGCGCTGCACCAGGCCGGCTTTGCGGTGGACGTCTATGAACAGGCGCCGGAACTGACCGAGGTCGGCGGCGGCATCAACATGGGGCCGAATGCGGTCCGCGTGCTGCAGCGGTTGGGGCTCGGTCCCGCGCTGGACCGAGACGGCGTGCGGCCACTGTTCACGCATCAGCGGCGCTGGCAGGACGGGCGCACGTTGCAGCGTGCGGTGCTCAATCCGCTGTGCGAACGATTGTATGGCGCGCCGCACCTGACGATCCATCGCCGCGATCTGCTGGCGGCGATCGCTGCAGGATTTCCAGCGGAGCGCGTTCATCTCGGCCACCGGCTCGCCGGCTTTGCCGATCGGGACAGCGGCATCGAGGCGTGGTTCGACAATGGGACGCGCTGCACGGTCGATGTGCTGGTCGGCGCCGACGGCATCCACTCGACCGTGCGGGCAAGGTTGTTCGGCGACGACGCACCGCTGTTTGCCGGGTGCGTCGCCTATCGTGGGTTGGTGCCAGTCGAGCAAATCGCCGACCTGGGCTTGGAGCCCGGCAATCAGTCATGGCTCGGGCCGGGTGCGCATTTCGTGCACTACTTTGTCTCGCGCGGGCGGCTGTTGAATTTCGTCGGCTGGACAGAGCACGACACGTGGAACCGCGAGGACTGGACCGATCGGGCAACGATCGACCGGGCGCTGGTGTCGTTTGCCGGATGGCATCAGCAGATCGGGCGGATCATCGGCGCGGCGGAGACCTGCTTCATCTGGGCGTTGTTCGATCGGGACCCGCTGCCGAAGTGGTCGGTTGGGCGGGCGACGCTGCTGGGGGATGCGTGCCACCCGATGTATCCGTTCATGGGGCAGGGGGCAGCGCAGGCGATCGAGGATGGCGCGGCGTTGGCGGCGTGCCTGGCGGCTGGCGGTGATGATGTTGCCGGGGCGTTGCGGCGGTACGAGGCTGTTCGCTTGCCTCGGGTGAGCAGGCTGCAGGCGATGTCGCGGGCGAACAAGGCGCGGTTTCATATGCGGGATGGGGCGGAGCAATGCGCCCGGGATGACGAGTTGGCGCGCGCAGGGGATCGGGCGCCGGATACGCTGCGGTGGCTGTACGAGCATGACCCGTCTCATCCTGGCTAGTGTTGTGATGCTGACGCTTCGATACCGCTTCTGCCACGCTTGAAAGGCCATCGCGATGGGTCAGTCCGCAAGCAGATTCACCACAAAGGCACGAAGGCACAAAGGTTCAATGAACGTCGTGCCTTCGTGCCTTTGTGGTGAATCTGCTTGCGGACTGACAGCGATCGGGGTCGAAGCGTGAGGATCGCCACACTAGTGATGGTACGCAACGCCCGCCGCCCAGTGGTCCTCGAACCGCGCGTAGGCTGCGGTGACGATGGCCGCCCAGCCCGCCTCCGACGGCAGGCCCAGCCAGACGAACACGCCTTCAGGACCAAGCTCCGGCCAGTCATGGAGCGAGCGCAGGCTGTCCTCGACCGCCCCGGGCGGCAACACGAGTGCCCCTGGGTAGGCGTTCTCGCGGACTGCGCGAGCGTCCTCCAAAAGTGTCGTCACAAGCTCGATATTCTGGTCGGTCTGTATATCCAGCGATGGGAGATGAACCAGGAAGTGTCAATGTCCCCCTCGATCCGCAGTCCCCCCTTGTCTTGCTCTGTGAAGATGTGCTGCGCCTCGTGGACCTGACGAAATTCTTCCGTCTCGTCATGGAAGGTCAGCCAGCTTTCTGGCAGATCGCCACGCCGCCCTTGCTGAAAACGGGCAAGCGACGCCCGAACCGCGTCAGCAGGCGGTGTGTCGAAGAAGGGCAGGATTACGTAAGCGATAGAAAACATTCACTCCTTCGTTTTTTTGCGTTCCAACTGTCGGCCAAATAAAATTCCGCCATTGAGGTCGGATATGCAAGCGACACCACAAGCTGTCTCGAAAGTTCGCACCGGCGCTGCCCCGCCCCGCCCGGTTGGCCCCATCCCCAAACCACGCTAAACCACCATCCGGAACGCCCAGCCCCAACCCTCGCGCGGGGGAGGAGAAGAACCCATGCCCGATACCGCCGTCGCCGACTTCAAGCCCATGACCCGCACCCAGATGGCCGCCCGCGTCGCACGCGACATTCCGGAGGGCTGGTACGTCAACCTCGGAATCGGCATCCCCACCGCGGTCGCCGACCACGTGCCGCTCGATCGCGAGGTGATCTTCCACTCCGAGAACGGCGTGCTCGGCATGGGACCCGCCCCGCCGAAGGACGCGATCGACCCCTGGCTGATCAATGCCGGCAAGCAATACGTCACGCTTCGCGCCGGCGGCAGCTTCTGCCATCACGCCGACAGCTTCTCGATGATCCGCGGCGGGCATCTCGACCTTTGCGTGCTCGGCGCCTTCCAGGTCGCGGACAACGGCGACATCGCCAACTGGGCCACCAGCGAGAATGACACCGCCCCCGCGGTGGGCGGCGCGATGGACCTCGCCGCCGGCGCCAAGCGGCTCTGGGTGATGATGGAGCACACCACCAAGGACGGCTCGCCCAAGCTGGTCACCAAATGCTCCTATCCGCTCACCGCGGTGGGTGCGGTGAAGCGCGTCTACACCAACCTCGCGGTGCTCGACGTCACAGACCGCGGCTTCGTCGTGCTCGACATGGCGCCCGGCATCACGTTGGACGCATTGCAGGCTCGGACGGAAGCGAAACTGCATCTGCCGGGCTGAACTCGGGCAGCGGCGGCGGCGCGGCGGCGGCGATCGCATCGACCAGTTGGGTGATGTCGATCGGCTTGGTAACGACCCCGTTCATGCCGGCATCGAGACAGGCTTGCGTGCGGTCCGCGCTGGCATCCGCGGTCAGGGCGAGAACAGGCACCTGTCCCGCACGTCCCTCCAGACCACGGATCCGGCGTGTCGCGGTCAGACCGTCCATCCCCGGCATGTGCAGGTCCATCAGTACGACGTCCGGCAACAGATCGTGTCGCAGGGCTTCCAGCGCCGCCGCACCGTCGGCCGCAAGCCACACGCCAAAGCCCGCCTGCTGCAGCAGTGCTTCGGCCAGCCGGCGATTCGACACCACGTCATCGACCACCAGTACAAGCATGCCGGACGGTGATCGCGGCGGCGGAACATTGACCGGTGGCAACGGGGGCGGCTCGGTGGTTGCCAGAGGAAGCTCGACAACGAACCGGCTGCCGGCGCCATACGGGCCCGACTCATAGCGGATCGTGCCACCCATCGCTTCCGCCAGCGAGGCACTGATCGAAAGTCCCAGCCCGGTGCCCTCCGTCGTGCCGGCGTCCATCGGCCGGCGCACGAAATCCTGAAACAGATGCGGCCTGATCTCCGGTGCCACGCCCGGACCCGTGTCGGTCACCGCCAGCCGCACGCCGCCAATCAGCGCCAGCCGAGACACCCGCAGCGCCACGCGCCCGCCGGCCGGGGTAAACTTGATGGCGTTGCCCAGCAGGTTGACCAGGATCTGCCGCACGCGCAGCGGATCGGCCAGCACTGCGGTGGGCACGTCGGCATCATGCTCCACGTCCAGGGTCATCTGCTTCATGGAGGCGGTTTCCGCCACCAGGTCCACGCTGCCCTGCACGACGTCGCTGACCAGAGTCGGCCGCGGCGCAAGCTGGAACTGCCCGGATTCGACGCTGGCGAGGTCCAGGATGTCGCTGATGATCGCCAGCAGGTGCCGCCCGGATTGTTCCAGCAGCACCGCCCGTTCGCGCTGCGCGCCGCGTATGGCGGGATCCCGCGTCAGGGTCTGCGCCATGCCCAGCACCCCGTTCAACGGCGTCCGCAATTCATGGCTCATGCGCGCGAGGAAGCGGGACTTCGCCAGATTGGTGCGATGCGCCGTGTCGCGTGCCTCCGCCAGGATGGCATTCGATCGCTGTTCCGCGGCTTCCTTCGCCACCGCGATCTGCAACACGGAGGTTCCCGCGACGCAGACCAACCCCAGCATCGCCGGCCAGCCGAACCATTGCGATCCCGGCAGGTTGAGCGCCGGCTGACCGGAACTCTGGAGCATGGCGGCGGTCAGCCGAATGCTGTTCATCACCGTGTCGATGGCGAAGATGATCGCCAGGGCCCGGCGCGACGGCAGGTCGCCGCCTACGTGACGGCGCAGGAATTCGCAGACGCAGAGTGCATCGTATGTCCCGAGGATCACCGCTCCGAAGCCGGCCCGATCCGCCGGGCTGTTATGGAAATTGTCGAACTGGCACGCGATCAGCCAACAGATCGCGCCGACGAACGCGACGGAAATCGGCGCCGGCCGGCGTTCGAACCGCCGGACGCCGATCCACGCAAGGCCGCCGCCCAGGTCGATCGCCGCATTACCCAGGTCGATCGAGAGACGGTTCGGCAGCAAGCCACGACCCACCAGCAACGCCAGGCCAAAGCCACCCAGCAAATGTGCCACCCCCCACAGCCCCAGTTCGTGCGACCTCCGGTCCTGCTCCCACAGCCAGACCTGCAATAAGCCGACGAACGTCAGCAGGATCGCCCCGAAGACAAAGATCGTGGTGGTGTCATGATACATGGCGACGGCGCGGCACCACGCGGTGCGGCATTCTCCCCCCTATGCGGCAGCCTGCACGCAGCGGCCGTGTTCCGGTTCCGCATTTATGGCGGCGATCGGCGGACCCGCGCAACCGGAACCAATCGCATGGCGTCTCTGTCTCGCGTCCGGCTTGACTGTCGCCAATCCGGGCCCGAGTTTTGCCGTAGCAGGAGGCGCCCATGATGGACCCGCTCGAACATATTCGGATGCTGAAGGACAGCGCGGCCGGCATCGCGCCACGCAAGGGCGACCTCAAGCGCATCCGCGCCTTGCGCTTCACCCAGCCCGGCTTCGACCGCGAAATGTGGCGGAAGATGTGCGACATGGGCTGGCTCGGGCTGCGCGTGTCCGAAGACGCCGGCGGTTCCGGCCTCGGCGTGCGCGAACTGTGCAGCCTGGCCGAGGAACTCGGTGCCGGACTGGTGCCGGAGCCGCTGATCCCGGCGGCGATGGCGGCCGTGCTGCTGCCGGCGGAGCATTTGTCCGACGTGCTGTCCGGCGAGCGTATCGTGTTGCCGGCATGGCAGGAGCAGCAGAACAGCCTGGCGTTGACCGGTGCGACGGAACTGCGCGAGGGCCGGCTGAACGGGCGCAAGCTGTTCGTTCCGATGGCGGCCGGCGCCGATGCGTTCCTGGTCACCGTGCCGGGCGGACTGGCACTGGTGGAACGCGACGCGCCCGGCGTGCATGTCGAGCTGCACGAGACGCAGGACGGCGGCAATTACGGCACGCTGATTTTCGACAACGCGCCGGCCGAACCGATCGAAGGCGACGCCACCGACGCGCTCGAGCAAACCATCATGGCCACGGCTGCCTATTTGCTGGGATTGATCGATCGCGCCTTCGCCATCACGCTCGACTACATCAAGACGCGTGAGCAATTCGGGCGGAAGATCGGCAGCTTCCAGGCGTTGCAACATCGCGCGGCCGACATGCAGATCCAGTTGTCGCTGACGCGCGCGGTGGTCAGGAGCGCGGCGGTGACGGTGGATCGCGTGGGGCAACGGGAGGAGCAGCAGGCTGCGGTGTCGCGGGCCAAGATCCGCGCGTCGGACGCGGCGATGACGGTGACGCGCGCCTGCATCCAGTTGCACGGCGGGGTGGGCTATACCGACGCCTACGATATCGGCCTGTTTCTGCGCAAGGCGATGGTGCTGATGCCGCTATATGGTGGGCCGTCGGTTCATCGCGCGCGGTTCCGCCGCGTCGCGCCGGAAACCGCGGATGAATGACCGCTGGGTCACGCAGCCCCGCGACTGCTGCGGAGTTGACGTCAGTTGGATCGTGGCAATCTCCGATCTCGATACGTAACGACAGCGCGCCGCCATTGGGCCAACGGTCCGGTGGTTCAGCGGTAGCGGCGTCTGATGTTATTTCGGCAGCAGGATGGCATCGGCTTCGGCGGTGGCGCTGACCGGCACGTCCACGGCCACGGCATTCGGAGGCACGGGTGCCGCCATGGCGGTCATCGCACCGGCGAAGCGTGGCATCGGCATCGGTGCCGTGCTGTCGAGCCGCACCTGCTTGAACGAGTCGAACCGCAGGTCGAGCAATCCCGCCGCCTCCTGCGCCTTGCTGCGCAACGCGGCGATGGCTTGGCGCGTCGCTTCGTCGTGCGCCTTGCGTTCGGTCTCGCGCGACAGCCGCCAGTTCAATTCACCGACCGCCAGGCCATTATGTTGCAGAACACCAACCAGTGTCAGCAACGCAACGCTGTCCTTGCTGGTGAGTTCGAGCGACTGGCTCGCCTGCCACCGATCGGTGTTGTTCTGCGGCGTGGGACCGACATGCCACACGTTGTAGGCACCGGTACCGGCGGTCACGGTAGCCACCTTTTGTGCGTGTGCCAGGGCGTCGGCGACGGCCGCATTGACGCGTTGTTGCGCGTCGGCGGGGCTGGCGCTGGTGGCTTCGGCGCGCAGCGAGGCGGCGAGTTCATCGGGCGTCGCGGTGACCGTTTCGGTGTCGGCCAGGTGCAGCAGCGTCTCCGCGCGTGCCGGCGATGTCCAGGCCAGGGACGCGAAGAGCAACGACGCGGATAGCAGACCGGCAGCGGTTGCGGCATGGGTTGGCATCGGCGACTCCCGTGTGTCTCGCGCCCGGCACCCTGCCGTCGTTGGCAATGACGGGCAAGCCGCAGGCAAGCGGCGGACGGGCAAGCACGGCGACGGGCAAGCGGCAGGCAGGGAGACGGGCGGGCAACACGCGAACCAGTGGGTTGACGCCGCATTGCGCCGCGCTGGCTCGTTGCGTTCTCGATCGGTCAGGTGGAGATCGTCTTTACCCTGCTGTTCAGCCGGTTCTACCTGAAAGCGACGTTGCGGCCGGGCGACGCGGCGGGGCTGGGGCTGGTGGTCGGCGGCGTGCTGCTGATCGGGCCGGGCAGTTGGCCCGTGGCGTCGGCCGCGGTCACGCGTGGCGCCCTGGCGCGCCATGTGGCGAATTGCGCATGGACACGATCCAACCGTGCGAACTGCGCCGTGCCGTCGCCAAGCTCGATGCGGCGCAGCGCGTCATAGGTTTCCGCGATCCAGTTGGCGATCGGAGGCTTGCCGGCGGCGGCCTTGCTCGGCGTGGCGTAGTGGTGACGCAGCGTGGGACGCAGGAATTCGCCGATCGCCGGCGCGGCGGATTCGAACGGGACGCGCCAGGCGATGCCGGACCCGGCGGCGATGCGCGTCAGGCATCCGCGCCAGTCCTGCATGATCCTGTCATAGGACAGCACGGCGCGTGGCCGGTCGCGCGTGTTGCGTTCTGCCTCCAGCATGTAGTGCAGCCATAACGGCGCAGCGATGCCGCCCGGCATTTGCTCTCGGCGCCGCAATGAAGCCATCACCTCGGCCGGGTGCCGCAACGCCAAGAGCGGGGCGACGGTGATGTTCATGGCGGCGAATGTCGGCAACCATAGATCCAGCACGAGCGAAAATCGCGGATCCTTGAGCACGAACAACGGGGCATCGCCGAATTCGTGCGTCAGGGTGGATGTGCTGTAGGGCAGCAGGTCATGCCGATAACTGGCACTCACGTTGGCGGGATCGAACGCGAGGGAGTCGAACCAGGTGCAGCCGCCGGCGTCCAGGATCGCTTCGTTCAGTCCTGCTATGGTTTCGGACTCCCAGAAGCCGGTTGGATTGTCGGCAGCCGGTTCCAACATCGTGGCCGGCGCGGCGGCACCGAGCAAGTGACTGGCGCCGGCGATGGCGGACGTGCCGCTGCGATGCATGCCCAGGATCAGGACGGCCTGCCGCATCGTGTGTGCCGGTATTACGCGGTCCCGCGCTCGACGGGTGGCCGGGTGACCGCGTCGATGTACCGCCGCACTGAATAGGCCATGGCCTGCTTGCCGCCGGTCGCGATGATCCGATCCCACCATGCGCCGTAGATCGGGTCGAACGGCCAGGGCTCCAGCACGTCGGCAATGTGCTGCACCGAGGTCGCGTCGAGCGGGATCAGGTCGGGATAGCTGCGCATGAAGCTGACCTTCTTGTCGGGCCCCACTTGCACGATGTCGCCCGAGAGCAGCGCGCCCTTGCCGCCGGCGCCTTGCGCCCAATGCAGCACCGTGCCGCCGGCGAAATGGCCACCGCAGCGGATCAGCGTGACGCCGGCTGCGAGTTCCCTGGTCTCGCCGTCCCAGAAGGTCACCGCCGGATCGGGATGCATCACCCATTGGCGGTCGGCGGTGTGCAGATGGATCGGCGCGTTGCCGAAGGCATGGCTCCATTCGACCATCGACGAATAGTAATGCGGATGCGAGATCGCGATTGCGGCGATGCCGCCGAGCGCGCGCACGATCTCCACCGTTGCATCGTCGATGAAGCTGATGCAGTCCCACAGGATATTGCCGATCGAGCTGCGCAGCAGCAGGGCGCGCTGGGCAATGCCGAAAGCGGGTGTCGTGCCGATGCCGGTCAGGCCGGGCTCATGCTGGCGGAACGCGTTGAAATGCGTGCGCCGCATCGCCGCCAGCGTGGTCCAGCTTTGGCCGAGCAAGTTCACATATTGCCGCTCTTCCTGGCAGATCGCGCAGCCTGGCGGCGGCTGTCCGCTGTCGGGATATTGCGTGCCGCAGGTGGTGCAGATGAACGCGGGCATGCGTCGTTGTCCTTCGTGTCGGCGGCGTCCGTACGGAATTGGATGATCCGTGTTCGGTGTCTATTCCCAGGCTCGGTCGCGCGCGGCGTGTGATCAAGCGACGCTGCTTGACGCAGCCGCCTCGGCCCGGGAGGGGAGCATCATCCTGGCCGGCGAGCAAGTGGCGGCAGCAGTTTGCTGGAAATCTGCGCGGGTTTGAGGTAGTGGGCGGCTCATGTCAGACCGACTGTATGACCGCGACATCCTTTCCTGGTCGGAACACCAGGCTGATCTGCTGCGTCGTATCGCGCGCGGGGAACGAGTGAATGACGTGGACTGGGAACACGTTGTCGAGGAGATCGAGGACGTGGGTCTTTCCGAGCTGCACGCCGTCGAAAGCCACCTTGATCTGATCCTGGTGTACCTCTTAAACATTCATGGATGGCCCGATAGTCCATCTGTGCAATATTGGCGAGCGGAATTAGGGTCATTTCAAAAGAACGCGTCGCGGCGTTTCTCGCCGTCCATGCGGCAGCGGCTTGACCTTACGAAGCTATACAGTGACGCGCTAGAGCAACTTGACGGTATCGAATACGGCGGGATTGCCCCTCGCGTATGGCCGGTACTGTGCCCGTTCACGCTGGATGATCTTCTGAACGAGCGTCGTACCATATTGGAAGGACGTCTCAACGCCTCCGGCGAGGCTTCGTAACAGACGGATGCTCCCGCCGGTGCCGTCCCGCTTACTGTCGTGGCATCCGTGCCGGCGGGAGGGGCGTACTACGTGAACAGCGCGGCAATCGCGGCAGGATCGACGTCCTCGATCCGCGCCGGTTGCCAACGTGGCTGGCGATCCTTGTCCACCACCATCGCGCGCACGCCCTCGGCAAAGTCGGGGTGCCGCATCGTCGTGTGGGTCAGCGCGAACTCGGCGTCCAGCGCGTGCGGCAGCGTCAGGTCGGCGCCGCGCTGTAGCGCCTTCAGCGTCCAGCACAAGGCTGACGGGGAGACCGTGCGCAGCATCTCCAGCGTGCGTTTTGCCCAATCGCTGGCATCGGCGTCCCTGGCATCGGCGTCCCTGGCATCGGTGTCGCCGGCATAGGCTTCAAGCCGCTGCACGATCTGCGGCACCGTATCGGCACCGAAGCAATCATCCAGCGCCGCGCGTTGCTTCACCAACGAAAACGCCGGCAGTGGCGCAGCGAATTCCGCCAGAGCCCCGGCCCCGTCCTCCGTCAGCGCCTGTGCCAACGCTGCAAGCCGCGCGCGGGGACAAAACTGCGTCGCCAGTCCCGCGTGCACCGCGTCGGCGCCATGCACGCGCGCGCCGGTCAGCCCAAGATAAGTGCCGATCCGGCCTGGCAAGCGCGGCAGAAAGAAGGTCGCGCCGATATCAGGGAAAAAGCCGATCGCGGTTTCCGGCATGGCGAACATCGCATGTTCGGTCGCGACCCGGTACGGCGCGTGAACCGACACGCCGATGCCGCCGCCCATGCAGATGCCGTCGATCAGAGCGACATAGGGCTTCGGGTAGGTCGCGATCATCCGGTTCAGCGCGTATTCCTCGCTGAAGAACGCATCCGCCGCGGGCCGGTCGCCATTGAGTTGAGCGTCGCGCAGCGCGCGGATGTCGCCGCCGGCGCAGAAGGCGCGGTCGCCGGCGCCCTCGATAACAATGACGTGGACATGCGGGTCGTCATGCCACTCGGTCAGTGCGCGGGTCAGCGCGCGGATCATCTCCAGGTCGAGCGCGTTCAGCGCCCGGGGGCGGTTCAGCAGGATGCGGCCCGCCCGTCCGTCGCGGCGGGCGATCACACTCTGTTCATTCGGCATCGTCATATCTCCGAAAATCCGCGTCGTCTAAGCACAGACGCGGCGCGCGGCAACGGGACGTCGCGGGTGATTTACTGGCCGGAATGGCGGCGGCTGCGCATTGTGTGACATGGCGCCGCCCGGCGCCATCGGAGACTTCAGGCATGGGAGACTTGGCAGTCCGGCAGCCCCATCTCGGGCGCGAATCGATCGCATTGCTCCGACGCATCGTTGACAGCGAGGCGGACGGCGTGGCGCAGGACGACATCGAGCCGTACTTGCTCGTGCGCTTGCTGCGCTGCGGCTACATCCGCCGGCAGGAACCGGACGCTGTGGCCTTCGTGGCGACGCCAGCCGGGATCGAACGGTGCGGGCTCGAGGCGATCGCGGCCCGGCGGCGTCAGGAAGAGCAGGATCGGCGTGAGATCATTCGGGGCCGCCTTCAGGCGACGGTAGCACGGCTGGAACGTGATTATCCCGCTCCGCCGCCGCCCCCCACGCTCGCGGATTTCGCGTTGCCGACGATCCACCGGCGCGCGTTGCGTGGGGTCGACGAACCAGCGCAGCCCGCGCCTGGTGTGGGCGGATTGCGGTTGGGGCAGGACGGGCGGCCCGTGACACGCGATGACCGCCCGCGGATGATCCGTGACGATGCGCCGCGGCCGACTCCCGAGGATGCGCTGTCGGTGATCCGGGAAAGCGAGCGGCGGGCGATCCGCGAACGCGAACTGCCCGTGATCCAGGCTGATGATTTGCGGTTGCCGGGCGAAGACGGGCGGCCGGTGGTGCATGTCGGCAGGTTGCCGGAGAAACGCCAAGCCGGTGTGCGGGTGGTCCGCGAGGACGCGGTTCCGGCGGCGCATGCAGACGACGTGCCGGCAATTCTGTTAGTGCCGCTGGTCGGCGATCTGTCTGGTCCGGACGCGCCGACCGATGATGCCCGGACCGACAATGACGCTGCCCAATTCGAGCTATCCGACGAAGGCGGTGGATGGAAGCGCGCCGCCGCCATGACGGCCGTTGCGGCGGTCGCTCTGATGGCCGGTGATCCGGCGTTGCGTTATTTGTCGCCGTCGATCGAAGTGCCGCCGCAAGCGCCCACCGCGCAACGCCCGATGCTGCCGACCCCGAAATTGGCCACGGCCGATGCGGTGATTCCGCAGCTTGCCGCCGAGCCATCGCGACAAGCTGCGCCGGTTCGTTCTGTTGCCGATCTCGTGTTGCCGCCAGCGGTTGGCGCAACCGGCGCGGCGCCGGCGGTGGCCGCGGCGCATGACCGCGCACCTGTTGCGACACGCAACGCACCGGAATCGCGCCGCCGCCCGGCTTCGGAATCGTCAGTGCCGGCCACGATGACGCGCGTTGCCGATGCCGCGCCGACGGGGCGGGCCGACCCCGCCGCAGCAACGCTCGTGCCGCCGCCGTCTGCTCCACCAATTTCCATGGCGACGCAGCCGGCCGAGGTGCCGTCGGCAGTCGAGGCATCGGGCCTGCTGGCGATGATGGCATCACAAGCGTTGGCAACCGACGCGGTCGTTGCGCTGCCGACCGCCGGGGTGTCGCCGTCGCCGGCGATGACGGCAACGCCTGTCGTGGCAACGCAGGCGGTCGTTGCATCGCCGGCTCTCGAGGCCCCCCCACATCCGGCGACAGCGGCAACCCAAGCCCTGGCAACGCAGCCGGTCGTTGCAACTCCGGCTGTCGTGCCCTCACGCGCTGTCGTCGCGGCACCGCCCATCGCGACAATAGGGCCGGCCGTGATGGCGCCGTCTGCCGTGGCAACGCCGCCAGAGCCCATGTGGGCCAGGCGCAAGCCGGATCATGCGGCCGCGGAAGCCAAGGACGCGCTCCTCCTCGCCAGCGCGACGGTGACCGCACCGGCTGAAAGGCGGGAGGCGCGCGCCGAACCTCAGCCAAACGCCGCGACGCGTGAGTCGGACCGGCTGGCTGCCGACGCACACAGGGACGAGGTCGCCGTCGACCGGCTCAACACCCTCAGCCTGATGGCCGCGCTGCAAGGGAAGTCGTTCTCACCGCGCGCCGTCCTGGCGAGTGTGCTGTCGCGAAGGGCTACTTCGCCAAGGCGGGTGCTGCCACCTTCGCTCCCTTGAACGCCGGCATCACCTGCTCGGCGAACTGCTGCAATTGCTCCAGCGCGACATTCAGCGGCACGCCGATCGACATGCTGCACGTCACGCGATCGAGCCCCGGATATCGCGCCTCCACCGCTTTCAATTGCTCGACAATGTCGTCCGTGGTGCCGGTGAGGAAGCCGCCGGCCTTCACCGCATCCTCGATGCGCGGCAGCTTGGCGAACGGCGCGCGCTTCGGATCGCGCATCGTCTCGATCTGTTCGTCGGTCATCGCCTTCACCAGGCGCAGCTCGCCGAACATCTTCATGTTCTCTTCGTAGTATTTCCCCGCCGCGCGCATGCCCGCCTCGCGGTTTTCGGCGATGAAGAACTGGAAGCCCAGCGACAGCCGCTCGCCCAATTCGATATGCTTGCCCGCGCGCGCATAAGCGTCGCGGAACGCCACCATGTGGCGATCCACCGCGCCGCCCTCGGCCGAACCGCCGCCGATCACGCCGCAAATGCCGTGCTTGGCCATGAAGTCGAACGCGCGTTGCGAGCCGCTCTGGATCGGCTGCCAGCATTCCACCGGCAGGCGCAACGGACGCGGCACCAACGTCAGTTCCTTCAGCGTATAGCCGCGATACGGCACCTCCGGCGGCAGCGTGTAATACTTCCCCTTATGTGAAAAACTCTCGCTCTCGAACGCCTTGAACATGATATCCACTTGCTCCTCGAACATCTCGCGGTTCGCCGCCTGATCGAGCAAGGGAGCACCGAAGGTTTCCACCTCGCGGGTGTGGTAGCCACGGCCGACGCCGAACACGACGCGCCCGTTGCTGAGGATGTCGGCCATCGCGTAGTCCTCGGCGAGGCGCAGCGGATGCCACATCGGGGTGATGTTGAAGCCGCAATGGATTTTCAGCCGCTGGGTGACGTGCGCAAGGTGCAGCGCCATCATCACCACGTTGGGAATGCCCTCATAGCCCTCGGGCTGGAAATGATGCTCTGCCATCCAGAAGGCGTTGTAGCCGACGCGATCCATCAGCTTCGCCATCGCCTCGGCTTTGTACAGCGTGGTGACGAGTTGGTCGTTCGGATAGAAGCGGTCGTTGACCGGCGTGCCACCGTAGCCGAGGTCCTCCATGTCGATATGGCCGGCATAGGAACTGTCGAACTTGGTGATCATTGGTTTCTCCCTTCGGACCCTGCTTGCGTCGCGCATGGGTCTGTCATGACGCCGGACGAATTGGTTGTTGCATGGTGTAGCGCCAATTCGCCCTCGCGTCGATTGGCAGGCCCGGGGCCGCCTCCGCGTTGACCTGCATTGCCACCGGCGTAACGCTGCGGGATCGATGCGTCGACTGCGGCCAACGCGGCGGCGAACCAAGGAGGAAGCGCGATGTTTGCCTGGCTGCGTGACCTGAACGCCAAGGAACGCCGGACGATGGCCGCCTGCTTTGCCGGGTGGACGTTGGATGGCTTCGACGGGCAACTCTACAGCTACGTCGTTCCGACTGTAATCGCCCTGTGGGGAATTTCGGCCGGCGCCGCCGGCACGATCGGCACGGTCACGCTGCTGACCTCGTCATTGGGCGGCTGGCTGGCAGGCGCGCTGGCCGACCGTTTCGGCCGCGTGCGCGTCTTGCAGGTCGCGATCCTTTGGTACTCCGTCATGACCTTCCTGTGCGGCTTCGCGCAGAATTTCGAGCAATTGTTCATATTGCGAGCGCTGCACGGGCTCGGGTTCGGCGGTGAGTGGGCGGCCGGCGCGGTGCTGATGGGCGAGGTGATCCGCGACAAGTACCGTGGCCGCGGCGTCGGCTTCGTACAGACCGGCGCAGCGATCGGCCCGGGTGCCGCGGCGCTGGTCTATGCCGGTCTCTATGCGGTGCTGCCGGAGGCGATCGCCTGGCGCGCGTTGTTCGTGGTCGGCCTGCTGCCCGCATTGCTCGTGCTTTGGATCCGGCGGAACATCGGCGAGTCCGAGGCCTATGAAGGACGCCGTGCCGAAGCCCGGCCGGCCGGCGCGACGCATCTGTTTTCTGCATTTCGTGGGCCGTACCTTTGGACCACAATCAAGGTGTCGGTGATGGTCGCCGGGGCGCAGGGCGGCGTCTATGCCGTGCAGTTCTGGATGCCGACCTACTTGCGCACGGTGCGTCACCTGTCCGCCTCCAGCACCGGCGCCTACGTCGCGGTGCAGATGCTCGGGGCGCTCATCGGCTTTCTCCTGGGCGCGTACCTGAGCGACGCGATCGGTCGCAAATGGACGTTCTTCCTGTCGGCGGCGGCGACATTCGTCATGGTGGTATTGTTCATGTTCGTACCCATGGGCAACACGACGCTGTTGCTCGCCGGCATCCCGCTCAGCGCCGCCATCCTGATGAAGTTCTCACCGATGGGACCGTATATGACCGAACTGTATCCGACCGAAGTACGCGGGACGGGCCAGGGATTTTGCTATAATGGCGGCCGGGCGATCGGCGCGTTCTTCCCGACCATGGTTGGTTTCGCAACGCAGGTCATGCCGCTTGGGCCGGCGATCGCCCTGTTCTGCGGGTTCTCCTGCATCCTCATGAGCGTCATGCTGCTGATGCTGCCGGAAACGCGGGGCCGCGACATTGCAAGCCTGGAAGCGGGCACAATAAGTGCCGGTGCCCCGGGAGAGTAATGGAAACGCCGGCTGATTGCCGTTCGGGCAGCAGTGTCCGTTGCCCCGGGTTGGGCCGGGGCAACGGAATGCGATGCGCCTATTCTCCCGCTGCGGCGTGCCGCTGTGGAATGTGTTCCAGCCGCCGATCGTGCCCCAGCATCAGCACGAGCGAGGCCGACATGATCGGCCCCAGCGCGAGTGCAATCAGGCCAAAGGTGAAGCTGCCGCCGGTGGCATCCTTGATCAGGCCGAACACGGACGGTCCGAAGAAGCCGCCCAGATTGCCCAGCGCGTTGATCAGTGCGATGCCGCCCGCGGCGGCCGTGCCGGACAGCATCGCCGTGGGCAGGGTCCAGAAGGTCGGACCGGTGGACGACCCGCCCATCGAGGCGATCACCAGCATGGTCATGGTCATCACCGGATCGGTCATCAGTGCGGTGGCGATCAACCCGATCGCAGCGGTGTAGTAGGCGATGGCGACATGTCGCGGCCGTTCTCCGGTGCGATCGGAGTGGTGGCCCCAGAGCACCATCGCCGCCGCGCCGAACACATAGGGGATGGCGTTGATGATGCCGGTCATGCCGAAGCCCGCCGCCAGGCGGTGCACGATCTGCGGCTGGAACAATGCGATGCCGTAGCCGGAGAACGTGCCGCCGAAATACACCAGGCTCAGCAATAGCACGCGCTTGTCGAGCAAGGCCTGCTTCAGGCTGTAGTGCCGGATGGACTCGCGCTGGGAGCGCTCGGCGTCGAGCCGGGCCATCAGCCAGTCGCGCTGTGCCGGTGCCAGCCAATGCGCATGCGACGGCCAGTCGGTCATGTACAGCCAGAATACCACACCCAGGACGACAGCCGGCACAGCCTCCACGATGAACAGCCACTGCCAGCCGGCGATGCCCAGCCAGCCATCAAGATCGAGGATGAAGCCCGACACGAGCGATCCCAGGATGTTGGAAAGCGGGATCGCCACCATGAAGATGCCGACGATGCGCGACCGGTAGTAGGACGGGAACCACCAGGTCAGATACAGGATGATACCGGGGAAGAAGCCGGCCTCGGCGACGCCCAGCAAGAAGCGGACCGAATAGAACGACACCGGTCCGACGATGAACGCGGTGCAGGCGGAGATGATGCCCCAGGTGACCAGGATGCGCGCGATCCACACCCGCGCGCCGACCTTGGAGAGCAATATGTTGCTGGGCACTTCGAAGATGAAGTAGCCGATGAAGAAGATGCCGCCACCGAAACCGTAAACCGCCGAGGTGAAGCCCAGCGCCCTGTTCATGGTGAGCGACGCGAAGCCGACATTCACGCGATCGAGATAGGCGATGAAGTAGCACGCTATCAGCAACGGCAGCAGCCGGCGTGTCACCCGCGCCATGGTCTGGCGTTCCAGGTCGGTGATCTCATGCGTCAATCCGGCAGCTTTTGCTGCTCCGTCCATGGTCATAACTCCCTTGTCTCCGTCGGAATGCTCGGCTTTGCCGGGCATCCAAGCCGATGGTAGCGGGTTGGCGGGGGAAGGCGAGGGGGCGGCCACAGACCTGCCTTGACGTAACGCCCCTGGAAAGCAGCGCCCGATAGCGCCAGACTATGGGGTGAGGGGATTGACCGATGCATATCGAGACCGACGCCACCCAGCATCTGCAACGCGCCGCGCAGGCCGCCCGCGCCGCATCGCACGTGCTGGCCCGCAGCAGCGCGACGCAACGCAATGCCGCGCTGCACGCCATGGCCGCGGCGTTGCGCGCGCAGGCGCCGGCCATCCTGGCAGCCAACGCCGCGGATGTCGCCGCATCCACCGGCACCGCGGCGTTTCGCGACCGGCTGGCGCTGACCGAGGCTCGGGTCGAAGCGATGGCGCGCGGGCTGGAGGATGTTGCCGCGCTGCCGGATCCGCTGGACCGCGTGCTGGCCGACTGGGTGCGGCCGAACGGGCTGCGCATCCAGCGCGTCGCCATGCCGATCGGCGTGATCGGCATGATCTATGAAAGCCGCCCGAATGTCGGCGCCGACGCCGCCGCGCTGTGCCTCAAATCCGGCAATGCGGTGATCCTGCGTGGCGGATCGGAAAGCACCCGCAGCGCGCAGGCGATCAACGCGGCGCTGGTGGACGGGCTGCGCGCGGCGGACCTGCCGGATGCCTGCGTGCAGGTCGCGCCGAATGCCGATCGGGCCTATGTCGCCGCGATGCTGTCGGGTGCCGGCTTGCTCGACCTGATCGTGCCGCGCGGCGGGAAATCGCTGGTGGAGCGGGTGCAGCGCGAGGCGCGCGTGCCGGTGCTGGCACACGCCGAGGGGCTCTGCCACACCTACGTGCACGCGGCGGCGGATCACGCGATGGCCCGCAAGATCGTCGCCAATGCGAAGATGCGCCGCACCGGCATCTGCGGCGCCACCGAGACCCTGCTGATCGATCGCGCTGTCGCCCCCGCGTTGCTGCCCCCGATCGTCGCCGATCTGCGAGCGCTGGGCTGCGATTTCCGTGCAGACGCGGCGGCGCGCGACATCGTGCCCGATCTGCCGGCGGCGAACGACGCGGATTTCGATACCGAGTGGCTGGATGCGGTGTTGTCTGTCGCGGTGGTGGACGGCGTCGATGCCGCGCTGGCGCATATCGCCCGGCATGGCAGTGAGCATACCGATGCCATCGTCACCGACGACATCATGGCGGCTGAACGTTTTCTGGCCGGTCTGGATTCCGCGGTCGGGTTGTGGAACGCCTCGACGCAGTTCTGCGACGGAGGGGAATTTGGTTTCGGCGCGGAGATCGGCATCGCCACCGGCCGCATCCATGCGCGCGGACCGGTCGGGCTGGAGCAATTGACCCTCTATCGCTATGTCGTGCGCGGCACGGGCCAGGTGCGTCCCTGAACGCGCGGGTCGCCGATGCGCTGCCGCGTTTCGGCGACCGGCGGCGGATGCGCATCGGCTTGCTCGGTGGTTCGTTCAATCCGGCGCATGCGGGGCATCGTCACGTTGCCGAACTGGCATTGCGGCGGCTGCGGCTGGACCAGGTGTGGCTGCTGGTGTCGCCGGGCAATCCGCTGAAGTCGCGCGACGGCATGGCGCCGCTGGCGGTGCGGCTGGCGGCGGCGCGGGCCATTGCCGACGGGCGGCGCGTGCTGGCCACTGCGATCGAGGCAAGGCTGGGCACGCGTTTCACCATCGACACGCTGCGGGTGTTGTTGCGGCGGTTCCCTCGGGTGCGGTTTGTCTGGTTGATGGGCGCGGATATTTTGCCACAGTTGCCGCGCTGGCAGCGCTGGCGGGAGATACTGCGCTGCATTCCGGTCGCGGTGCTGCCGCGTCCAGGCTATACACGGCGCGCGCTGGCTGGCCAGGCGGCCCAATGGATCCGGCATGCGCGCCGTCCGGAACGTGCCGCGCCGACGCTTCCCGGCGAGGCGCCGGGTTGGGTGTTGCTGACCGTGCCTGAGAGTAAAGTGTCCGCTACCGCGATTCGCGCTGGTGCCAAAGGAGCAGTACCATAGCCAAACCGTCGCCACCTGCGTCACCGGCGCGTCATAAACCGACCGCCCGCAAGCGCCCCAAGCCGCCGATGCCGGCGGCTGACAAGACGCCGGGGACGGTGCGCAAGAAGACTATCGTCGCCGGGCCGAAGGCCGCACCGCGCACGCGCCGCAAGGTGGTGGAACCGAGCGCACTGGAGAGGCTGCAATCGGTGATCGTCGGCAGCCTGGATGATGACAAGGCGGAGAACGTCGTCACGCTCGATCTGGAAGGCAAGGCGATGTTCTGCGATCGCATGGTGATCGCGACGGGCCTGGCCGACCGGCAGATCGCCGCGATGGCGCAGCATCTGAGCGAAAAGCTGCACCAGGCCGGATTGAAGCGCGTGCAGGTGGAAGGTGCCGGCGGTTCCGACTGGGTGCTGATCGACGCGGGCGACATCGTGGTGCACCTGTTCAAGCCGGAGGCACGTAGCCTGTATGCGCTGGAGAAAATGTGGGGTGCCGACCTCGATGACTAACACAGAACTTCTCCCGCGACGCGGGAGAGGTCGAGGTGCGTCGGCCCCGCGGGGGAGGTTGATCGGGCCGGCACACTGCCTTCCCGTATGTGTGCCGGACCCAGGTTGATGCCCGCAGCCCATGCCTCCACACGCCGCGCGTTAGTCGGGCTGTATCGCGAACTCGCCCGGCGCGGGATGAACACCGGCAGTTCCGGCAATGTCAGCGCCCGCACGCCGGACGGCATGCTGATCACCCCGTCCGGGTGTTCTGCCAATACGCTGCGTGAGGCGGCGCTGGTGCCGATGTCGCTGGACGGCACGGTGCAAGGCGATGCGACCCCGTCCTCCGAATGGTCGATGCATGCCGCGATCTACCAGGCCTTTCCCGCGGCTGCGTGGCAGGTGCACACCCACGCTGACGCCTGCACTGCGCTGGCGTGCCTGTACGAGGGGCTGCCCGCCTTCCACTACATGGTCACGCGCTTTGGCGGCCACGACGTGCGCTGCGCACCCTACGTGACGTTCGGCACGCCGGACCTCGCGCGGGTCGCTGTGGCGGCGATGCAGGGGCGCACGGCGTGCCTGCTGGCCAACCACGGCATGATCGTGCACGGGCGTGATGCGGACGATGCGCTGGCGGGCGCGGTGCTGCTGGAGACGCTGTGCAGGCAGTACTTGCTGGCGCGTGCCGCTGGCGTGGTGCAGCTGCTGACGACGGAGGAGATGCGGGCCGCGCAGGAGCGGTTCAAGACGTACGGGCCGGCGGCGTCCAACGCCGGGTCGTCGCGCGAAGCGTGAGCGACGCAGTGATCGACCGCCACGCGCCGGCGACCGTAGCAGACCGCGCAGAATTCGTTAAAGCTCAGGCCATGGTCGCATTGCGGAAGCCATCGCCCGACATGACGGTCGCTGAATTCCTCGAGTGGGATTCGGGTGACCGCTCGGGTGCGCTATGGCAATTGCGCGACGGCGAGCCGGAGATGATGGCGCCAGCCTCCGATCCGCACGGCATGATCCAGGGCGAACTGGCCCGCCTGATCGGGAATTACCTTGCCGACAGCGGCAGCTCATGCCGGTTGGGCGTCGCGCCTGGCGTCATACCGCGCGTCCGGTCCACCAGGAATCTGCTGGTTCCGGATCTCGGTGTGACCTGCGCTCCGCCAATGGGCGGACCTACCATGCAGGACCCTGTCGTGCTGATCGAGATTTTGTCGCCAACCAGCGCGCGGAAGACGCGCGCCAATGTCTGGGCCTATACTAGCATCCCTTCGGTGGTCGAGGTCGTGCTGGTTCGCTCGACCTCGATTGCGGCTGAAGTGTTGCGCCGGCAGGGCGATGGGTCTTGGCCGGGTGAACCGCAGTACATCGATGCCGCGGGAGAACTGGTGTTGGAGTCGATCGGCTTCCGCGTCCCGTTGCGCGCTGCCTACCGCACGAGCGGCGTTACGACGTGATGCGAGGGGGCGCATTGCGTCTGCCGAGCTCGAGGGCGAGGAGCGTTTCGATCACTGGGTCGCCGAAGGCATCCTGCATCGCGAGGAGGTGCTGGAACCGTTCAACCCACCTACCAAGCGATGGCAGGGTCATCGCGTCGTGTACTACACATTGAAGGGCGAGGAATGGCGTATCCCGGCGACGAAACTGATCTGGCAGGCAGCCGAAAAGACCGGCTGGAATGAGCATTTCGAGCGGCTCGATGGCATGCTGTTTGGTTATGAGGATTGGCAGAATGATTGGTGGATTGAGACGATATCACGGGAACGCGGCTGGGGTGGCTCAGCGCTATGCTGCACCGTGACCGCGGAAGGATTGGCGTGGATCGAGGCGGCTGGATTTCGAGCGTTGCCGCCGAACGATAAACCCACCATGGTGATCATGAGCTACAATGCGGACGCCGACCAGGACATGCATGCATTCATGCTCGAAAGCCCCGACAGCGTCGCGCTTGTGCGGTTCAACGTACCCCATCACGTGGTAACGAACCTAATGGCCCCTCGGCTAGGCCCGCGGAGACAGCTTCCAACCGATCGACTTCCCGAACTGAATCGAGGACTGGCTGGAACGATCGTGGTCGTAGCCCGGCGTACCGATCAATCATAGCCTGCCCATATAAATCTCCGCGTGATCGGACTTCAATTGCGCCTCGCTGGAAGGGTGGCCGCACACGCATCCGTGGCCCGTGGACGATGGTCGCTATGGTTGTTAGCCTCGTCACGGATGACATTTCACCGCACGATATTGCTACCGATTTCCGAGATCTGGAGACAGCAGAGGTCCGCCAGGCACTCGCGTGCATTGCTTTGTTTGTGTGCTGGGAGCCACTGTCAACGTCGTATGCCAGCGGTCCTTACGTAAGGCGACCCAACCCATGTCCCTTCTCCCCGACCTGACCAACCGCATCGCCCTGGTGACCGGCGGCTCCCGCGGCATCGGCCGCGCCGTCGCGCTGGCGCTCGCCGAGGCGGGGGCCGATGTCGCGGTGAACTACCGAGAACGCGCCGACGACGCACGTGCCGTTGTGGAGGCCGTGCGTGCCATCGGGCGCGGCGCCATCGCGGTCGGTGCGGACGTGTCCGACAGCAACGCGGTTGCCGGCATGATGCAGGCGATCGCGGCGCAGCTCGGCCCGGTGGACGTGCTGGTCAACAACGCCGGCATCGCGCTGATCCGCACGGTGGACGACCTGACGGAAGCCGACTTCGACCACACCATTACGGTCAACCTGAAATCCGCTTTCCTGTGCACCCAGGCCGTCCTGCCGCACATGCGCGCGCAACGTTGGGGACGCATTGTGAACATCTCGTCCGGCGCGGCGCGTGGTGCGGGCGGGATCGGCGTGCACTACAACGCCTCCAAGGCCGGCATGGAGGG
>DATHNI010000224.1:0-11484 GCA_035486135.1 Acetobacteraceae bacterium
CTCGCGCGGAATACAGTTGATCCCGGTCCGGCATCGCGCCAGCGACGACATAATCGGCAAAAATCCTGTCCTGACCACAATGCTTTGTCGATGGCCGGACGTAGAAAACAACCCGCGCAATAGCCCTGCGTCCCGCTGTTCATGACGCGGCGCTCGTAGAAACCGTGTATGCGTTCGAGCAAAGCGCGCCACGCGTCCCGGAGCATGCCGTTCGCCAGCTCGAACACGTGTTGCGTCAGTTCCCCCGCTCTCGGCACATAAAGAACTCCTGTGGCCCACCGTGGCCCTCCGCTCTTCCTCCGTGGTAAAATACGAAAATAGCCCACCGCACCGCCGCCGCCTGGTTTCCCGAACCCACGCGCCCAGCGGGTTCCGAATGACTCCCGCCACCAGCCAGTGCCGCACGCAACTCCGCATTTTTACCACGGAGGAAAGCGCGGAGGGCCACGGTGGGCCACAGGAGTCGGAGCGGTTCCTCCGTCGCGGGCTACACAACGTAGCGCCGAATGCCATCGGCCAGGCGGCGCGCATTGAAATTCAGAATCAGCCCGACATGAAGTTGGCTCATGCTCAGATAGGTATGCAACTGTGCTTCATGCGCCGGCACGATGGCAGCGACAGCCTTGATCTCAAGAATCACCTCCCGCGCGACGACGATATCGGCCCGGAAGCCCTCGCCGATCGACAGGCCCTTGTAGACCACCGGGATCGGAACCTGACGCTCGCACGGTATGCCTGCCACGCGCAGTTCATGACACAGGCATTGTTCGTAGACCGACTCGAGCAGTCCCCGCCCCGTATTCCGATGCACCTCGATTGCCAGCCCGATGATCCGTTCCGTAAGTTCCCCGGCAATCAGCATGCGCACCGACTCCTGTGGCCCACCGTGGCCCTCCGCCCTTCCTCCGTGATAAAACACAATATTCCGTAAACGCACCGGCGCCGCGCCAATTCCCCGGGCCTCTCACGCCTCGAACATCTCGCGCAACGCCCGCGCATTCCCAACCGCCCCGAACGCGCGCAGCATGCACGGCCAAACCCAGCCGGAGACCCCCCATGAGTGGCACCACCAAGCACCCCGACGGCGAGCCCTGGCAGTGGCCGGAAGCCACCTGGCGCAAGATGGTCGGCCGCGCCCGCGCCGGCCGCAGCATGAAGCCCAAGGCCTGGCCGAACGGCGCCCGCTGTGCCGTGGCGATCAGCTTCGACGCCGACCACGAGACCATCCCCCTGCGCGACGCCGATCCAAGCCCGATGCGTATCAGCCAGGGCCAGTACGGCCAGCGCCAGGCCACCCCTCGCATCCGCGCCTTGCTCCAGCGCGAGGCGATCCCCGCCACGTTCTTCTACCCCGCGGTATCCGCCCTGTTGCACCCGGAAGAAGTCCGCGGCATCGCCGACGATGGCCACGAGATCGGCATCCACTCCTGGATCCACGAAGCCAACACCACGCTGCCGCGCGAGGCGGAACGCGACCTGACCTTCCGTGCCGCGGAAACCCTGTCACGCATCGCCGGCCGGGATCCGGTTGGCATGCGCACCGCAAGCTGGGACTTCTCCGTCAACACGCTGGACATCGTGCGCGAGATGAAGCTGCTGTACGACAGCTCGCTGATGGCCGACGACGATCCGTATGAACTGACCGACGGCGGCGAGCCGACCGGTATTATAGAACTGCCTCCGGAATGGATTCGCGACGACGCGGTGTACTATAATTTCGTCCGCTTCTCGGCGCTGCGTCCCTATACCCCGCCGTCCGCGGTCGGCGAGATCTTCACCGCCGAGTTCGACGGCGCCTGGGAGGAAAGCGGCCTGTTCCTGCTGACGATGCATCCGCACATCACCGGACACCGCTCGCGGATGCCGGTGCTGGAACGGCTAATCAAGCACATGAAGGCGCGGGGGGAGTGCTGGTTTGGCACGCATGCGCAGGTGGCGGAGTGGTGCCGGGACAATGCGTAATAGCAGAACGCGAAATGGTTGACACACGGACAGCGCCCACCCGGTCGCCGGCGCAAGCTGCCTGCTAATCCGTGGGACAATCCGCGCTAATCCGTGTTAGTTCTCCTCGCCTCCTTTTCGATCGTTCCGCGCCCAAGATCCCCCGGTTCAGCCGTCCCTCGCAGCCAGGAACGCGGCTTCCAGGTCCTCCACCCGCGCCGACAGCAATTCGTCGAGTGTGACTGGACAGATTGTCGGCGGCGTCAGTGCCGCCTTGCCGCCATAGCGAGTCAGGCCGATCTGCCGTTTGGCCTGGTCGTAAATGTCCGCCAGATCGATGCGCCGTCGCATGGACGGTGCGAAGCGGCGTGCCGCGTCCGACTGAACCGCGGCGATTTCCGCGCGCCAATGTTGTTCTGGTTCAAGATCGGGCCAGCCGTGCAGTTTCAGCAAGTGCACGAGGATCTGCCGCAGATACGAGTAAACCGCGTTCAACTCGGACAGGCCCACGTCCTCGATCTCCTCGACAACATGGTCCCAGTCGACGTCGTTCACACGCTCCCCGCGCGCGACCCGGCGCAGCAGGGCGGCCTGGCGCTCCGACCAGGCCAGGGCGTCATGGTCGTAAAGATCGTCCGGCATGCTTGGCATTATAGCCGAATAAAGCGTGGGATTCCATAAAGCTGCGCCCCAACCGTCGTGGCCGGGCCAGTGGACAGCCGGCCGTAACGGCGGGACTGGTTGGTGCCCCGCCGCCGCCCCGCATTATTCGCGCCCGCCCTTGCCAACCGGTCGAGAAGTCGCTATCTACGCCGTCTCAATCACATTCTCCGCTGAGTAACGGGGGGTGGCCTTCACGGGCCGCCTTTTTTGTTTTGGACAAAAGCGAACCACAGCATACCAGCCTGGAGGCCAGGATCGCCGCCATCGTCGAGCCTTCGCTCGAGCATATGGGCTACGAGCTCGTGCGCGTCGCGGTGCTCGGCCGCGACCGCCCCACGGTGCAGATCATGGTGGACCGCGCTGACGGCGCCGCCATCTCGATCGACGACTGCGAACATCTCGGGCATCACTTCAGCGCGCTGATGAACGTCGAGGACCCCATCCCGGGCGCCTGGACCCTGGAGATCAGCTCCCCCGGCATCGACCGTCCGCTGACCCGGGTGAAGGACTGGAACCGTTTCGCCGGCCACGCCGCCCGCGCCGAGGTGGTTGCCCCGATCGGCGGCCGCAAGCGCTTCTATGGTATCGTCCTCGGCGCCGACGACTCCGTCGCCCGCCTCCGCCTGGATGACGGCGAAGAAGTCGCCCTGCCGCTCACCGACATCCGCCGCGCCAAGCTGGTGCTGACCGACGCCTTGATTGAAGCGACCGCAACCCCAACCCGGACCAATTGACAGAGGTCATCATGGACACCGCCGTCTCCCGCCCCGAACTTCTTCTCGTTGCCGACGCCGTCGCGCGCGAAAAGAACATCGACCGCGAGGAAGTGCTGGAGGCCATGGAGCAGGCCATCCAGAAGGCTGGCCGCGCCAAGTACGGGCACGAAAAGGACATCCGCGCCACGATCGACCGCAGGACCGGCGACGTCCGCCTGTCGCGCTGGACCGAAGCGGTCGAGGCGGTGGAGAACGAGGAAACCCAAATCCCCGTCCACATTGCCCAAAAATTCAAGCCGGAGATCAAGCTCGGCGAGTTCATCGTCGATCCGCTGCCGCCCATCGACTTCGGCCGCATCGCGGCGCAGACCGCCAAGCAGGTCATTGTGCAACGGGTGCGCGAATACGAGCGCAAGCGGCAATTCGACGAGTTCAAGGACCGCGTGGGCGAGATCGTCAATGGCGTGGTGAAGCGCACCGAGTACGGCAACCTGATGGTGGAGCTCGGCCGTGCCGAGGCGCTGTTGCGCCGCGACGAATTGATCGCTCGCGAAAGCTTCCGCAACGGCGACCGCGTGCGTGCGTATATTTACGACGTGCGCGAGGAACCGCGCGGTCCGCAGATCTTCCTGTCCCGCACGCATCCCGGTTTCCTCGCGAAACTGTTCGCCCAGGAAGTGCCGGAAATCTACGACGGCATCATCGAGATCAAGGCGGTGGCGCGCGATCCCGGCAGCCGCGCCAAGATGGCGGTGATCAGCCGCGACTCTTCGATCGATCCGGTCGGCGCCTGCGTTGGCATGCGCGGCAGCCGCGTGCAGGCGGTGGTCCAGGAACTGCAAGGCGAAAAGATCGACATCATCCCCTGGTCGCCGCAGGCCGCCACCTTCGTGGTGAACGCTCTGGCCCCCGCCGAGGTGACCAAGGTGGTGATGGATGAGGAAGCCGGCCGCGTCGAAGTGGTGGTGCCGGACGAACAACTCAGCCTCGCCATCGGGCGGCGCGGGCAGAACGTGCGGCTCGCATCGCAGCTCACCCGCTGGGACATCGACATCCTGACCGAGGCGGAAGAGAGCGAGCGTCGCCAGGAAGAATTCCGCCGCCGCTCCGGCCTGTTCGTCGAAGCACTGGACGTGGACGACGTGATCGCCGGACTGCTGGTGACCGAGGGCTTCAACTCGGTCGAGGAACTGGCGTTTACGCCGCTCGAGGAAGTCGCCTCGATCGAGGGCTTCGACGAAGCGGTCGCGGAAGAGTTGATCCGCCGCGCCGAAACCTTCCTCACCCGCCGCGACACCGAACTGACAGAGAAGCGCGTCGAACTGGGCGTCGGCGACGACGTGGCCTCGATCGAGGAACTGACACCGGCGATGCTGGTGGCGCTCGGCGAGAAGGAGGTGAAGACGCTGGACGACCTGGCCGACCTCGCCTCCGACGAGTTGATCGAGATTGTCGGCGCCGACAACATGAACGAGGAGACGGCCAACCAGATCATCATGGCCGCCCGCGCCCATTGGTTCGAGGGCGAGGATGGCCCCGCCGAAGAAAATGGCGCCGAAGAAAATGGGGCCGAAGAACATGCGGCCCCCGAGCCTGCGGCGCAGGAGGCGAGCCACGATTGACGCGGGGCCGATTGCTTCGCCGGACGAGGAAGCGCAAGAAGAAACCGGTCCGCTGCGCCGCTGCGTGGTGACGCGCGAACGACTGCCCAAGGAACGGCTGATCCGCTTCGTCGTCGGACCCGATCGGGCCTTGGTGCCGGACCTGAACGCAGACCTGCCCGGACGGGGAATGTGGTTGAGCGCGTCGAAGGATGTGCTAGAAACCGCCCGCGACAAGGGTGGCCTGGCCCGAGCGTTCGCCAGGGCCGCCCGTGGCCCGGTCACAGTGCCCCAAGATCTTCCCGTCCTGCTCGAGGCGGCGCTGGTCCGGCGGATCGGCGAGTTGCTTGGCCTGACCCGCCGCGCCGGCCAGGCCATAGCTGGCTTCGAGAAGGCGCGGGAGTGGCTGCGGAGTGGCCGGGCCCGGCTGGTCCTGGAAGCCTCGGACGGGAGCGAGGCAGAGCGTGCACGCTTCCTGTCCGGCAGTGTCGGGAAGGTGGCGGTGGTCGCCCCTTTGCCGGCAACGGTACTGGGGCGCATGTTCGGGCGTGATCATGTGGTGCATGTGGCGATCGCGCCGGGGCGGTTGGCCGAGCGGCTTCACCTCGAAGCGGATCGGCTGGCCGGGTTGCGAGGACAAGGACTGACCGGCCCGGGCGGGAATGACCACGGGCCGCGTGACGATGGATCGCGTAAGCCAGCGCAGGATGGCCCAAGGGCCGACTGAAACTGGGTGACTAGAGGGGCAGGCAACTGCCGGTCTGAACGAATAAGTGGGTGTCAACGGGTAAAGCATGAGCGAAAGCAACGATCAGGACGCTGGCAAGGGCCGGCTCTCTCTGCGCCCGTCGGGACGCCTGGAGCTGGGCCGCACTGTCGATGCCGGCTCCGTAAGGCAGAGTTTCAGTCATGGCCGCTCCAAGGTTGTGCAGGTGGAGGTGCGCAAGAAGCGCGCGCCCGTCGGTGCGCCCGGTGCGCCGTCCGGCCCGCCCTCTCCCACGCCCGCACCCAGCGCGCGTGGTCCCGCGCCAGCCGGGCGTCCGCCCGCCGGCGCCGGGCGGGCGCTGACGCAGACCGAGCTTGCGGCCCGCCAGCGCGCGCTGGTGGAGCAACAGCGCGAGTCGGCCAAGCGCGAGGCGGAACGGCGCGAGCAAGAGAAGATTTCCATCCTGTCGGCCGCGGAGGAAGCCCGCCGCCGCGAGGAAGAGGCGCGCAAGGCCGCCGAAGAGGAGGCCCGCCGCCAGGAACAGGAAGCGGCGCAGCAAAAGGCCGAAGAGGCCGCACGCCAGGCGGCCGAGGCCACGGTCACCGCTCAGGTGGCCAGCGCCGCCGATGCCAGTCCCGCCACTGCGCGCGCTCTCGACGACCAACGCCGGCGTCCGGCGCCGGCTGCGCCCGCCACCACCACGCCCCAGCCGACGACGGCGGCGACCGAGACCTTGCGTCTGCGCCCCGGCGCGAAAGCCGTGGAGGACGACGACGAGGCCCGCCCGGTCCGTCGCGCCGGCCCTGGCATGCCGCCGCGCCGCCCACCGGTGGCCGCGCCGAAGCAGGGCGACCGCCGCCGTCCTGGCCGCATCGACGTCCAGGCGGCGATCGAGGGCGAGGACGAGAAGGTCCGCTCGCTGGCCTCGGTACGGCGCCAGCGCGAACGCGAGCGCCGGCAGGCCGAACTGGAGCGGCTGCGTTCCGATCAGGTGAAAGTTGTGCGTGACGTCATCCTGCCCGACGCGATCACCGTGCAGGAGCTGGCCAATCGCATGGCCGCCCGTGCCGGCGATGTTATCAAGGCGCTGATGAAGCTCGGCGTGATGGCGACGGTCACCCAGTCGCTGGATGCCGACACCGCCGAACTGGTGGTGCAGGAGTTCGGCCACCGTGCCCGCCGCGTCTCGGAGTCCGACGTCGAGATGGGGCTGGAAGGCACTGTCGACACCGATGCCGAGCTGGAGCCGCGGCCGCCGGTTGTGACCATCATGGGCCATGTCGATCACGGCAAGACGTCATTGCTCGATGCGTTGCGCTCCACCGACGTCGCGGCCGGCGAGGCGGGCGGCATCACGCAGCATATCGGCGCCTACCAGGTGGAGCTTGCGTCCGGCGAGCACATCACCTTCATCGACACGCCGGGCCACGAGGCGTTCACCGCCATGCGGGCGCGCGGCGCCGGCGTCACCGACATCGTCATCCTGGTGGTGGCGGCGGATGACGGCGTGATGCCGCAGACCATCGAGGCGATCCGCCACGCCAAGGCGGCGAACGCGCCGATCATCGTGGCGATCAACAAGATCGACCGCCCCGACGCCAATCCGCAGCGCGTGCGGCAGGAACTGCTGTCGTACGATGTCGTCGTCGAGGAGATGGGTGGCGAGACGCAGGACGTGGAAGTCTCGGCGCTGAAGAAGACCGGGCTGGACAAGCTGCAGGAAGCGATCCTGCTGCAAGCGGAAATCCTCGACCTGAAGGCAAATCCGCAAAGGGCAGCCGAGGGCACCGTGATCGAGTCGCGGCTGGATCGCGGCCGTGGGCCGGTGGCGACGATACTGGTGCAGAAGGGCACGCTGAAGCAGGGCGATATCGTGGTGGCCGGCGCCGAGTGGGGCCGGGTGCGGGCGATGCTGGACGACAAGGGCCGTCCGGTGACCGAAGCCGGACCGTCGGTCCCGGTGGAGATCCTCGGCCTGGCCGGCGTGCCGGTGGCCGGCGAACCGTTCGTGGTGGTGGAGAACGAGGGCCGCGCGCGCGAGATCGCCGAATTCCGCACCCGCAAGCTGCGCGACAAGGCGGCGGGCGTGACAGCGGGTGCTCGGGGCACGCTGGACGAGATGCTGGCCCGCATCCAGGCCGGCGAGCAAAAGGAAGTCGCCGTCCTGATCAAGGCCGACGTGCAGGGTAGCGCGGAGGCGATCCAGGCCACCGTGCTGAAGCTGGCGCATGAGGAGGTGAAGGTCCGCGTGCTGCATGCCGCGGTCGGCCAGATCACCGAAAGCGACATCCAGCTTGCGAAGGCGTCGAACGCGGTGATCGTGGCGTTCAACGTGCGCGCGACCTCGCAGGCCCGGGACCTGGCGACCCGGGAAAGTGTCGATATCCGCTACTACTCGATCATCTACGAGGTGTCGGACGACATCGAGAAGCTGGTGCAGGGCAAGGTCGCACCGAAGGCGCGCGAGAAGTTCCTGGGCTATGCGGAGATCCGGAAGGTGTTCACCATTACCAAGGTCGGGAAGGTCGCCGGCTGCATGGTCACTGACGGCCTGGTGAAGCGCGGTGCCGGCGTGCGTCTGCTGCGCGATAACGTGGTGATCCACCAGGGCGAGCTGTCGCAGTTGAAGCGCTTCAAGGACGATGTGCGCGAAGTGGCTCGCGGCTACGAATGCGGGTTGTCATTCGCCAACTTCCACGACCTGCAGGAAGGCGACATGGTCGAGTGCTTCGAAGTGGAGATGGTGCCGGGTTGAAGAAGCGCGACGCGGGACCCAGTCAGCGGCAGTTGCGTGTGGCGGAGGAAATCCGCCACGTGCTGGCCGGGTTGTTCGAGCGGCGGGATTTCCGCGATCCCGAACTGGCCGAGGCGCTGCTGACGGTCACCGAAGTGCGTATGTCGCCGGACCTGAAGCACGCGACGGTGTTTGTGGCGCGGCTGGGCCGCTCGGATGTGGACGCGCTGCTGCCGGTGTTAAAGCGCGCGGCACCGTTCCTGCGCGGCCAGGTGGCGCATGCGTTGCAGTTGCGGTTCGCGCCGGATCTGTCGTTCCAGCCGGATCACGCGCTGGAATATGCGACGAGAATTGATCGGCTGCTGCACGCGCCCGAAGTAGCGAGGGATTTGGCGGAGGGGCAGGAGTAGAAACCCTTTGCCGCTTCGCGGGAGAGGGTAGCTCTCCTGCTCCGCCTGGTCTGTTGAACGCCCTGTCATACCAGGCGCCGTAAACAATGACTCTCGAATGCGTCGCACCGGCTGCGCCAACCGTCATGGCGGGCGGAGGCCCGCCATCCACGACTGCCCTGCCCCGAACCAAGAAAAATCATGGATGCCGACCTTCGTCGGCATGACGAGGCCGGCGCCGTCCGTGTGTCAATCTTTCGGGCGCCTGGTATCAGTCGGGCGCCTGGTATCAGTGCGCCGCGGCAGCGCCTGCGCGAAGATATGGCGATGCGCGGCCGGCGATCAGATCCGCAGCATGATTATGCTCGCATCGTGCGCACCGTCACCCGCGCCGCCTGACGTCAGCTCAAGCGGAATTGTTGGTTTCCTCAGGCATAAGCGCGTCCTCCTCGGTGATGAACTCGAAGGGCAGGCCGCGGCCGTTAGAGACGGCGCAGCACCTGACGGAACCGTCCGCAAAACGTTCGAGCAGCAGAACCGGCTGGCCTTGGATAAGACGGATGTCCATGTTGATAGCTCCTTGGGCGAAGGCTGAGGCGCCCGGCTTCGAACAGCAAAAAGGCCGGGGAGGCCCCAACATTTTCTGCATCTGACGAACGGTGCGGCTTAAATGGCGCCCGTCTGGTGGCAGCGAGTGGCCACAGCGTCATCGGCAATAGTGCTGTGAGCGAAGCCAGGAACGGTAGCGGCGCCCGGGCTCAGTGCGGCAAAAAATAGGTTTTTCATCGGAACTCTCCATCTCCAGTCGGGCGGAATGTCCGGCTTCGATGGCCTGTAGTTGGGATCCGGGTTGCCGCTTGGGAATGCTGCATTGCAGCATAGACACATGAGCCCGATTCAGAACGCAAGTCGGGTGGGACGATGCGCGGATACGACAGGGGTCACGACGTAGAACGAGGCAGGACAGCACGGTCCCCGATTGTGGCTCGCCGCGTGCGGAACGTGTCACCCTCGCCCTATCCTCTCCCGCGAAGCGGGAGAGGATTTATTCTCTCTACAGCGTTACCCGCACATTGCCGAACGCATCGAGCGCGGCCGTCGCGCCGCGCGGCACCAGACACGTCGCGTCGTATTCCTGCACGATCAGCGGGCCTGTGCGCGCGGTGGACAGTGCGGCGCGATCCACCACCGGCGTCGCGATCCAACCGGCATCCGGGAACCATGCGCGGCGGCTCTGCGGAACCTTCGCGGAGGCGGGCGGGATTTGCTCCGGCAGGCGCGGCCGGTCCGGCGTGCCCCGCGCGATAACCGACAACCCGATCAGCTCCACCTGCTCCTCATCCGGCGCGCGGAAACCGTAGGTCCGCTCATGTTCCGCGGCGAACAGCGACGGCAGATGCGCCAGCAGTGTCGCCGCGTCCGCATCGTCCGGTAGCGGCACCTCGATCTCGCTCGACTGCCCGACATAACGGGCCGACGCGGCACGGCGAAAGCTGCGCTGTGCCGGGGCAAATCCATCGCGTGCCAGGCTTTGCGCGCCGGACCCGGCCAATGACGCGAGGACGCGGGCGATCTGTGCCGGGTCGGCGCGATCCAGCCGCATGCGCAGGCTTTGCGTTGCGTGGTGCTCTGCATCCGCGAGCAGCAGCCCGAAGGCGCTGAACAATCCCGGCATCGGCGGCACGATCACGTGGGCGATGCCGAGTTCAGCGGCGATGCCGGCGGCGAACAGCGGACCGTTGCCGCCGAACGCCAGCAAGGTGAACTGGCGAGGATCGCGGCCGCGCTCGACCGACACGGCGCGGATCGCTCGCATCATCGTTGCCGAGGCCAGCCGCAGCATGCCAAACGCTGCCTCCTCCATGGAGCAATGCAGCGGCTCCGCCAGGTCACGGACGATCGCCGCACGGGCCGCCTCGACATCGACCTTCAACGCGCCGCCGACCAGGCCGCCCGGATCGAGATAGCCGAGCACGAGGTTGCAATCGGTGATGGTCGGCGCACTGCCGCCGCGGCCGTAGCAGACCGGCCCCGGATCGGCGCCCGCGCTGTCCGGTCCGACCTTCGGCGCGCCGCCGGGGTCCAGCCGGCAGATCGAGCCGCCGCCCGCGCCGACCTCGGCCAGATCGATTGCCGGCAGCTTCAGCATGTATCCAGCGCCGACCAGCAGGCGTGAGCCGGACATCACGCCGCCGCCGACTTCGATGGCCTCGCTGCGCAGTACCTCGCCGTTCTCCACCAAGCCGGCCTTGGCGGTGGTGCCGCCCATGTCGAAGGTGATCAGCCGAGGTTCATTCAGGCGCCGCGCCAGCACGGCGCCACCGACCACGCCAGCCGCCGGGCCGCTTTCGATAATGTGCGCGGGTGCCGCAGCGGCGAACTCGGCCGAGGCAAGCCCACCGTTCGATTGCATCAATTGCAGCCCCGCCGCGATGCCGAGAGCGCGCAACCGGGCGTCCAGCGCAGTGATATAAGCGCGCACCACCGGCTGCACATAGGCGTTGATCACGGTCGTGCTGGTGCGCGGGTATTCCTTGATCTCCGGCAGGATTTCGTGGCTGACCGAGATGGCGATGTCGGGCAGTGCCGCACGCACGCGGTCCGCCACGGCGCGTTCGTGCGCCGGATTGGCATAGGAATGCAGCAGGCAGATCGCCACGCTCTGCACGTTTTCCGCGCGCAGCGTGGCGATGGCGGCATCCACGCTGGCAGTGTCCAGCGGGACCGCGACCGA
>DATHNI010000225.1:0-4296 GCA_035486135.1 Acetobacteraceae bacterium
GGCGGCAAGATGATCAATATTGGCTCGATGATGTCGCTGTTCGGGGCGCCGTACGCCACGCCGTACGGGTCGAGCAAGGGCGGCATCGTGCAGATGACGCGCTCGATGGCGACGGCGTGGGCGAAGGACAACATCCAGGTCAACGCGGTGCTGCCGGGCTGGATCGATACCGAATTGACCCAGCGGGCGCGGCAGCAGGTGGCCGGATTGCACGAACGGGTGGAGAACCGCACCCCAGCCGGGCGCTGGGGCACGCCGGCGGACATGGCGGGCATCGCGGCATTCCTCGCCAGCCCGGCGTCGGATTTCGTCAGTGGCGCGGCGATCCCGGTGGATGGGGGATATTCGGTCGGGATGTAAGCTGCGCGACGCTGCGCCCGGCGACCTGCTCTCAGCGTTTGGCGATTTCTCGCAGCATGGCCTGACGAAGAATGCCATTCAGCTTCGATTGGTAGCCTCGGCCCGTGGACCGAAGCCAGGTCAGCACGTCTGCGTCCATGCGCACGGTGATCTGTTGCTGCACCGGCCGATAGAACGGATTACGCACGGCATCCTGCCAGAACGTCTCGGTCAGCGGTGGAATATCGGACGTGTCGATCTTGTCCTCAGGGAGGGCCGCAAGCGCTTCGAGTTCGGCCTTCTGGGCCGTCGTCAACGGAGTTGGCTTCGCCAGGTCAAAAGCGTGATGCACGGTATTTTTCTTGCTCATAACGCCTCCTTTCGGATCGTGTTGCCGCACGAGCGGAGATGATGTGGATGATCTCGGTGCCGTCCTCGGTGTCGTCCGTCGTATGTCCCGCGCCTAGCGCGGGAGAGGTTATTGGCCGGCCCACCCGAGGGACCTCTCCACCGCCTTGTGCCACGCCGCGGTCAGCGCCGCCCGCTGCTCCTCCGGCATCACCGGAGTCCACGTCCGCGTCACCGCCCAATTGGCGCGCACATCGTCGAAGCCGTGCCAATAGCCGACGGCCAGGCCCGCGGCATACGCCGCCCCCAGCGCGGTCGTTTCCAATGTCCGAGGCCGCGCCACCGGAACGTTCAGCATGTCGGCCTGGAACTGCATCAGCAATTCGTTGGCCACCATTCCCCCATCCACCCGCAGCGTCGTGATCGGAATCCCCGAATCCTGTTCCATCGCCCGCACCACATCGAGCGTCTGGTACGCGCTCGCCTCCAAGGCCGCGCGCGCGATATGTCCGGCGGAGGCGAAGCGCGTCAGGCCGGCAATCACACCGCGCGCATCGCTGCGCCAGTACGGCGCGTACAGCCCGGAAAACGCCGGCACGAAATACACGTCGCCATTGTCCGGCACCGACGCTGCCAGCGCCTCCACATCGGCCGATGCGCGAATAATGCCCAGATTGTCACGCAGCCACTGCACCAGGGCGCCGGTCACCGCGATCGAGCCCTCCAGCGCATAGCACGCCGGCGTATCGCCGAACTGGCCCGCGACCGTGGTGACCAGCCCGTGCCGCGACGGGCGCGGCGTGGTGCCCGTGTGCATCAGCAGGAAACAGCCGGTGCCGTAGGTGTTCTTCGCCTCGCCGGGTTCACAGCACGCCTGGCCGAGCAATGCCGCCTGCTGGTCGCCGAGGATGCCGGCCACCGGCACACCCGCCAGCGGAGCCCGCGCCTCGGCGTACACCGCGGAAGACGGCACGATCCGTGGCAGCACCGCGCGCGGAATGCCGAACGATTGCAGCAACGCGTCGTCCCATTGCAGCGTCGCCAGGTCCATCAGTTGGGTGCGGCTGGCATTGGTGACGTCGGTGATATGCTCGCCCGTCAGGTGCCAGAGCAACCAGCTATCCACGGTGCCGAACGCCAGGTCGCCGGCCTCGGCGCGACGGCGCGCCTCCGGAACGTTATCGAGCAACCAAAGCAGTTTCAGCGCAGAAAAATAACTGGCAAGCGGCAAGCCGGTCTGCGCACGGAACCGATCCTGGCCGCCGTCGCGGGCAAAGTCCGCGACCAGCGCATCGGTGCGGGTATCCTGCCAGACCAGCGCATTGTACACCGGGTGGCCGGTGGCGCGATCCCACAGCAGCGTGGTCTCGCGCTGATTGGTAATGCCGACCGCGGCGAGGTCGCGCGGCGACAGGTCCGCCTCGCGCAACGCTTGTTCCATCACCGCGAAGGTGTTGTCGCGCAGTTCGATCGGATCGTGTTCCACCCAGCCGGGCTGCGGATAGATCTGCCGGTGCTCGCGCTGTGCCGAGGCGACGGCATTGCCGGCGCGATCGAACACGATGAAGCGGCTGCTGGTGGTGCCCTGGTCGATGGCGCCGACGTATCTGGTCATGTCTCCCCCGGTGGCTTCGCGCCCGGGGAGTTTGTATCACGCAGCCGGAAATATGCCTCTCCCGCGGGAGCGGGAGAGGTCGAGACGCAAAGCGGCGAGGGTGAGGGTGATCGGGTCGGCACGTACCCCCTCTCGCAGCCAGGGCGACCCGATCACACGCGCTGCGTGCCGACCCGATCACCCTCACCCTCGGCGCTTCGTGCCTTGACCTCTCCCGCGCAGCGGGAGAGGTGTACAGCGAGTTACGCCGCCGGTTCGGCAGCGACCGGGCGCGGCAGGTCGCTCTTCGCCTGCTCGGTGATCATTTCGATACGGCCGGTGATCTGGCCGCCATCTTCCACCTGCAGCCGGCGGCAGCGCGCGGTGCCCAGCACGCGGCCGGTGCTGCGCACCACCAGGGCGCCGCGCGCGGTCAGCGTGCCGTCGATGGTGCCGGCGATCTCGGCCTCCTCGACCTCCACCTCGCCCTTGAATACGCCGCCGGGCGCGATCGCCAGTTCGGTGGCGTGGATCATGCTGGCTTCGACGGTGCCCTCGACGACGAGGCGCTCGGCGTCCTGCACGGTGCCTTGCACGCTGATACCGCGGCCGACGACCAGGGTGCGGCGTTCGCCCGGCTCGCGGGCCGGGGAACGGACCGGCGGCAGGCCGGGGCGCGCCCCGCTGGCGGGCGGGGTGGCGGGGCCGGTGGGGGTTGTGGACAGCGGCGGGCGGGACATCAGTTGCGCCTCCTTTGGTGGGGCGGGGCGGAAGGGGGGGACACCCAGGCCGGTGTCCCCGGATCCGGACGACGATCCGAATGTTGAGGCCGGATGCACGACGGTTTGAGTCGCGGCGTCATCCGCAGAGCTCGAGGCGGCCGTGACGCCGGCGGGCAATGGTGCGCCCGAACCGATCGGCACCTCGTCTGGTTTGCGGCGTTTGAACAAAGCGCCCCCGAATGTGGTTGGTGGACTCGACGAGTCCTTGAGACGCGCACGGCCTAACACGCGACCGCTCAGCGGACAACCGCGTTGCGTCAGTTATCCACAATCATCCGCTCATGGACAAGCTCTTTGGCGCATGCGGGTTAACGAGAGATCGAGCACGTGCACCATGGCGGCGGTGCCGAGCAAGGGAATGAACAGATTCAGTAGCGGAACATATGCCGCAAACGCCATCATTCCACCATGGGCAAGAATGACGCCTCGCGCATGGCGGTAGACTTGCTCCGCGGCCGGGCGCGGCATGCGCCGCATCGCTACGGTAACGAACAGGCCGCGGCCGATCGCATAGGCGGCGATCGCCCAGGCAAGCACGAGGCCGATGCCGGGCAGGAACAGCAGCAGCGGCAGGGCGAGCAGGTTCAGCAGGAGGATGCGGGCGCCGAGGGTGATGCCTTCCCATAGCAGGGGGCCGAGCGGCGCGCCGCGGGCGGGCGGCAGGGCCGGGTAGTAGCGGCGTTCCACCGCGTCGGCGATGCGGTCGATATAAAGAGTGCCGATCACGGCGGCGAGCGGCAGGAACAGCCAGCCCGCCAGCAGCGAGGCGCCGACCGAGGCCAGCACGCCAACGGCCCAGCCGAGCAAGCCGTGCCAGTGCAGCACGCGCTCCACCGCCCAGACGGCGAGGAGGTGCAGGGCGACGAAGCAGGCCGCCGACCAGGCGAGGCAGCGTGCCAGCACGCCGAGGAACGCGCTGTCGTCGAGCTGGCCGATGGCTCGGGCGAGAGGGGAGAGCAGATGCATGAGGTCGTACGAAACCTCTCCTGCTGTGCGGGAGAGGTCAAGGCGCGCGAGCGCCAGCGCAATCGGGTGAAGGGAGCAAGGCCAGGGCTCTGCCCCTGGACCCCGTCAGGGGGCTTTGCCCCCCTGAACCCCCAGCAAAGACAGCGCCTTTGCAATCCATTCGTTGGAGAGGTTGGACGGGAGGGGGACGTGGACCGGGCCATGGTCGCTGCCTGACCGACGATCGTCGGTCAGGCAGCGACCATGGCCCGGTCCACGTCCCCCTCC